>DXLX01000003.1 GCA_019414515.1 Collinsella sp.
TCGACTGTTACGATGTTCGCAGACACGGCCCGTGCCCCTTTCGTCGTTGATTTGTTGTTTAGCCGCTAGAAATCATATGACGGGGCGCGGGCCGTGTTCCGCTATGCGGTTGTCAATTTGCGAAAGAAATTATGCGTCACCAGATCCTCGGACCGTGCAACAGTACCTGCTGCGCATGGACGACTTTGCCCGGGTGCTTTCCCAGGACGGTCAGTTTGTGCCGCTGGCAAAAGAAGAGACCCAGCTCATTGGCAGTTTTACCAATAGGGGAGACCGCGTAGTGCCCATGAGCGAGGCCCTAAAAGATGGCGACCGGGTCGTAGTAACGGCTGGTCCGCTGTTGGGCCACGAAGGCCTCATTAAAGACATCAATAGACGTAAATGCACTGCTTATCTGGAGCTCAACCTGTGCGGCCGACGCGTAACTACGCGCGTTGGCCTTGCCGTGCTTTCAAACGAGCAGCGCGTCATGCGCAACCTCAAAAAGGTAATCGCCTAGCTGCTGGCGATTTCCGCAAAGGACAGGGAGGATCCCCGACCCGGGGACAAAATCTTGGAAGAGAACGTGTCAGATAAAACAGAATATGTAATGGACTTGCCCAAAGTCACAAGATTTCCTAGGGCAACAGAGTTTCCGCCTCCTGTCGAGAACCCAGCTCCTGCTATGGGTTTCGTTGCAACTGGCACTTATAAGGCGCCTGCGCCGGACTCGTCGTGTGCCGCCCCCAAGAAAGGTGGGCCGGGCTACCTCGCTATTAAGCGTGCATTTGATATTGTTTTCTCGGCGGGTGTTTGCGCAGTTCTTTTAATCCCCGTTGCGACTGCATGCGTTGCAATTGAGATCGACACCCCCGGCAAGCCGTTCTTCCGCCAGGAGCGTATCGGCAAGAATGGAAAACCGATATACATATTTAAGTTGCGCACCATGGTGTCGGATGCTCATGATCATCCCGAGAAGTATATGACTTCCGAACAGCTGGCTCAGTGGAAACGCGAGCAGAAGGTCGACGATGACCCACGCATTACGCGCGTTGGTCGCTTCCTGCGACGCACCTCACTCGATGAGTTGCCGCAGTTTATCAATGTGCTCATGGGTGACCTCTCTGTCATTGGCCCCAGACCGGTGACGCTCGAAGAGACGTACGAGTATGGAGATGCCCGTGATGAAGTGCTCTCCTGCAAACCGGGGATCACCGGCTGGTGGGCGGCCACTGACCGCAATGACTCAACGTGGGCTAGTGGCCAGAGGCAGGCTCGCGAGTTATTTTATGTGCGCCATCAATCGGTTGGCCTAGACGCCCGCGTGTTTGTTAAGACCTTCAAGGCAATGAGGAAGGGCAAGTGATGGCTCCCTCCTTGAGCGTAGTCATACCAACCCTAAATGCGGCGGGCGAGATCGATGAGCTCTTGACCCTCATCGAAACTCAGACTCTCAGGCCCTTCGATATCTTGGTGGTTGACTCATCCTCCGAAGATGGCACCGTTGACGAGGTCGCCAAGCATCCTCGGGTTAACTTCGTTCGCATAGAACGTAAGGAATTCAATCACGGTTCGACCCGCGACATAGCTTTGAGGCACACCGCGGGTGATTTCGTTTGTTTTCTCACACAGGATGCTGTACCCGCTTCCAGTCGCTACCTGGAAACGCTTGTCGAACCGTTACTGGCCGATAACTCTGTCGCGCTTGTGAGCGGAAGGCAGCTCCCCAAGGCCAATGCCCGTCGTTTTGAACAATTGGTTCGTGATTTCAACTATCCCGACACACCGTCTGTTCGGTCAAAAGGCGATCTCAAGAAATTTGGGATTAAGACGTTCTTTGCATCTGACACCTGTTCTGCCTATCGACGGACCGCATATCTCGAATGCGGTGGATTCGATCAAGTCAACACCAACGAGGACATGCTCATGGCCGCCAAATTTATCGCCTCGGGTATGAAGGTCGCGTACGAACCATGTGCCGAGGTCTATCACTCGCACAACTTGACGCCATCCCAACAGTTTGCCCGCAACCGTGCCGTCGGGTTCTTTCTCGAAACGCATGCGGACGATCTCATGCATGCAAGTGAGATCGGTGAAGGGGGCCGGCTCGTCAAAGCGGTCTCCTCCCAGCTCCTTCGGGAGGGCAATCTGGTCGAGTTCATCGCCTTCGCTGTCGACTGCTGCGCGCGCCTTCTGGGAAACCGTGCTGGCCGTAGGGCCGCTAGAAAAGAAAGGCTATAGCAAATGAAAGGCATCATCCTCGCCGGCGGGTCCGGCACCCGCCTGTACCCGCTCACGCTCGTGACCTCCAAGCAGCTGCTGCCGGTCTACGACAAGCCCATGATCTACTACCCGCTGTCCACCCTCATGCTGGCGGGCATCAGGGACATCCTGGTCATCTCCACGCCGACCGACCTCCCCAACTTCGAGCGCCTGCTCGGGGACGGCTCGCGCTACGGCGTGAACCTGTCCTACGCCGAGCAGCCGAGCCCCGACGGCCTCGCGCAGGCATTCACCATCGGCGAGGACTTCATCGCCGGCGAGCCGTGCGCGCTGGTGCTGGGCGACAACATCTTCTACGGCAACGGCCTGTCGCGCCACCTGACGCGCGCCGTGCAGAACGCCGAGTCGGGCCGCGCCACGGTCTTCGGCTACCACGTGGACGACCCCGAGCGCTTCGGCGTCGTGGAGTTCGACGGGGAGGGCCGTGCCGTCTCCATCGAGGAGAAGCCCGCCGAGCCCAAGAGCTCCTACGCCGTCACCGGCCTGTACTTCTACCCGGGCGACGTGGCCGCCAAGGCGCACAGGGTCGAGCCCTCGGCCCGAGGCGAGCTGGAGATCACCGACCTCAACCGGATGTACCTGGAGGAGGGGACGCTGTCCGTGGTCACCCTCGGCCGCGGCTACGCGTGGCTCGACACCGGCACCATGGAGAGCCTGCACGAGGCCGCGGAGTTCGTCCGCGCCGTGGAGCACTCACAGGACCTGCCCGTGTCCGTCCCCGAGGAGATCGCCTGGGAGAACGGCTGGATCACCACCGAGGGGCTCAGGCAGGCCGCCGAGGCCTACGGCAAGTCGGTCTACGGGCAGCACCTGAAGAAGGTCGCCGCCGGCGAGATCGTCAACAGCCCGCGCGAGTACTAGGAGGAACCCCCCCATGTCTGAGATTTTCGAACCCAGGAACATCATCGTCACGGGCGGCTGCGGCTTCATCGGCAGCAACTTCGTGCACCACGTGGTCGACAACCACCCCGGCGTGCACGTCACCGTCCTGGACAAGCTGACCTACGCCGGCAACCCCGAGAACATCGCCGGGCTGCCGTCGGACCGCGTGGAGCTCGTCGTGGGCGACATCTGCGACGCCGAGCTGCTGGACAGGCTCGTCCCGGGCCACGACGCGATCGTGCACTACGCCGCGGAGTCCCACAACGACAACTCCATCGCGGACCCGGAGCCGTTCCTGCGCACCAACGTGGAGGGCACCTTCCGCCTGCTGGAGGCCGTCCGCAAGCACGGCGTCCGCTACCACCACGTCTCCACCGACGAGGTATACGGCGACCTGGCGCTCGACGACCCGGCCAAGTTCACCGAGGAGACGCCCTATCACCCGTCCTCGCCGTACTCGAGCACCAAGGCCAGCTCCGACATGCTCGTGCGCGCCTGGACCCGCACCTACGGGCTTCACACCACGATCTCCAACTGCTCCAACAACTACGGCCCCTACCAGCACGTGGAGAAGTTCATCCCCAGGCAGATCACGAACATCGTCGACGGCGTCCGCCCCAAGCTCTACGGCCGCGGCGAGAACGTCCGCGACTGGATCCACACCGAGGACCACTCCTCGGCCGTCTGGGACATCCTCACCAAGGGCCGCACGGGGGAGACCTACCTCATCGGCGCCGACGGCGAGAAGAACAACATCACGGTCCTGCGCATGATCCTGGAGGCCATGGGGCGCGACCCCGAGGACTTCGACTGGGTCGCCGACCGCCCCGGCCACGACCGCCGCTACGCCATCGACTCCACCAAGCTCCAGCGCGAGCTCGGCTGGAGGCCGGCGCACACCGACTTCGCCGAGGGCCTGAAGGCCACCATCGACTGGTACGTCGCCAACGAGTCCTGGTGGCGCCCGGCCAAGGAGGCCACCGAGGCCCGCTACCGCGCCCAGGGCCAGTAAGACCGAACCCCGGCGCCCTGCGGTTACCCAACCTCTTCGATAGGAGCTTTTCCCACATGGCAGACATCGCATTCGAGAAGGACCTCTCCGTCGCCGAGACCGGCATCGAGGGCCTCAAGGTCGTCGACCTCGCCGTCCACGGCGACTCGCGCGGCTGGTTCAAGGAGAACTGGCAGCGCGCCAAGATGTGCGCCCTGGGCATCCCGGACCTCCGCGTCGTCCAGAACAACGTCTCCTACAACGACAGCCGCGGCGTCACCCGCGGCATCCACGCCGAGCCCTGGGACAAGTTCATCTCCGTGGCCCGCGGCTCGGTCTTCGGCGCCTGGGTGGACCTGCGCGAGGGCAGCGCCACCTACGGGAAGGTGTTCACCTGCACCCTGGACCCGTCCAAGGCCATCTACGTACCGCGCGGCGTGGGCAACTCCTTCCAGGCCCTGGAGGACGGCACCGCCTACACCTACCTGGTGGACGCCCACTGGTCCCTTGAATTGAAGAGGACCTACACCTTCGTGAACCTCGCCGACCCCGAGCTCGCCATCGAGTGGCCCATCCCGCTGGGGGAGGCCACCGTCTCCGAGGCCGACCTCAACCACCCGATGCTCAGGGACGTCGTCCCGATGGCGCCGAAGCGCACCCTCGTCACCGGCTGCAACGGCCAGCTGGGCCGCGCCGTGCGCGCGCTCGCCGAGGAGCGCGGCGTGGCGAAGGACTTCGACTTCTGCGACATCGACACCTTCGACATGTCCGACCCGGAGGCCTATTCGCAGTACGACTGGTCGCTCTACGGCGCCGTGATCAACTGCGGCGCCTACACGGCCGTCGACAGGGCGGAGACCCCCGAGGGCCGCGTGGCCGCATGGAAGGCCAACGCCACCGGCCCGGCGCTCCTCGCCCGCACCTGCGCCGGGCACGGCATCACCCTCGTCCACGTGTCCAGCGACTACGTCTTCGACGGCACCGCCGAGGTCCATACTGAGGACGAGCCCTTCAGCCCCCTGTCCGTCTACGGCCAGACCAAGGCCGCCGGCGATATCGCCGTGGCAGGGTGCCCCCGCCACTACATCATGCGCAGCTCCTGGGTCATCGGCGAGGGCCGCAACTTCGTGAAGACCATGAAGGGGCTGTCCGACCGCGTAGCCGACCCCGAGGACAAGCTCACGCAGGTCACCGTCATGGACGACCAGCTGGGCCGCCTGACCTTCACGCGCGACATGGCGGCTGCCATCTTCCACGTGCTGGACGCGAAGGCGCCCTACGGCACCTACAACTGCACCGGCTCCGGCGCAGTCAAGTCCTGGGCGGATATCGCCCGCGCCGTCTTCGAGACCGCCAACGGCAACGGGGAGAAGGTCGTGCCGGTATCGACCGCCGACTACTACGCGAACGCCGCGGGCCCCATCGCCCCGCGCCCGGTCCACTCCGCGCTCGACCTGTCTAGTCTCGAGGCCGCGGGCTTCCACATGCCCGACTGGGAGGAAGAGCTGGGGGAGTACATTAAGGGGTTGTTATCCTAGTGAACATCGGAATGCAAACTAAGCCCATCGTTGTCGTTAGCGACTTTGGTTATATCGAAGGTGGGGCTGTTGCTGTTGCGGTTAAAACCGCCCTACTTCTTGCGTCCAAGGGACGTAAGGTGATTTTCTTCTGCGGTGAAGGACCTGTTTGCGATGAGCTTGCTGCTTCCGATGTCGAAACTATTTGTCTTGGCATGCCGTCCATTAACAGCAACCCGTCTAAACTCGATGCCATTCGCAAAGGCGTCTGGAACACGTATGTCTATAAGTCATTCAGCGATCTTCTAAATCGCAATGATCTTAAGGGCGCCATCATCCATATACATACGTGGACAAAGGTTTTGAGCAGTGCTGTATTTGCCGCAGCAACTGAGAAAGGCAACCCAGTTCTTCTAACTGTCCATGATTACTTCTCCGTTTGTCCCAACGGTGGTTTTTATGATTATAACGAGAAACGTATCTGTGAGCGTAAACCTATGTCGGGCGCTTGCGTTTGTCACAACTGTGACAAACGCTCTTATGCTCAAAAGCTATGGCGGGTTGCTCGTCAGGCACAGCAGGACCGTTGGGTTCGCGACAATCGAAACATTCACTATGCGTTTGTGTCTGAATATTGCCGCGATATTCTTATTCCGTTCCTGCACAGCAAGTATCCCTATGAGGTCCTGCGCAATCCAGTTGATCATATTAAGTTCGATAACAGTGGTACTCAACAAGTTCGTGACCGCTTCTTGTATATAGGTCGAATCAGCCCAGAAAAGGGAGCTGATTTATTCTGTGAAGCAGTTACCGCTATTGGCGCCAGAGGCATCGTTATTGGTGACGGTGAAATGCTGTCCGACCTTAAGAAACGATTCTCTTATAACGTAGAGTTCACTGGTTGGCTTAAGCCCGAAGAAATGGGATTGCGCGGGGCCGCTCGTGCCATCGCGATGGTGCAACCGTCGCGATGGCACGAAGCGGCCCCGCTCACCCCCCTTCAGATGCTTGAGCAGGGTGTTCCATGCATCGTGCCGGATTGCTGTGCTGCCCGAGACTATGTCATAGAAGGTGTAAACGGCCTTCTGTTCAAAACTGGGGATGTTGAGGATCTTGAACGCGCGATGATGAAGATGCTGGAGCGGCCTCTGAGGCCGAAGCCGAAGATTCTCTCGGACGAAGTTTATTATCGAAATTTAATAGCCCTATATGAGAACTGTCTTTAGTCAAAACAATTGCAGATTGTTAACTAGGGATTTTTAGCGAGCCATTACATACGGTGATTAGTTTGTTTTTCGTTGCTTTTATATGGATTATTGTATTCATTTTGATTTGCTATAACTGGTATCAAGATGATGGCGTTCTTTTCTTTCTAGATTTGAATCGAATCGGAATGATGATTTGGAGTTTAGGAACGGGGCTCTATGATTTCGCCTTATCAGATTTATATCATCCCAGTTTATTAATCAATGCTGTCTCGCTAATTGTATTCGTTATATTTTGGTTTTTCGCATCCAACAGTCGGAAGGATGTCTCTTTATTGAAAGAGTGTTTCGGAGAGTTAAAAATCCCAAACAATATCATTTATTGGTTTTTTTTAGCGTTAATTGCAATATTGGCTTTTTTTGCTTTTAAGGCTAATGCTGACGCAGGGCAACTTAGAGGGTTGAGCAACAATGCTGGCATGAAAGTAGATTTCAAAGGGGGCTATTTTTACAGACTCTCTGTACCAATTGCAATTTGTTTTTATCTTGTGGGAAGAATGGCAAAACAAAAGCTGGCAAAAATTTTTAGCCTATTGCTGTTTGTAGCCTTTCTTTATTTTACTGCCTGTGATTTGAGTCGTGGGCCTATCGTTTGGATTCTTACAGGCTGCCTTTTGTTTGAATTGCTTTTATACGTAAAACGCACTGGGAAAACAAAGGTTTCCGGTAAAACTTTTCTTCTTCTTGTCGGTGTATTTGTCGCTGTCGTATTTGCATTTGATTACTTTGGCTCGATTAGAACTGCGACCCTATTTTCGAGCGTGTCTAGTCAATACAAGATGAACGTTGATGTACCTGACGGCTTTACCTGGTTATATATTTATATCAGTTCACCACTTGAAAACGCTCGCTATGCCCTCGACAACATCGTTGTCAAAACACCAACATTTGGTGCGCATCTGTTTTATCCATTTATCAAATTGTTCTCTAACTTTCTCGGATTCGATACGACTTTTTCCTCGTGGTTAGGGTCAAGTACTGTTGTCTATTCGTACATGGCAACAGATCCTGGCTTAACTGTTGGCTCTTTTTTAATGGATGCTTTCCAGGATTTTTCAATTTTAGGCATTGTAATTTACCCCCTTTTTTACGGTCTTGTCTCTCTACTTGTAAAGGCAATGCTGAATTGGCAGCGCCTTTCATCACTTACTAAGCTAATTACATATTCTCTTGCAATCCAAGGACCACTTTGGAGCATTTTCGATGACACGGTATTTTCCGGCCCACTTTGGGTCTGTGCCTTCGCGGTAATTGCTATCGATCTCCTGACCACATTTTTTACGACAAGGACTAGGGGTAATGAAAAAAATGAAACGGAGAGCCGGTTGTACATTGAGGAAAGGGGTTAGTGACTTTGCGTATCTCTCTTGTACTCTCAAGTTATAACGGTTCTGAATATATCGATGAGCAGCTTGATTCACTTAGGCTTCAAGATAGGACCTTTGACGAAGTATTAATATGTGATGACTGCTCGACAGACGGAACATATGACATTATTCGCAGTTATATTGATCGTTTTAAGCTTGAAAAGTGGTCAGTTGCGGTAAACGCAGTAAACAATGGATGGAAGGTCAACTTCCATAAGCTAATTAAGCATGCAACCGGCGATTTAATTTTCTTGTGCGACCAAGATGATGTTTGGCTACCCTCTAAAGTATCCGAGATGGCATTTCTGATGGAAAACCATCCAGAAATTGACGTCTTAGCATGCGATGTCGAGCCCTTCTATGAAACCGGATCAAAAAAGGTTCCAAATGTCGGAAACGGCGCCAATGATGGTGCTCTCCTGCACGAGCAAATTAATGCTAAATCGATATACGTTACCCGACCTGGCTGCGCTTATTGTATTCGTAAGACTTTCGCAAACGAAATTGAACCGTTCTGGAAAGAATCTTGGGCTCACGACGCCATGCTTTGGGAGCTGTCCCAGGTAAAAGGCACATTAGCTTTGTATGACAAAAGGCTCGTAAAGTTTCGCCGACATGCAACCAACGCGTCTGCTAGAAAGAAGATGACGCGTGAAGACAGAATACATGATGTCGAGGATTTAATTGATCGTGTCCGATTAATGAAGCGATTTGGCCTTGAAAAAAAGACCTTGGAAAAAGCGGATGAATTACTATTGGACGATATAAATTCATGGTTGAACTTCAGAATCTCATTCCTTAAATCAAGAGGGCTGAGAGAATTCTCCTCCATTTTACGGCACAGGTCTTTTTATGCCACATGGAAAGGCTTGCTTGTTGACGCGGTGCTTGCCTGCAGGGGGTGATAGCTTCAATTTAATACGCTTAGTCTGGCTCGATCAAAAACATGAGAGCGTTCATGGTTATTCGACTTGCTTGATTTAATTATTAGTTATTAATAATTTGGATTCCTTTTGAACAAGAAAACTATTTTGCAAAACATGAGTATCGCTTTTCTGGCCCAAGGCGTTACTCTTGCTTTATCAGTTATTCAGACGATGATTGTCCCGAAGCTGCTTGGTGTTGAGCAGTTTGGTTACTGGCAGTTATATATCTTCTACGTAAGCTATGTTGGTTTTTTCCACTTGGGTCTTTCCTCGGGAGTCTACCTGACGACCGGTGGTCAGAAGCGAGAAGAGATGGACAAGGCATCGATTAAGAGCCAGATGCTCTTCGGTGTCTTTTACCAGACATTCATGGCCATCGTAATCGTCTCTTTGTCCAGCTTCTTACAAACCGGTGCTGAGCGTACGTTCGTTGTGGTTATGACCGCAATTTACCTAGTACTTCAGAACTTGGCGACTTTCATGATGAATGAGCTGCAGTGCATGAACGAGACGAAGAAGTCGTCGTTCTCAACGATTATAGAGCGCTTGGCGTTCTTGGTGCCACTATTGGTACTGCTGGTTTTGAGGATAGACTCGTTTTATCCCTACGTATTTGCTTATACGGCTTCCACTTTGATGCAGCTGGGCTACTGCGCATGGAACTTGCGCGACTTTTGGGAAGCTGAGTGGCTTGGCCTTCGCCGGGCGTCGCGGCTTGGATGGGCGAGCATCAAGATCGGTTTTCCAATGATGCTCGCGAATGTGATGAGCATGTTAATCCTTGGTATCGGTCGTGTTTTCATCGATGCGCGGTGGGGGATTGAGACATTCGGCAAGCTGTCGCTCGCCCTTTCTCTTGTGAGCTTCTTCCTTGCGTTCGTTTCGCAAGCCTCCATGGTTCTTTTCCCCTCGTTGCGGCAAGCGACACTTGATGAGGTTCGAAGGTTCTACCGCGCCGCGCGTGACGCCATGGGGCTTTTGTTTCCGGGTGTTTACGCTCTGTACTTCCCGATGGTCTGGTTGCTATCGATGTGGCTGCCCGACTACTCAAGTACATTTACTTACCTGATATTCCTTCTGCCCATCTGTGTTTTTGACAGCAAGTACAACATCACTGGCGTGACTTACTATAACGTTCTTCGGCGAGAACGCGTGATGCTGCTTGTAAACATGGTATCCGCATTTACCTGCTTAATCCTTACCCTATTAGCTGTCTACGCTTTTGGTTCCGTCTTTGCAGTCATTTCGGTTATGACAGTAGTGATTGTCGCCCGAAGCCTATGGTCTGAGTTCTACATGAACCGTCTGATGAAGGTCCCTGCAAGCTCCATCGGTGCTGCTGAGATCATGCTGACTGTTGGTTTCATCCTGTCGGCATTTTTACTATCACCAGTGCCGGCTTTCTGCTTGTATTCTTCGATTTATTTGGCGTTTCTGACCTTTTTCCGCCACGAACTGGTAGAGACCATGAAAAAACTAAGGCCGTAGGTGACGGTGTCCCGCACGTTGCATTTTCATAATAACTGTGAAAGGAAATGATTTTTATGGGACTTATGCAGTCCAGCGCACCGCATGTTGAGGGGGAGCTCGAGCTAAGGGATATTCAGCTAGAGTCCCTAAAGATTCTGAAAGATATCGATACTGTTTGCAGACGCGAAGGTATTACGTATTGGCTGATGTACGGAAGCCTCATCGGCGTTGTGAGACATCAAGGGTTTATTCCCTGGGATGATGACTTAGATATCGCGATGCCCCGTTCAGACTACGAGCGGTTCTTAGCTTGCTTCGATGGACGCTTCCCAGAACTCGACAAGTACACGCCCGTGAAACCGGAGATTGGTTTGAGAAGGCCGTTCCTTATAACGCGCATCTCTAATCCTGAATATAAGATGGTAGGGGAGTACGGCAACGAGGTCGATGAACTTGGGACTTTCATCGATATTTACCCGTTGGACGGCCTGGCCGACAACATGAGCGAAGCTCTGGATAAAAAGAGAGCAGCACACAAGCTGATGTTGCGCTATCTACAGGCGTGCAATTTTGATTGTTGCAACAGAGATATCAATCCAGCAAAAAAACTAGCTAAGTTTATTATGAGCCGAATGCTAGGAAAGCCTGAGAGGTACCAGGAACAACTTAATACTCTGTGCACGGAGTCTTCGTTCGATTCCAGAAAGTACGTTGGCCTTATCTCATGGGCCGGAACTCCGGAATCGAGCATCTTTGAGCGAACGTGGTTCGAAGACACCGTGTATATGCCTTTTGAGGATATGGACGTACCCGTGCCTAGCGGCTATGACCCGCTGCTGAGGTCTTGCTTTGGTGATTATATGCAGCTGCCGCCAAAAGAGGAGCGTATGGGGCACCACGTTTACTCAATCATTAGGCGTGTTTAGAGCTGCCGCCATTGGTTTCGGGTGATGATTTCACCTTTTAATTGAAATCTGAATTAACTAGAGATTTGGAGAATGCAGATGCTTAACTTTACTGTGGGACCGGTTATGAGCCCTAGCGAGGTGCTGGAAGTTTCAGCCAAGAGCGCACCCTATTTCCGCACACCAGAGTTCTCTCAGGTAATGCTAGAGAACGAGCGCATTATGTTGGACTTGTTGTCCGCACCCAAGGATTCACGCTGCGTGTTTCTAACGGCTTCTGGCACAGGCGCTATGGAGGCTGCTGTGATGAGTGTCTTAGCGCCCGCTGAGCGAGTTGCAGTGGTCAATGGCGGCAGTTTCGGGCAGAGGTTCGTCGACTTATGCCAACTTCACGGGCACAACGTCAACGAGATTAAGCTTGAGTTCGGGCGTCAGGTCACGCGGAAAAACCTCGAGGATGCGGTGGAATCCGGCTGCGGTGCGTTGCTCGTGAACATGCATGAGACCTCGTCGGGACTATTGTACGACATGAGGCTCCTATCCGAGTTTTGCCGCGAACGCGAGATGCTCTTGATCGTCGACGCAGTGAGCGCGTTCATCGCCGAAGAGATTGACATGGCGGCTCTCGGCGCCGACGTGGTGCTGACGGGTTCGCAAAAGGCGCTAGCTTGCCACCCGGGCATCTCCCTCATGGCTCTCTCGCCGCGCGGACAGGAAAGGGTAGCGGAGAATCCCGAGGTTTGCTCCTACTTGAGCCTAAAGGAAGCCCTGCGCAACGGCGAGCGTGGGCAGACTCCCTGGACGCCTGCTGTCAACACGCTGCTTGAGATCAATGCGCGTTTGAGGTCGATCGAGGCGCGCGGGATCGACGCGGAGCGCGCCGAGATCGCGTCGCGCGCGAAGGCCGTGCGCGACGCCCTGACGAGCACCACACTCGAGATGGTCCCCGAGAACCCCTCCAATGCAGTGACGGCGCTCCGTTGCCCCGCGAGCAACGCGAAGGCAATCATCGAGCGCGCCAAAACCGGGTACGGCATGTGGCTGTGCCCAAACGGAGGCGCGCTGTGCGACGAGGTGTTCCGTATCGGGCACATCGGTGCCATCACAGAGGAGGACAACGACAGGCTTATCGACTGCCTGACCTCGCTATCGGCCGAGGGTCTGTTCTAGGTGGGGGCGCAGATGAAACAGGTAAAGGTCATAGAAGGAGAGGACTTCCGGCGCATGCAGCTATTGGAGCTCGACATGCTCGTGGAGTTCGACCGCGTGTGTCGCGCTCACGGGATTGCGTACACAATCTTCGGCGGGACGCTCCTTGGCGCAGTGCGCCACAAGGGCTATATCCCCTGGGATGATGATGCTGATATTGCAATGCTTCGTGAGGACTACGAGAGGTTCCGTTCTGTCGCCCATGAGATGGACCCGTCCATCTGTTTCTTCCAGGACCATCTGAGCGATCCTGAATACAGGTGGGGGTACGGCAAGCTCAGGCGCACCGGAACGAAGTACGTGAGGGTCGGACAGGAGCACTTGAAGTGCAAAACAGGAGTCTTTGTCGACGTGTTCCCCATGGACGACGCGCCTCTTGGTGTGGGCGGCCAAATTCTGCAGGACTTCTGGTGCATGTGCCTGCGCAAGGTCCTATGGTCTGAGGTCGGCAGACTCGACCCCCGCGTGTCGGCTCCGCTCAGGGCCTGGTTCTCGCTATTGTCCAAGATACCCGCAAAGGCGGTTTATGCTCTAGCCGCTCCAATGGAGCGCAAGAGCACGGACGACAGCCCCAACCGCGTGAGGACGCTGCTGTTTCCAGCTACCGGTACCCTCTATCGAGAAAATCCGCTCGAAGAGCGTTACGCGATGCCTAAGGAGTGGTTTAAGGACCTGTCGGAGTACGAGTTCGAAGGGAAACGTTTGATGGGGACACGTGACTTCGACGCGATCCTCACTTACATCTATGGCGACTACATGCAGTTGCCGCCCGAGGACCGCCGAGGGCAGCACTCGCCGGTATCGAGCTACGAGTTTTAAGGAAAACGAACGTGAATGTGAAGAAAGTGGCCTGCTGGGACGAGGGCTTGCGACGTGTTCTGGAAGGTCAGCGCGTTGAAAACCCCTACGCACTTATCGATGCGCTGACCTACGGGTTCGAGGGCGACAACGTTGCGTGCTGGGAGGTCTTCGACGAAAGCCGACTCGAGGCGGTCGTTTACCGATATTATGACGGACTCCAGGTCGTCTTCTGCGGGCAGGCAGGCCACCGCGCAATCCGGGCCGTCGCGACCCTCGTTGAGAAAATGGACCCCTCCATGGTCCAGACCTCTTACAGTGCAGCGGCAGAGCTCGCCACCGTGCTCGCCGACTACAGTTTGTCTGAGGGGTGGGTTATGCGGGCTGACGGAACTCAGGTACCAGACCCCGCGGCGGTCAGGGCGACCGAGGCCGACTATCCTGAGATAGCCAGGCTCATCTGCGGCGACGAGGAGATTGGCAAGCACTACGACGTCGGCGCGCTCGTGGCTCAGTTGTGTGAGAGAGAGCGGCTGCAGGGCTGCAGGAGCATAGTCATTAGGGATAGCGAAGGAATTGCTGCGCATATGGCGACCTATGCCGAGTCCGACGATGTTGCCGTCTGCGGCGGGCTCAAGGCACGCCCTGGCGCGGAGAAGGGTGTCGGGGCGCGGGTGCTCTCATCGCTGGCCGTCGAAGTGGCCGCGCGCGGCCTCATACCTTTGCTGTACTGCTACATAGAGCCACTGTGGCCTTGGTACGAGGCCCATGGGTGGGAGAAAGCCTTCCATGTCGCGAAGCTCGAGCACTGCGGCAATAACTAAACAAGCCACGAAAGGGAAGGTGAGGCCCATGAGGAAAGTGATCACATATGGAACGTACGACCTTCTGCACCGGGGCCATGTGCGCCTGCTGGAACGCGCCAAGGCGCTCGGCGACTACCTGGTCGTGGGTGTAACCGCCGATGGCTTCGACAAGGTGCGCGGGAAGATTAACGTTTCCCAGACCCTCAACGAGCGCATGCGTTCTGTCCAAGAGCTCGGGATTGCTGACGAAGTAATCGTTGAAGAGTACGAGGGCCAGAAGATTGACGACATCAGACGTATGGGAATCGATGTGTTCACCGTAGGCTCTGACTGGGTCGGTAAGTTCGACTATCTCAGGGAATACTGCGAGGTAGTCTACCTTGATCGTACGCAAGGCGTCTCGAGCACCGAGCTTCGCGCCGAAAGTGGACATCTACGAATGGGGTACGTGGGCAAGCGTGTGCTAGTGGAGAAGTATCTGCGTGAAAGTGCCTTCGTGAATGGCGTTGACCCCACCTGCGCGATGATCGACAGTGATGGAAGCCTCGCAGGCTGTGGCTTAGTCGAACAGGTTAATGATTTCGATGAGATAGTCGGCCGATGCGACGCAATCTACCTTGCATCGCATCCCAATCAGCACTATGGACAGATTAAGCGAGCGCTTGAGGCGGGCAAACATGTTCTATGTGAGAGCCCCATTGCCTCAACGCGTGAGGCGTGCCAGGAACTGCAGGCGCTCGCACGCTCAAAGGGCCTCGTTTTGGCCGACGCGATCAAGACGGCGTATTCAACGGCCTACCATCGACTGCTTCTGCTCGCCAAGAGTGGTCACATTGGACGAGTTCTGTCGGTGCGCGCTGTATGCACCAGCCTTGTTGATCTTGGCAGTGAGGACATCTCGAGCGTTGAGGGCAAGTGGTCGAGCTCCAAAGCCTGGGGTCCAGCAGCGTTGCTGCCCATCTTGCAGCTACTCGGAACTAATTATCAATCAGCCGATTTTGTAAGGGCCGACCTTGAAGGTCACGCTGGCTTTGACGCGTTTGGTGAGATCCGACTGGCATTCGAGGATGGCTACGGCGAGGCGGTTTTCGGCAAGGCAGCTAAATCTGAGGGGTCGCTTGTGGTTTCCGGCACGGATGGCTACATTTACGTACCCGCTCCCTGGTGGAAAACAGACTACTTCGAGGTACGCAAAGAGGATCCTTCTCAAAACAAGCGGTATTTCTTCCAGCTTGACGGCGAGGGAATTCGAAACGAGCTCGTCGAGTTCGCGCGAGCAGCTGAGCGTGGAGGCAAATGCGGTCTATACATCGATGATAGTGTATCCGCCGCCATAGCTGGCCTGCTGGGTCAATTCGACACAAGTAAAGACCACATCGAACTGTCGCCTATCAAGCTCGGGAGCGACACCTGTGGTGAAGGCGTAGCGAGATAGCCGCGCTTAGATATACACTCGGCGCATTATTCATGCCGTAATCTGAAGCATGGGGGAGTGGTAACTATCATTCGTCTGGATGATAGCGGCCAGCATCTCAATTGCATGCTTATCTTTCATTGATTTAATTACAACGCAAGCAGCAACTTGCGAATAACGGAAGCCGAAATTTAGCTACTTCCACGTAAACTCTCTCCATGAGTTTTGACTTACATTGGTTCAATAATTGACTACGACAACTTGCGATCTAACGTAAACCTACCGTAGGCACTTGAATGCGTCTTCGCTATTTGGTATTTGGTTAAACAAAACAAATGAAGGACCCTTTGCTAGGGTCATAACTACTACATAATTTGATTTAGAGTCAGGCTCACATTAGTTATGTCTATGTGGGCCTGATTTTTAAGCAAGTGCCTGCAAGTCCCTATATGTGGCAGTCATGCAAATAAGAATCTGTATCATTTATTTGCATTTCTAACGGTTTAGATATCGTGCGACGCTGCGCCTGCCCTAAGCTGCGGTAGGTCGCGTGGGCTATCAGGATATGGCGCAACACTCTTGCGGTCGAGTCTCAGTTGTCCCGGACCTGGTTGACCCGGAAGAGCTAGACGTACCTGTCGTGAAACACTTAGGGTTTCCGCTGTGAACCCCGTGAAACGCCACGGTCAATGCTTGAGCCGGGAGTACAGGTCGTTCACCATCTCCAACCGCTCCAGGTAAACCGGATCGTTGTCGTCAGCCCTGCGCGCTTCGCTCTCGAGCCCACCGTCCCTGACCAGCACGCCGCGGGCCCGCTCGAAGTCGTGAATGAGCAGCGACCCGGTTGCAATCTTGCCGCCCATGGGCTTTCTGACGCGCACCGTGATGGGCTTCCCTTAGTCGCAGACGATCGCGACGGGGTTCTTGTGGATTGCGACGGCAACGCAGATGCGGAGCTTCTGGCGAAATAGGCCGCCTTTACGGGCCTGCCCTTAGCCCTAGGAGAGATCGGTGCTGTTGATGTAGGTCTCGTCAACCCAGACGGTGGGTGTGGCACGATCCAGTCCAGGTAGCCGAATACCGTAGCGAAGACGCGGTGCCGCTACTTGAAGGCCGTCTTGTGGGTGACGCCGCACTGTTGCTCGCGCACTCGACGGGGACGTTGTGGCGCATAAGCTTGATGAAGGAAAACCGACGAGAAGCAGCTTGCGGCAGCGCTCGAGGACGGTGCCCCTGGGGAAGCTAAACCTTCTGCCGGGCAACAACAGCGCCACCTTGGGACGCCGGCGGCGGAGTCGTCCCTCCAGGTGTCGCAAGCGCCGCGCCTAGGGCATTTCTGGTCCGGTCGTCGCACAGCGAGAATAGGGCGAGCAGGGCCTCGGTCTGGGGCTGAGACCCCGGTCCGGCTGGGATAGAATGTCGCTGTGGGCCATCGTCTTTCCTTTCGTTGAATATCTAGGCACTGACGATTCTAGGCGATGGCCCCCCTTGCTTCTTACACCACGACTGTGCGCGCTACCGGAAGAACGTGGTGCGGAAACGAATATCCCTTTCTGTACAATCCCACTATCCATTGGTTATCGGAGGAGTTAGAAAACTACGGCTCCTTTTACTATTCCGGGGATTGCGCCAACCCTATTTGGAACTGTTATGACCAAGCCCTGGTGAGCCCAGAATTGATGAACTCCATTAATTCCTATAACTATCTAAAGAGGATAGGGGTTAGGGGCTTGATTGCAAAAGTTCGTCCCAACAGCAAAAAAAGCGACCATTTGTCGCTATTAGTTGATATCGATTTGAGTTAGGTGGGTTATTTATGTCTCCCAGTGAAAATCCGTAGTTAAATGTGCTTTCTCAACCTCAACACAGATCAACAGAAGAAATCGTTCCATATTTCAATGAACAGGCCAAAATGCTGTCTGTGGCGTCTGGAGACAAAATCAAAGGGTTGTTTTCAAGGACTGCCGATGTAAACAGGATTCTCGACCCAGCTCTTGATTTGGCTGAAAGCGCATCCACGGTAGTTTCAGGAGTTATCTCGAGAAACGCAGCCCTTTGTGCCCCAAAATCCAATCTCAAAGATGCTGACGATCTGTACAGGAAAAATGACTAGTGCTTTGAGATTCGTTCGGATAGATATCGATTCAGGGTATTCACTATCGAATTTGGTCCATCGTATCCTGCCGTTATGGCTGTCGACCGAGGCATATGCGGCGATCTTGTAAAGATCTACGACCGTTATTAGTTCGAAGAGGCCGAGCCGTGCATTGTTACAATACAAGACGATGATGATCTCAACCTTGTGTTCAATCAACTTCTAATTTGCCGTTTGACGCCCCTGCTATTCATCTATGTTGCAGCTTACTATGGATTGTCACTTAACATGAGCCCTAGCAAACGGACCGCTGACAGCTGCGATGTAGCGGGACTTTCATCCAGAACCTAAGAACGAATTTGGACCGATTTTAGAATTAAACTGGACACGGTTAACAAATGGGTCATGCTTTCATTTGAGGAGGGCATTCATTGAGCGACAACTTAGACAATCAAGTTGAGTATGTGCGATCACTTGCAATCGCCTTTCGCATGGCGATTAGCCGTGCCCAAGAGTCCGGAGAACTCTCTCGAACTGTAATCGCGTCCTTTCCAAGAGCTTGTTGCGGATATACAAGCGACTTACTGCAAAGGTATCTTGACAAGCATGGCATAAAAACATGGTATGTATCTGGAACGTATCGCGACCCATCAACAAATGATTCGCAGTCTCATGCTTGGCTTGAACTTGCCGATGGCACCGTAATCGATATAACCGGGGACCAGTTTCGCTTTGAGCCGCATCCCTTAAAGAATGATTGCCCAGTGTACTGTGACAAGCCGAACGAGTTCTTCAATCTTTTTGAACTAGATCTGCCTTGTGAATACGAGGTCTCATTTTCAAAGGATGTCTTACGCAAAGAAAAAGAAGCGTACGATATTGTCTGCAAGTTTCTTTAGCCCGTATGCCCGAATCTATATCGCTACAACGTGTGTTTTTAGCAATTGCCGTTGATGCTGAATTGGGGCGAATTAAGCACTAGGTTGTGATTCTATGCCTGTTACTTCTCGAAGGACACTTGTTGCTTATAAACTGACTTGTCATGAAGCTCGCAAGCCCGACAAGCTTTTTGAGCTCGATTCGCTTTATAAAGGTGGATTCACCCGAGCGTTCGTTGATTTTTGCGGATCAGATCAAAGCGCAATACAGCAAAAGGGTCTTGGAAAATACTGTCATCTTGAAAAGCCAAAAGTTCAAGATGAAGGTGTATTGCTTGAACTTCAATCGGGATCAAATGGCGAAAATATTTCCATTCTTGACCCTGGATTAGATTCCATAGTTGGCGAATATGATAGCGAAAAGGCACCCATGGTTCGCTCAAGGGTATATCTTAGAAATCCTGTTGGGAACTATTCGATTTTATGCGTTGAACATGTGAAGGGATCCGCCGGCGACACGTTTCTGAAGACGCCATTTAAGAACTGGTTAAAAGCGGCGGCCCCAGGATGTCTTTTAGATTGGGAACCTGTTGCAGAAGAAGAATCGCTTGATGCCTTTAAAAGCATCGAAGATTTCGAAGTTCGTAAATATCTTAGGTCAAGCGACATGGCGGATTCTTTAATTACTGGCGCTAATTACATTTCTTATAAGTTGGCTCATAAGAGAAGGCAGCCTTTTCCAATCGCCCTACTTAAGGAAGCTCTATCTGATTTCACCAAAGCAAAAACAATCTTTGGCCTTGTTGAGTCTGACATAACTGATAACAAGGTCGATGTATTTGTTCGAGCAAATAGCAAAGATGGCCGAACCGTAAAGTTCGACATTTCATCATCGTTCGATATGAAAATCAGAGAGCTCCTTAAAGACCGTGGCGAAGCGGTTCTAAGTGATTCGGCCTTTGTAAAGAGATGCAATGATAAGTGCGAGATCATTGAGCATCGTCTTGGACGGGCTTGATTAATGAATGGCGGTTTCGCATGGGGAAGATTTCGCTTAGGGGTTTATTTGTCCGCTATTTAAGAACGCTTCATTCGGTTGATGACGACTCCCTTTATATCCCAGATGTTTTCGTTCATTTTGCTATTCCTTTTGGATTGTTTATTTGGGCAATCATTGATACCCATAGTGCCGCTGCTGTTCGAGCATATTTTGCAAATGCAATGACTGCTATATCGGTTATTTCGGGCTTCATGTGTGGTCTTGCAATAATGATCTTTGAGCTTAGGATTAACTTGAACCAAAGTAATGGCGAACTGGGAGAAAACGCTCATGAAATCGAGTTGATTGATGAGCTGTTCTCTGACGTGTTGTGGTCAGTCGTTGTCGGCTTTCTGTCGGTTGGTTGTATGGCTATATCCGGCGAGATTAACGATATCGCAGCTGTGAATAACCTATTTACAGCTTTCTCCCTAGCTCTATGCTGCAATTTTATTGTCGTTACCCTCATGTGCCTCAAGCGTATTGACGTGTGCTATCAATTTATTTCTCGGTTTTGGGGTCGGAAGAAGTAAGGGAGCATCTAGTCAGCTTCGACTACGTTAGTAGTCGTCTACTGTGGACACCACAGCTGCTGGGGAACTACAAGGACCTGCCCCAGCAGCAGATCGAGGCCATCTTGGACGTCAACCGCACACACAAGGACTTCGTGGCCGACGAGGTGCTGCAGATGGTGTGGGACTGCGTCTACGAGGGCAAACCAAAGCCGGTCGTGAGCGTGTACCGCCTGACGATGAAGTCCAACTCCGACAACTTCCGCGCGAGCTCCATCCAGGGCGTCATGAAGCGCGTGAAGGCCAAGGGCGTTCCCGTGGTTGTCTACGAGCCCACCCTGGACGCGCCAGAGTTCTTCGGCTCCGAGGTGACCCACGACCTGGAGGCCTTCAAGGCCGGCTGCGACGTGATCGTGGCCAACCGCTGGAGCGACGAGCTCGCGGACGTTGCGGACAAGGTGTACACGAGGGATCTGTTTAAGAGGGACTAGGGGAGAGGTGTACTCCCAGGATCTGGTGATATACAAAAATCGAATCTAGAGGGAGGCCGTATCAGCGTTGGCTGATACGGCCTCCTTTGATGTAACTCTGTTCCTAAAAACAAAACATGTGTTCGATTTGAAACTACATGAAGGAAGATCAATGCAGAATGCAAGCTACAATAGCAAACGAGTATTAGACTCGAGTCTAGCGGAGGATTATGGCGTTCCAAGATATCCTTGCTGCGATTGATATCGTCACGGGGCCTGACCCGGCCCATTCTATCCTGGCGTTTTCGATTGTCGTCGGGCTGTTTTTGCTGTGGTTGCGTAAGCAGGCTTTGGCGCGGTTTTACAAGGCCGGTATCTATGTTGCAGCACTGGCGTCCGATGCATTGTTTGCATCGGTAAAGCTTAGCCTTTTATGGTTGGCGGGTGTGGCATCGCCCTTTCTCGCGTTGAGTCTGTTCGCTCTTCTCGTCAACTATTTTTGGTGTGCGCAGCAGCTCGATGACATAGTGGACAAGGCGGATCCCTCTCTTCCCGAATGCGACTATGTAGCTGCCTTCAGGCTGATGAACTCGGTTGACCGTGATCGACTGTCCAGAATGCAGCTCACCTGCCTCGACAAGGATAGGTTTTTCTGCAACATCTACTTGGGAAACAACGGCGTTGCGAAAAGGATGCTTGAGAACGAAAACTTAGAGCCGGCTTTCAGGCATTTCGCCCTCCATATTATCGCGGACGCCGCTTGCGATCGTGCTGGGTCGCAAGCGGAGCTCGAAAGCGCCTTGGCCGATAAAACCGACAAGACAGACCCTTTCATCACGGTCCAGCTTTGGCACAACCGCGCGATTAGCTATGTCGTGAACGGTCAGTTCAAAGTCGCCGACGACGAGTTCAAAAAGACGTATCGCGAAGCTAAGCGTCTGGGCGTTCGGAATAAGTCGTTCCTCTTGCTGCTGTTTGAGAACGCAGCATTGAATAAAACGAAAATCGGCTTGCCTGATGGCGGCGTTAAAGAAGGGTGGGGGTTGATTGAGGAATGCGAAAAGGCGCTTGCTCCGATTGGCCCCAACGATTTTGGGCAGCTCTTCAATCTGCGGCTTCTTTTCATGAGGCAGATAGGGACAAGTATCGAGGACAGGAACAAGCTGTATTTGGTCGAGGTCAAAAACACCCTCAGCAATGCCTCCCTTTCCGAGCAACAGCGCGTCGTCGCTATGGCGAGCCTGGGCAGAATCGCGTGGTCCGACGGGCTCGATCCCGCACCCGTGCTCAATTTCTTCGCTCGATGCGATCGGTTTTTGTGCGTAAGCGACCCCGATGCACGCTACTATGCCCATAAGAACCTGAGTGCGATGCTTTCGGGCTTGGCGGTGAATGACCGCTTCCCAAATGCTTTGGCTGAGAGCGTAATGCGGTATTTCAAGGATGGGGACGCGGAGCATGACTTGGATGTGATGGAGGATGGCCTTCCTCCCGAGGCGATTCTGCGGCGCTCCCAAGTGCTGCGAGAACGCGCTGCCCTAGCCTTAATGGTTGGAGAGAGCGTTGAGCGCGCCGTGTCGTACACTGATGAGGCTATAGGCCTCCTTGAGAGAAGCCTGCAGGATATGGCGGCGCTCGAGTGTCGATGGCAGCTTGCCCGGCTGACACTGTACGACAAACCCGAGGTGGCGAAATTGCAGCTCTCGATTGCCGAAGAGCGCCTCGCCGCGCTCAATAAGCAACCGTCCCTCGGATATCCCTATTTCGAGATGAGCCTGTGCTACGCCTTGCTTGGTATGCGTGCGGAGTGCAGGGTCGCATATGAAAGGGCCGCCGGCTTCGAGACTCCGATGGGCCATTACGCGCCCGGCATTCGGATTAACAGGACCGCCGCCGCCTTCTGTGCCAGGTTCTACATACTTACGGAAATGCTTGGAAATCCCGAAGAGGTTTGCCCCTTGCTTAAAACTCGAGAGGGCAGGGCGTGGCTGTCTCGCTATCCGAAGGTCTCTTCCCTGTCGAAAACGCTTCTTTGCGGGAAATTTCTTGGGTATGGGGATTTCGTGCCCGCTATGACGAGGCTATTCTTGGATGAGGCGGGGAAGCTATATGCCGAAACATGGCTCGTTGTACAAGAGATCGGACTCGCGTTTGATCTCGATTCCAGAAAGCCCGGCGAAGAGTATGGGCTGGTTTTCGAAATCCAAAGGCACCCACTGATTGCCGATGGCGATGCCCTTGCAAGGGTGGCCGCGCGGCGCGGGCATACTGTGCTCGATGCGAGGTTGAACCAGTGCAACAAAGACCTTCTCGGGGCCGATGACGCAACCGCCGTATTCGATGTGCTGGATGCCTTGGGCATATTGGCCGAAGGGCGCGTGCCCACATTGGAAGACATCATGAAGAGCTACCTTGAAAGCTGTGTCGACGTTCCCGCCGGCGGTTGAGACGCCTCTGCCGAGGGGTAGCTTCGTCCTGCCGCGCTTCACAAAACGTTTCACAAAGTTCTCTTCGCTGGCCTAGTTTTCAACACGTAGCGCTGTAATGGCCCTGCCTGATTTATCCATCTAGCCCCTTGGAACTGCGGAGGAAATCCTGGACCAAAAGAGGACCGGCAGGATCATACGGATTTACAGCGCAGAACAAAAGGCGAAAGCCATCGAGACGTTCGCCGGTTTCGGATGCAGCACGGCCGACACCATAGCAGAGCTCGGCTAACCCAGCCGTGTCACACCCCACAACCGGCGGAAAGAATACCAGCTCGGCGGCGATGAGTTCCTGGAAGGGGAGCATCGCAGGCCGAGGTATTCCGATGAGGAGAAGCGGAATGCGGTCGATCACTACTCGGGGCACGGGAAAAGTCTGGCGCGCACGATAGGGGCCATGGGATACCCGAGCCGCAAGGTGCTCTCCAGCTGGGTTGATGAGCGCACCCTGGTAATCTGCGCTGTGTGCGAGAAGGAGTGATATGGAGGTTACGCAGACGACTCCTTCAACACCCCGCTCGCGCAACGAGCGCAGAAACGTCAACCATCCGGCATAGGACTCCGTGTCAACGGCATCGAGCCCGAGCGATCGTCACCGCCATCTAAGCAGGCGCCGATGGCGGTGACGATCGCGCACGAGGAGGCGTGGCCCGGATCTCTGCATTTAATGCGGATCGCATCGTGCCAGACGTAGGGAAAGGCCGTATCAGAGAGGCCCCTGGTCTGCATGTCCTCAACGATCGCGTCGGACAACTCGCAGATCCTCGACACTTGGCTCGCGCTCATGCGGTCCACCTCGAGGGCAGAGGCGAGCCATATCCTGCGCGCGGTGTGGCGATGCTTGCGCCACTGCCTCGAGCCCTCGTCTAGCCGTGCGCAAAACACACCCCGGTAGGCGTTGAGCAACCTGTCGCCCCGCCTGCGCACCAGGATGGGTGGCGTGAGGTCGGGCTCTTCAGCTTGGTGTACACCGTGTTACGCGACACGCCCGTTTTTCAGGCATTCTCGGATATCGAGTCGACCCGCTTCCTCATCTGCCGTATAGAATGAACCGTGGACATGCTGATCACACCTTTCCGACCTCCCTGGTTGATATTTCTAGGCAGCAACCAAGGTAGTCGATTGTGATGGTTGGCGTGCCTGCCTTTGTGTCCTAAATGGTCAAGCCGAAGTGTTCAGTTTTCCGCTACCACAGACAGCAAGGCGCTGAATGCTGGCACGCATGTCGGTGGAATGTCGTGACATGAGCACACGGTCGGGGGTGGTGAACGAGTTCACAACGACATCGCCGCACTTGGCAGCCGAGGCTACCGCGCTATCCGAAGCGCTGCTCACCACTGGCACGATGCCCTTTGCATCCGCCAGGCCGTAACTGGCGATCTCGAGCCAATCCATCGTGGCGGCATTCCTGCATGGGAAGCGCCCGGACCCCTCATCCCTGAACTTGGCCAGCCACCTGTAAAGGCAGGGTCTGCTTACGTGGTTGAGCCTACACCAGTCCCACACACATACTGGACGAGAGGCAGCGTTCGATGTGATCTGCCCACATGTTCCTGTGTTCTATGTTTGCCCGCGTCATCGCAACCTCCTGTTGAATAAGGCGTTGCGATAATTTTGCCCAAAGCTTATCAGGGTGTTAAGACGCGGCTGTTTTGGTGTTTACACTAAAATCATAAAAGTCATATCATTTCATTAGTTTATTCATCTTTGGATGGAGGAAGAATGCCAACTAACAGCCAGATTCTGATAGACGGATTCATTTCGGACGAATTCTCTAAGCAGGCTGAGTATAGTTCTAAAGGGGACTACTTTGAACTGTTGGCCTCTTCTCGATACATGGCTCCATACGACCTTGACGACGATGAGATAGCGGAAGGGCTCATTGGAGGGTCGCGAGACGGGGGCTGCGATGCGATCTACATCTTTGCCAACAATAATTTCTTGAGTGAGGACGTCCAGATTAAAGACTACATCAATCGTGGATCAAGGGTTGAAATAGTTATTCTTCAGACCAAGGTTTCAAAATCATTCAAAGAAGACGTGTTCTTGAAGTGGAAGGACACCTGTAATGACCTTCTAACATTCGGTATAAATTTAAATGAATTCAATGATAAATATTCCGAACGTGTTATCGATACTTTTAGAAGAATAAGAGAAGCGATTCAAGCAGCAGCGATGGCCGGAAACGAAATCCGAATGAAGTTCGTGTACATCGCGAATGCGGATTCACCATCGGACGGCGTTAAGATTCAGAAAGAGCAGCTTCCGGCCGCCATTGACGAAATCGTCGGCGTAAGCCGATTTAGCTCTTCGTGCGTTTTAGTTGGAGCAGACGAATTGATGCGCATCTGGTCGCCTCCCGCAGAGAGCGGGCTTGTTATGCGTTTTTCGGGGTCCTATGCGTCGGTTCCTCAGAGAACGGACGTCTTTGGCCTGGTGTCTTTGTCGGATTACTACCGCTTCCTCACTGACGACCAGGGGCAGCTCCGTAGCTATCTTTTCGAGGCGAACGTCAGAGATTACGAGGGAAATGTTTCAGTCAACAAAGGAATCAGGGAAACGTTGGAGCATCCTAGCGAAGACGATTTCTGGTGGCTCAACAACGGAGTAACGATACTGGCTTCTGAAGCCTATCAAATAGCAGGAGCAGAAGTGAAAATGGAAGAGCCTCGCATCGTTAATGGACTTCAAACGTCATATGAAATATACAAATTTATGGAGTCTCGTACGGAAGACGCCGAAGATTCCAGAAATGTGATGGTAAAAATCCTTGTGCCCGGAAGCGATGAGACCAGAAACAGAGTGATACTGGCGACGAACAACCAAACTCAGGTGAAAAAGACATCGCTTCGCGCTACTGACCAAATCCATATTCAAATCGAACTCTACATGAAAAGAAATGGGTTGTATTACGAAAGGCGGAAGAACTATTACAAAAACCAGGGGAGGAAGAGGGAGGAGATCGTAACCCTCTCCTTTCTTGCACAATGCATGATGTCGATACTTCTCGGCAGACCGGATCAGGCAAGAGCAAGACCGTCGACGCTTTTGTCTGACGAGGCTCAGTATAAGAAAATATTTGGGCAGGATGGCAACCTTGAGGCTTACTACAGAGCCGCTAGCCTTGGAAAACAGGTTTGCTTGAGGTTTCCGCAAATTAAGAGAGACTTAGAAGGGTCCCAAATAAGCGACATACGATTTTACGTGATAATGGGCGTTGCTTCCATCTTGTCCAAAAAAGATAACCTGACGTTCGGTGACATAGAGAAACTCGACCTTGACAAGCTGTCAGATGAAATTATTCAAGAAGTTGCGGACATGGTTTTGGATGTTTATCTGGCCCTTGGCGGAACATCCAAAACCGCTAAGTCCTACGCCATGGCAACCAAAGTCAAGGAAAAGATTTCGCTACAGTTACCTTAAGGTAATCCAAGGCTGCTCTCTAGAATGCTTTCAGCAGAGAGGTCCTTTTTGCAAAGGGCCTCTCTTTTTCCATTCGGTTCCGAACAGTTTGACGCTCACTGATCAGCCCGCATAGTCAGCCGCTTCGCTTTCAGCCCCAACCTTGATGCAAGCGTAGACGACGAGCGTGCACAGCCCCATGCCCATTCCAATCAGGTGCAGCAGGAAGGCCATTCTGCTCGCCTTCCTCTTCGCCTTCATGCGGCTTCTCGGGGGCGAACCCGTCCGGGCGGCGCGCCATGAGCGTGGCGCCGGCCGCCGTCAGGGCGGCACCCATGAGGCAACCGAGGGCATGTACAGGGCACAGGGGCAGTAGACCACTGTATGAATCTCACGTACATAGCACAACGGCAGGCCCGTGCATTGCAGCCCGCTGCTGGCTGCAATGCACGGGGCTTTTGCAGGCCAATGGTTTGTAGTTAGTTTGTTGCTCTTTGGCAGCTTTGGCTCATAGCGGCCTTAAAAAAGCCACCATTGTTTTTGCGATTTCCAGCGTGATTCTGCTGTAGACATGTAGGATGCTTCAGTAGTACAGAGTCGAGCTCATTGACGAGTTCCGGCATCTCGCTTGTGGGCAAAACCCTCTCGAGCGAGTGGAGCATATTGCTTAAATCGCGCCCGCGCGGCCTTGCACAGCAAAGCCGATCGTCGCGCGCAAATGTTTCGAAAATCGACAAGAATCTCAATGACTTCAAGGAAGCTTTGAGGCTCCATTCTGTCCTCCTGCTTGCCAGACAGCTCCTGAATCGTACGGATGGAATGAGACCGCAACATCTTGTGCCTAGCAATGGCTCTAAAAACCACATTTTTAAAGCACGGTTGTTATAATGTCAGACACTAGAACATCTGTTTGGAAAGGCGGTTATATGACAAATAGCGCAGACTTTGAATCATTCTTGAAGGACATCAATCCCAGCAAGAGCACCATTGATGAAGCGAGTCGACTTCACCGAAATCTCAGGGACCATCTCAAGGCAAGTGAGACTTATGGGGCTGTATGCAAGGACACATACCTCTCGGGTTCATACGCCAAGCAGACCTTCATACGACCGAAGAAAGATTCTGACAGCTGCGATATTGACATCATCGTTGAGACAAACCGCTCCATTAACGACTCCCCGTATCGCGTTTTGGTCGAGCTCGAGGATGCGATACGCGAGCGCGAGTGCTACAAGAGCGTCAAAATGCAAACGCATTCCATCGGCATTGACATGGCGAACTTCCATCTCGATGTTGTCCCCTTGGTCAAAGATGAAGACGGTCTTCTCTACATCGGTTCGAAAACCGATGGCGAATGGAGGCAGACGAATCCCAAAGAGCATCTCGCTTGGACGACTGAGGTTAACAAAGGGTTCAACGGGGATTACAAACCTCTAGTGAAGATAATGAAGTGGTGGAGAAGGGAGAACTGCCCAAGTTGTGTGAAGTTCCCAAAGGGCATCACTCTTGAGAAGATGATCGCCGACAATCTACCTGAAGCAGGGTTGTCAATCGAGGACTGCGTCATGCAGGTAATGGCGAACCTTGCAGTTGCATACGCCGATGAACTCGACTCGTACAAGGTGCCCTTCATTGAGGATCCAGCCATAGAGGGAAACAACCTTGCCGGAAAGTACTGCTATAACGATTTCGCCCAGTTCGTGGACAAACTCAACGAGCATCTCTCGCTTCTTGCGGATGAAGGAACCGGCAACAGCGTCTGGAAGCAAATACTTGGAAACAACTTTCCTTCGGGAGTCTCTTCGTACGGAACCACGGCATCAGATAAGTCAATAAGCCAACAGTACGCATTGTCTGTTCCGCACAGGCAGCCGTTAGGCTTTCCCATGCAGGCACGTAAGCCAAATGCAACAATTACGGCGACGGTCAAATTGCCTTCAGGAGAAATGCGAGCACTCGAAAACGACGGCGCGCTCATACCGAAGGGCTCCACTATCGTGTACAGAGTGAACTGTGGGCCGGTAAAAGATGGCAGGGTAAAGTGGCAAGTCACGAATACCGGCGATGAAGCTATGAGGGTTTGCCGTAGGGGTGGTTTCGAGATCCCAAACATAGAAAAGACTTCCCGTCGGGAGGAGACAGCGTATACGGGGAAACACTATGTTCAATGTTTTGTAATCCGAAGGGGCTATTGCGTCCGTTGGAGCAACCCATTCTTCATCAACGTAGAGTAGGTGATAATCGATGGATATCAACAACGTAATTTCAGGCATTCTTTCTGTTGGAGGAAACATATCTCTTGTCCTCGAATTCATGGGATTCCTGTCGTTCGTCGCATTGGCTATCGGAGCCTTCACGCGTCTCGGTAAAGCGGCGTGGCGCTTCGGCCTTGCGCTGTACGGCAAGAAGATACTGATTGTCGCGAGTGACGAGGACTACCATGACCTCGAAGAGGATCTTTCCGACTCTGGGCTGATCAAGAGGAAGAACATACAGCGCGTTTCGGACAAACAGATATCCAAGGCAAAGGATGCACTCCTGTTGATAGTGGTCTACGGATATTTAGACAAAGAAGGCTTTAGGGAGATTATCAACGGTAAGAGCTCCCGATGCGGACTTATCGTTCACTGTCCGCCGGAAAAGGGCCGAATCGACGATGACGAGAAGAAGCTCCTTGGTAAAACCGCATTTACCACGCTTTGCAATTTACGAGGCAGGTTAGTGAACGACGTTCTGCTCATGATGCTATCCACTTCATTCAAAAAGAGCGACCTGAAATAACCTGGACGACGATGACGGCCGGTTGGCGGTGCTGCTGCGTCAACGGCTGGAACCTGAACATCCCACGCTACGTGGACACGTTCGCGGAAGAGGAGCCGGTGGACCTTGCTGCCGTGCGCGACGACATCAAGCGCATCGAGGCCGAAAAGGCGGCGGCCATCGCCAAGGTCGAGGGCATGCTTTCACAGCTGGGACTATGAGAGGAGAAAGACAATTGAAACGAGATTACGACGCAATTCATTATATTCAGCGACAGCTCTCTGGATTTGAAGACAAGAAAATGGTTTTTGCGATGACCAAGGCATTCAATAAAATGTGCGCGGCCGAAGAGCCGGATGGCTGTCTGTCCACGACGGTCGAGCTGTTTATTGCGCTGAAATATCTTGGTTACAAGCCTCGTATTTGCTACGGGCTGGTCGTGCCTCCAAGCGGCTATGAGTTCTATCATGCGTGGCTCGAGCTGGATGGGAAGATTGTGGACATCGCTATTTACGGCAATGCTAAGTTCTCACCATTTTCGACGTTTGATGTTCGTTTCCCTATCGTGATGGGGTCGTACGAGGCGAACGAACAAGGAATGGAATATCGTCCGTTTACATTTGATGAGGACTGGCGCGACGCTTTGATTAGCAAAGTACAGGGAATGCCGGTAGTCGAATATTGTGATAAATCACCGAAGCGAATCTTGTGGAAGTTCGCTTGCGACCTGTTGGATATGAGCCCGTTGAAAGCAAATGTAGACGCGTTGCGCGACACAGTCAAAGATGATGTGATTTAAGGGAGGTGAATGATATGGAACAGCCTTATTTGCGTTTTAAGACCGACGACGGGTCGGAGTATCCGGCGTGGGAGGAGAAGACGCTTGGGGAGTTTTTTACCGAAATAAAAGAGAAGAATCATCCAGACTTGCCCGTGCTTGAGTAATCGTCTTTCTCCGTACCAACTGTATTCGCGGTACGGAAACGTGCAAATTCTCAGCGCTTTCGCATGGGTTCGCACCCGTTCTTTCGATGCCGCGCGGCTGTCGCCACTCGCTAGAAACCCCGGCCCTGTACCTATCGCACATGCTCACTTCAACCATCCCAATCCGTACGGAGTTGTGCACGATTATGTCGAGCCCAGATTCTTCCTTTCACCGACTGGCAAAACGATTTACACCTAATTGTGGACATTGCTCACGCGATTTGTCTTTGCTCACGCATTGATCTCGCTAAACTAATAACTGCTGTTACCAGGGCATTTTCTGGTGCACATTCTATTGGCTCCTGCGAAGATCGGAGCGGGTATGTTTGCTGCCGAGTCCTACACCAGCCGTCATTACATTGAGATCGTTGCCATAGCCTGCCTATGCGTTTTGCTGGGCGGGCCTTCTTATGCCGCGGGCGCGGAGAGCCTCGTCATCGCGGGCGCGACGTACTACGAGCCGGGCGTGTCGGGCCCCGGCTGGGCCTGGACCGATGCCGGCCACCTGGAGCTTAACGGCTACGCGGGAGAGGCCATCGGCGCTGACGGCGACCTGGTGCTGACACTTGCCGGGCAAAACTCCGTGACGGAGTCGCATGCGCCCGATGCGGACATCACGCAGTGCGGCATGGAGGTGTGGGGCGACCTGACGCTTCGCGGCACCGGGTCCCTGGCGGCATCGGGCTCGCAGTGCGCGATCCACGTCTCGCGGGCGCTCGTGGTGGACGTCTGCACCGTCGATGCCCGGGCGGACGGGGCCGACGTCACGGACGAGGCCGTGGCCGCCGTGATCGCCGGCGACATGGCCGTGCGCGGTGGCGGGCGCGTCGTTGCCGCGAGCACAGGGTCCGGAGCGGGCGTGCGCGCTTATGGCGTGTATCTGCAGGACTTAGGCCTTGGCGATGGGGCGGCCGGCTGTCGGCTTTCCGTCGATGCCTCGTGGCTCGATGCGGCAGGTACCGATGGCGGCGTCGCGTGCTTGGGCGGCTCGCTTGTGTCCGCACGGTTTGTGACGCCTGCCGGCGGGGCCTTTGGTGCTGACGGCGTGGTGAATGCTGCCGGTGCGATGGCACCGCATGTGGTGGTTGAGCCCGATGCCGCCACGCCACCGGCAGGGGAGACCGATGGAGACGACGTGCCTGGATGCGGGGAGGGTAAACCAGATGGTAGTGCCGGCCCTGCTGCAGGGCAGCCCGGTGCGGGGCCGACGACGGATCCAACGGTGAAACCTGCGGCCACGTCGCCCAAAACAAACATAACGATCAAGACGACGGTGACCAAGACCACAGTGCCTGCGTCCTCTAAGCCTAAAGCCACCAGCACGACCGCAACGACACTCCCCAAGACCGCCGACAGCGACTGGATTGCCGCTTCCGTAACGCTTTTCCTTCTGGGAACAACGCTCCTGGCTGCCGCATTTCGCTGCTAAGGCCCCGTTTAAGTGAGACCAGAGAGGGATGAATGCAGCTATTGCAGAAGTCTTTCGCCTACTACTAAATCAATTTCTTAGAGATTGGTGCCGTATCAGCCATCGCTGCGACGGCACTATTTTGTTCAGCTCGACTGCCTCTCGATCCATTACCGATGTTGAGCCTTACACCCCATCTGCCAGAGCGATAAGATAATTGCAATCCAAATGCTACCGTTTATAAAGCTTCATTTGGACCCAATTGCCTATATCACTGGAGTCATAACATGAGGAACTACTATCAAATCAAAACCGTCGCATCGGCCCCTCCAAGGAGGCTCATCCCGATCGGAAAAGTCATCAGCGTTACTGGGCTTGTATTGGCAATTGTCAGTTTCTTTTCCGCTCTGCCATCGAGTGCCAACATATATGGCTCGCTTTCTTTTACTTTCTTACTCCTTGGCTTATTCTTTTTTGTGGACGGGCTCTTTCTTGTTATTACTGCATCAAGGCAACAAGAGAATCTACTAGGGCTACGCCAATCGCTCCTAGAAGATGATCCTCAAATCGCCGCGAGCGCCGAAGAGTTTATGTCTCAGCGAAAGGCCCTGACACAGCAAGGCGAAATTACTGGCATCTTCATTGTCCATAATGCAACCAAAGATCTGTACTACGTAGGCCAAAGCGCAAAGGCAATTGATCGAGCGGCCATACAGTTTCTCGGTAGGGGCAATTGCGATGTGTATGCCGATTACAAGTACGGTGACTCATTCAACGTGCGAATAATCCAGCTGTCGGAAAGCGGCTACGAAAGTCTCAATGAGCTAAAACGCGCAGCGATACAAGCGCTCGAGGCTGCTGGCGAGGAGCTTTATTAAGGGCGACTGTTAGGATTAATGCAATGGCAAGCTCAAATAACACAGGCAACAACGAGGAATTAACGCCGTCCGTCGAAGAAACGCTTCTTAACGAATCCGGCTCGATTGCCAGGGTCAAATCGTTCTCATGGATTTGGTTTATCAATAAGGAGCGAATCCACGACATAAATCCTGTCCAATGCGGCAAATGGATGTTCTTCTTCTCTCCATTCAAAACCGCCCTCATGGACGACATTGTCGGAACCGCAGTTCTTGATGGCGTCGTCGTAGAGGCCAAATACTCGAATCCCGAAACGCTCATCGCGGCGGGCTCGAAACAAGGTGTCTGCTGCTTTTACCTAAACGGAAACGATAGAGAAAGCCATAAGAGGGTACTGAGCTACATGCTGGAAAACGGGCTAATCAGGAAGACAAAGACTGGAAAGCTGTATAACATTTCGTTCAAGTTCGACACTGAGACCTACGCAGGAAAGTACAAGGGGAGCGGCTTCTCCGGAAAGATAAAGCTCGCGGACTTCGTTGACCTGGAGACGGGAGAGTTTATTTAAGGGTGCGTGCCGAGTAGAGAAGTTGAACTTACTTCACCTGTGTCCCCTTTGGGGACAGCCGCCAGTGCAATACCTCAGTGCTATACTCGTTGTCCTAAGGAAGTGGTTCATATGTACTTGAGCGATACTAAGATTCAAGAGCTTATCGACAACAAGGTGCTGCTCAATGCCGATGCTTCGAACATCGGCCAGGTTACGTATGACTTGCGCACCGACGGATTCTACATTAATGAAAGCAAGCAGTTCGAGGTCGAGCTTGGCCCCGGAGACTCGACTTTTGTCTCTTGCGTTGAATGTGTCGCGCTACCCAACAATCTGACCGCTAGCGTACTTCTGCGCAATTCGCGCATTCGCCAAGGGCTTTCTTTGGATGCACCGCTCTATTTCCCTGGCCATGGAACTAGGCTGTTCTATCGTGTTACAAACGTAAGCGGCAGCACCATTACCCTCGATAAGTCTAAGGGCATCGCGCAGGTCGCATTCCAGCACGTCGAAGGCACGGTTGCCCATCCTTACCATGGAGCCTTTTCCGATGAGCTTAACTTTAATGGGCTCGCCGACTATTCCGACGTCTATGCCGGAGAGCTCAAAAAGGTTGAAGACAAAAAGGAAGAAGTTGCCAATATCGAATCTCGTATTTACGGTAATGTGCTGGCACTCTTTGCCGTCTTCGCCGCGATCTTTACGCTCGTGAACGTTAATGCCGGAGGGATCTCTTCCGATATTTCGACCGTCCGTTTCGTTGCGCTTGACCTGCTAATTATCGGCGGATTTCTGGTCCTTGCGTCTGCAATCGAGGCTTTTCTTATTAAGGACAAAAAGAAGAAGGCACGACTTCCGCTCGGGATAGGTGTCACGTGCATTGTCTTTGCTGTTGTCCTTGCATTCCTCTAAGTACTTAGAGGATTAGGGGAAAGCAATATAGGTTCTGAGACGGGGTGCCCCGGCGTTTGCCGTGGCACCCCTATTTGTTGATCGGACTTCCATTTTTCAAATTACATGGCCGCCATAGCAGCCCCAAGACATCTGCTATTTAAAAAAGCATGTCTCGAAAGCGTAAAATCGGGGTCTGGTCGACAGATCTCGGTTTTTCCCGCACTACGCCTGGATCCAGGACCTCGTATCCGAAAGCCGCTCCCGCGACGAGCTCGTCAAAGAACTAAGGCGCAATTGCGTTGTGCGTCTCGACGGTGCGTCGCACGTATAGAATCTAAGCATCCGCATGCCGGTTATTGAATGGAATGGACGCCACATGGAACTCCCTAGCACCCTGTGCAGCAATGTGTACGACTTCGCGTTTTGCCCCGAGCCCTGCTACGACCGCCTGGTCGATCTAGCCGACCCCGAGGACTGGGGTCCCAGTAACCGCATCCTCAAAAACTATCTGTCGTTCTCGTTTAGCCGCGCGGTGTTCCTGACCGAGCGCGACGTGGACCAGACCGCGCCGTCCAACCTGCCGTTGGTGTTCGATGACGACCGCTGCCTGTTCAACACCGGCCTGTACACGCGCCGTTACGAGACCATCTATGGCCTGTTTGAGCCCAACACCAAGCCCGACGCGCGCCAGCGCTGGTTTTTGAAGGGCTTCTTTAAGGAGAGCGACCCCATGCTGGTCTCGTTTGAGTACCTGCCGTGCCGCGTGCGCTTTGCCGAGGACCCCTTCGAGCTGGTCTTTGACTACCGCTTGCCCATCCGCTCCAACATCGACCACATTCTGGGCGATGAGGAGAACCTCACGCGTATTCCCGCCAGCCTGATGGGGGAGGGCAACTCGCTACTGCTGCGCCGCGCCTTTGAGGGAGCCGTCGTCGAGGCCGCCCGCCGCGCCGCCGCCAACTACACGCTCGCCGTGCCGCAGTTCTACGGCGGCCGGATCCAGCTGCTGCTGCCGCTGTGCCTAACCGGCGACAAGCCCGAACTGGCACTGACCATCCAACGCGAGGACGGCTTCTACGCCGCACGCACCTGCCTCACGCTCGACATGGCTTACAACAACGCTCGACTTATCTGCCGTCCTGAGACCTCGTGGATAAAGCGGTAAATGGTAGTTTAGCTGCGGTTTTGCCGATTGCTTTGGTTGCTTTGGCTTGACTGGCACTCACGAATTTAAAATCGGGGGCAAAAAGTTCTTGGTAAACCACGCTCGGCTATGATAGTATCTCTTTTGCCGAAAGGCGACGGGCGATTGGCTCAGGGGTAGAGCATATCCTTCACACGGATGGGGTCACAAGTTCGAATCTTGTATCGCCCACCATCAAAAGCGCAGGTCAGAGGTGTTAAGCCTCTGACCTTTTTCCTTTTGACACCAAGGCCGACACCAAAATCGACTCGAAGTCGTATAAGGCGTCTTTTTTTATCGCGCCCTTTTTTGACGCCATTGCATGTTTTGTATAAAACACATCCGTAATTTCAATGAACTCCCCATGTGATTCGAGCGCAAATGTGGAGACAGGGACCGCATGCCCAGAGCGTCTTCCAGCGGATTTCTATCACACGACGGTTTTCGGCAGAACTCGTCAAGCTTTTGGTCAGCGTTTGGTCAGCTTCCGGTACTTACCCGCATGATGCCCCGGTAGATAATCGTCCACGACCACAACCGCATGGTCTACGGCCGATACCAGGGGAGGCGCAAATGGACGAAATCGTCTGCGCAAACACCGCATTCCGTTACTGGCGCTGCCCGCCACAGGTGCGCGATCTCTACCCGCGCCTGCCCAACTCCGAAGAAGGCTGGCGAGCTCTATCCCAAGCCCCATTCGTAACCGACGTTCTCAAGACCCCAGTCATCACAGCAGCATCAACTCGAAGCAACCTACATTCCGAGACAAGACGTACCATCCGATGGAACAGCGCCTATACAGAGAAGGTCTCGATCGACACGGGCATGGGCTTTAGCGTCACAGACCCTCTTCATACGCTATTCACCATGACTCGAAGCGTTTCTTCATGCGACCTGGTTCTGGCCATGTACGAGCTCTGCGGATGGTTTTCGGTTTTTAAACCATCGCCCGCGGTCGACATGGCACTTGAGCAAGCAAAATCAGAAGAAGAGCAGTACACCACAGAAAGTCTTTTTGAACTAGATGAAACCCAAGACGAGGCCCCATGGAAGCGAGTCTATGCTCGTGCGAGCCAGAAGGACAGCGAGAATGATCAAAGTGGGCAGCAGAATGACGGATCCGGAAATAAAGCAAACGGAAAAGGCACATCGCTCTGGATGAGAAAGCCTCTTATTGAAATAGAAGAACTGCACAGATTTGCAGCGAAGGTTAAGGGCGAGATGTGGGGAAAACAATTCTACGAAGCCGCACGGCAGGTAATGGGTATTGCGGCATCCCCGCTAGAAGTTGCTGGAATCATGTTGCTAAGTCTTCCGAGGCGTACTGGCGGAGCGGAGTTTAAAAACATATACGTCAACGACTTAACACCGCTGTCGAATTCAGCTCGAAAAATCGCAGGTCAGAAAATCTGTTACGGCGATATCGTCATCGTAAACCCAATAATAATGAAAGCTGTGCTTATCGAACTTCAGGGAGAGGTTATCCATGGTTCAGGCGCCGTGCTGGACCACGATGCCGCACGAATGACAGCATTACAAAGCATGGGATACGACGTATTTCTTGTAACCCATGACATGCTCAATGATCACGATCAGCTTGATGCCATCATTCACAGTGTGTGTGAGCGATTGGAGTTGCGCTAAAAACCAAAAACCGAGGCGATGAGATGCGCTGAGACCAGATTGCGAGCCAACGTTCTGTGCAATTGGCTTGGTATTGGTAAGTAATATTGTTCAAGTGAGCATTATTACTACTTTATATGCTGCCAGTAATTAAGTGCCATTTTAAAACCACGCCGGTTTACTACGTTGGATTGGGGGTAGCTGAGCACACCGAATTCGTCGCTCGTAAAACCGCAGGTAGAATGCCTGCCCGTTTTGCGAATGTAGGCGTGTGGTCGGAAATCCGGGAATCGTCGCAGTAAACCGGTCTGTTTATGAAGCGACCAGCTGGCGCGAGCTGCGCACGGTTCAGTAAATTGACCCGAAGGCGCGGAGAGGGGCTCAGACGAAACCCTCCCGCGGAAGCACCGCGGATTGCTTTGTTCTGGCCGGCGGCACCTGGGGCGACATGCGCGCCCCGGGAAGGAGGGCGGCGGGCTTGCCGCTGCCCGCGGGGCGCGCCCCGCGGGCTATTTCGGGCATCGTGTGTCCCTTCGGCCCCGCGCCGTTCCACGCACCGTAAAATCTTTTCCAAAATTGTCCTTGCATCGGCGGGGGAGTTCCCGTATAGTACTTTCTCGCACGGGGGCGTAGCTCAGCTGGGAGAGCGCTTGACTGGCAGTCAAGAGGTCAGGGGTTCGATCCCCCTCGTCTCCACCCGAGCATTGAATGAGGCTCCAACGCAAGTTGGGGCCTTTTTTCATATCTATCGATTTACGCCATGTGTTGACTGAGCAGCATCTTGGCGACATACCCATTGTTAATTACGAATATGAATGTTAATAACTTTACGTATCTGGATAGCAAACCTGGTCTGCAGCGCCAATAACAAAGAGGCCGGGCGTAATGCCCAGCCTCGAAATACTCTGGTGGGCCCTCCGGGATTCGAACCCAGAACCCAGGGATTATGAGTCCCCTGCGCTAACCGTTGCGCCAAGAGCCCTTATGAACGGTGAATGCAATTCTAGCAAAGGCAACTCAGGCCTAATTTCTTCGCTTCACGTCGTGAAATACTACCATGCACGAGCAAGTCGCACAACGCAAGATCAAGTTCGATGCTAAACAACAGCTAATCTAGGCCCGTCGCAGATAAGGAGTGTTTTATAAAAAGTTAAGGCCTTAAATTCAGGGCTTCAAGACATTTCAGCGTGAAATCAACCTGATGCCATTTCAAAACCATGCCCGTTTACTACGACGGATCGGCGACCTTCGACCACCGCGTGTTCTCAGTTTGCAAAACCGCAGGTAGAGAGTCCGACGGTTACACGAAAAGGCGTGCGTGGTCGAACATTACAGATACATCGTAGTAAACCGGCATAGTTCTGAGGCGCAGATGAGGGACGGTTCGCAATCGGACCCGATAATGGGACTGGCGACGCATAGGAAATCCGGTTGCGCGGAGAGGGTCGCGTTCCGCGCGCCAAGTCGGCCGGCGTAGGGGCCGTGCGGGGGCCAGGCGCTCCGCAGGCTGGCCCGGCCCCGCGCGACTCCGGCGCCCGCCCCCGGAAAGTTTTTCCAAAATTGTCCTTGCATCGTCGTCCGAGTTCCCGTATAGTACTTCTTCGCACGGGGGCGTAGCTCAGCTGGGAGAGCGCTTGACTGGCAGTCAAGAGGTCAGGGGTTCGATCCCCCTCGTCTCCACCCGAGCATTGAATGAGGCTCCAACGCAAGTTGGGGCCTTTTTTCATATAGGCACACAAGGTCAAAGGCGGCACCATGATCCTCCTGGTCGACAAGATCGAAAAAAGCTTCGGCGCGCGCGTCCTCTTTAGCGGCGCATCCTTCCAGATCAACCCCGGCGAGCGCTTCGCGCTCGTGGGCCCCAACGGCGCCGGCAAAACCACCATGCTCAAGATCATCATGGGCATCGACAGCCCCGACGCCGGCCAGGTCCAGTACGCAAAGGACTGCCAGGTGGGCTACCTAGAGCAGGAAACCAACCTGGAGCAAAAGGACACCACCATCCTCGCCGAGGTCATGGCGGCGGCCAAGGAAATCCGCCGCATGGGCGAGCGCGCCAACGAGCTGCAGGCCCAAATCACCGAGCTCTCCGAGCAGGGCAAGGACGTCGACGCACTCCTTAACGAGTACGGCCAGGTCCAGGACCGCTTTGAGCACCTGGGCGGCTACGAGCTCGAGAGCAACGCCCGCAAAATCCTGTCCGGCCTGGGCTTTAAGGTCACCGACTTTGAGCGCCCGTGCTCCGAGTTCTCGGGCGGCTGGCAGATGCGTATCGCGCTGGCAAAGCTCTTCCTGCGCCACCCCGACCTGCTGCTTCTAGACGAGCCCACCAACCACCTGGACCTCGAGAGCGTCCAGTGGCTGCGCGGCTTTATCGCCAACTACGACGGCGCCGTCCTCATCGTCAGCCACGACCGCGCCTTCATGGACGCCTGCGTCGACCACGTCGCCGCACTCGAAAACCGTCGCGTGACCACCTACACCGGCAACTACAACAGCTACCTCAAGCAGCGCGAAGACAACCTGGAGCAGATGCGCGCCAAGCGTGCCGCCCAGGAGCGCGACATCGCCCACATGCAGGTCTTCGTCGACAAGTTCCGCTACAAGCCCACCAAGGCTGCCCAGGCTCAGGAGCGAATCCGCAAGATCGAGCAGATCAAAAAGGAGCTTGTCATCCTGCCCGAGGGCCACAAGCACATCGACTTTAAGTTCCCCGACCCACCGCGCTCCGGCGACATGGTCGTGGGGCTCGAGGGCGTCTCCAAGTCCTACGGCAACAAGCATATCTACAGCGACATCGACCTCAAGCTCTACCGCGGCGAGCACGTGGCGCTCGTCGGCCCCAACGGCGCCGGCAAGTCCACGCTCATGAAGATCCTCGCCGGCCTGGAGCCGCCCACCACCGGCGTCCGCGACCTAGGCACCAACGTCGGCGTCGCCTACTACGCCCAGCACGCACTCGAGGGTATGACCGAGTCCAATACCGTCCTGCAAGAGATCGACACCGTTACGCCCAAGTGGACCGTACCGCAGCAGCGCAGCCTGCTGGGCGCCTTCCTGTTTAGCGACAACGACGCAATCGAAAAGCAGGTCCGTGTCCTCTCCGGCGGCGAAAAGGCACGTCTGGCCCTTGCCAAGATGCTCGTGGCCCCCGAGGCGCTCCTGTGCCTGGACGAGCCCACCAACCACCTGGACATCGACTCTGTGGACATGCTCGAGAACGCCCTGCAAAACTTCCCCGGTACCATCGTGCTGATCAGCCACGACGAGCACCTGGTGCGCGCCGTGGCCAACCGCGTGATCGACATCCGCGATGGCAAGGTCACGGTCTATGACGGCGACTACGACTACTACCTCTACAAGCGCGAGGACCTCGCAGCCCGCGCCGCCGCCGAAGCGGCAGGGGAGAGTGCGCCGACCGCGGCCAAGCCCGCCAAGGCAACCGCCGCCCAGGCCGATGCGCCCGCCGCCACCCCCAAGCCTGCCGAGGGTAAAAAGACCAAGGAGCAGAAGCGTGCCGAGGCCCAGGCCCGCGCTGCGCTCAACAAAAAACTCAAGGGCGTGCGCAACCAGCTCAAGAAGATCGAGGCAGAGCTGGACAAAAAGCGTGCTCGCTATGACGAGCTTATGGAATTGATGGCAAGCGAAGAGCTTTATGCCGATCAGGACAAGTTCAATGCCGCGCTGGGGGAATATAACGGCCTTAAGCAAGAACTGCCCAAGCTCGAGGACGAATGGCTGGAGCTTTCCACCCAGATCGAAGAGGAGACCGCGCGTGAATTCTCGTAAGGCCGCTGCCGTGGCGATGAGCGTCATCGCCATCGCCTGTCGCATCTGCGGCATCTTTATGAGCGCGATGACCGTGCTGCTGTGCTTTAGCGGCCTGACCGCCAAGCTGCAGATTGTCGGCTTTGTCGTTGAGCTTTCTCGCGCGCTGCCGAGCGCCATCGCCGGCTACGGCGTCATCACCTCACCCTTTGGCGGCGTTTTCCGCTTGGATTACGCCATCGTGGCCGTCATCCTGTTTGTAGCTGACTACCTGCTCACGCGCGCCTCGCGCCGCGTCCGCTAGGGGAGCGCCATGTCCAGCAGCTACATCATGAACCTGCTCGCCAGCGCCGTCGCCGTCATCGTGGGCATCGTCATCCACGAAAGTGCGCACGCCGCTGCGGCGTGGGCACTCGGCGATAAGACGGCCCGATCACGCGGCCGCGTGTCGCTTAACCCGCTCAACCATATCGACCCGTTTGGCACCATCATCTTGCCGCTGCTCATGCTTGCCGCCGGCGGCCCGGTGTTCGCCTTCGCCAAGCCCGTGCCCGTCTACCTCAACAACCTCAAGCACCCCAAGCGCGACGAGGTCCTGGTGAGCGTTGCCGGCCCCGCATCGAACATCGCGCTCGCGTGTCTTGCCGCGGTCCTCATGCGCCTGGCATATGGCAGCCTCTACACCAGCATGTCCTTTGCCCTGGCGTCACAGATCATGAACTTCGGCGCCACCTTTATCGTGGTCAACCTGTCACTCGCGTTCTTCAACCTCATCCCGATCCCGCCGCTCGATGGCTCGTCGATCATCGTGCCCTTCCTCAAGGGCAAGGCGCTCAACAACTACTACCATCTGCAGCAATACGCTATGCCCATCCTCATCCTGGTGCTGTACCTGCTGCCTACGTGGACCGGCATCGACGTAATCGGCCGCTATTTCGACGTTACCGTGTATCCGCTCGCTGAGCTGCTGCTCAACTTCGCAATCGCCGGCATCTAAGGTAAACTTACAGGTCGACCGTGCAAAACGGTCGCAACATGCACCCAAACCGCGCCGCGAAGGCGCCGTCAAAGGAGGTCGAAGATGTCGTATCGCGTGTCGACGCAGGTCTACAGCGGACCGTTCGACCTGCTGCTGCAGCTGGTAACCCGCCAAAAAGTAGATATCGGCGCCATCTCCATCAGCGAGGTGGCCGAGCAGTACCTTGCCGAGGCCGAGCGCATCGAGGCGCTGGACCTTGACGTGGCGAGCGACTTTTTGCTGGTCGCGGCAACCCTTTTGGACATCAAGGCTGCCTCTCTGGTGCCGCAGGAGGCCCCGCGCAAAGCCGATGACGACGATGACGAGTTCGACGAAGACCTCGAGGAGCTCAGCACGCTCGACGGCGACGCCTTGCGCGAGGTCCTGATCCAACGCCTGATTGCCTACAAACAGTTTAAAGGCGCGGCTGCGGCCCTCGGTGCCCGCATGCAGGCCGAAAGCCGCATGCACCCGCGTGTGGCCGGCCCCGACCCCGAGTTCTTGGGCCTCATGCCCGACTACCTGGCCGGCATCACCCTGCGCGGCCTCGCCGTCATCTGCGCCGACCTGGACGGCAAGCGCCAGACCTTCCTGCTGGAGGCCGAGCACGTGGCACCGCATCGCGTGCCGCTCGACCTGACGGTGGCCTCGGTCGACCGCTTTACCATGGCGCACCAAACCTGCACCTTCCGCGAGCTACTGGACGGCGATGCCACTACCGAGCAGCTCGTCGTCACCTTCCTAGCTATGCTTGAGCTCGCCAAGCGCGGCTCGCTCACGCTGAGCCAGGACGAGATCTTTGGAACCATCCGCATCAACCGCGTCGAGGGCGCCGAGGCCTATGTGCCCGGCGAGGGCCCCGAGCTCACCGAATAGGAGCCGCAACCATGTCAACCCTTTCCACGCTGGAGGCAAACAGCCTCAAAGGCGCCCTCGAGGCGCTGCTGCTGGTGTCGAGCGACCCGGTGAGTGCGCCCGCGCTGGCCGGTGCGCTCGATATCGCCCCCGGCGAATGCGCGTCGCTGCTCGCCGAGCTCAAGGTTGAGTACGAGGAGGCCAACCGCGGCTTTCAGCTGCGCGAGGTCGCCGGCGGCTGGCGCCTGTTCACGCACCCCGCCTACCACGACGTGGTCGAGGCCTATGTGTTGAGCTGGGACACGCAAAAGCTGTCCCAGGCGGCGCTCGAAACCCTGGCCGTCATCGCATACCACCAGCCCGTAACGCGCGAGGTGGTCAAGGGCATCCGCGGCGTCAACTCCGACGGCGTCATCGCGTCGCTCGTGGACAAGGGTCTGGTGCGCGAGCTCGGCCGTGACCCCCAGCGCGGTCAGGCCATCATTTACGGCACGACCAACGCCTTCTTGGAAAAGTTCGGTCTGCGCTCCACCCGCGACCTGCCCGATCTGGAGCAGTTTGCCCCCGACGAGCAGTCGCGCCAGTTTATCCGTGAGCGCCTGAGCGGCCGCAGCATTCAGTCCACGCTCGAGGAGCAGGCCGAGGACCTGGACGAAGAGCGCGAACTGCTCGATACCGATGTTGAAGATGTTGAGGCGGTCGAGGACTTGGAGACCCTGGTCGTCGACGAGACCTCGGAGGAATTGCATGACGAGGACTAACGAAGTAGGGGAGACGCGCGCCATGGGCAACGCAGTACCCGCAACCGACGCCCAGCCCGTCTATCCGCACACCATGCGCCTGCAGCGTTTTTTGGCACGCGCGGGCGTGGCGAGCCGCCGCGGCTCAGAGGACCTGATGACCGCTGGCCGCGTGACCGTCAACGGCCAGGTCGCGACCGAGCTGGGCACCAAAGTCGATGTCGACCGCGATCATATTGAGGTCGACGGCATGCCCGTCAAGCTCAACCAGGGCGCCGTGTACCTGATGCTCTACAAGCCGACCGGCTACCTCACCACCATGAGCGACCCGCAGGAGCGCCCTTGCGTGGCTGATCTGGTCCCGCGCGACCGCTTTCCGGGACTTTTCCCGGTGGGTCGCCTGGACCGCGACACCACGGGCCTTTTACTCTTTACCACCGACGGCGACCTGTCGCAGGACCTGCTGCACCCCAGCAAGCATGTCTATAAGACCTACCAGGCACTCGTGGACGGGCAACTGACCGACCGCGATCTAGAACCGCTCCGCCGTGGCATCGAGCTCGACGACGGCCTGTGCCAGCCGGCAATCTGCCGTGTCATTAACGCGCGCGAGGCCGAGGCAGTGGCGCCGCAAGGCGTCAAGCCCGGCACCACTGCCGTCGAGGTCATCATCCGCGAGGGCCGCAAGAATCAAGTCAAACGCATGCTGAGCAAGATCCACCACCCGGTGATCCGTCTGCACCGCTGCAACTTTGCCGGCCTGGAGCTCGAGGGCGTGGCCAAGGGCTCGTGGCGCGAGCTCACCGACCGCGAGGTGCAGATCATCAAAGGCGGCGGCATCCCGCCCAAGCAGGCGAGCTCCAAGCGCAACGGCGGCAAGCCCCAAGACACGCCCGCCAGCCGCACGCGTCACCACGGCAGCCACGGCTCCGCGCCCAGGCGCAACACCTACCGCGAGCGCTACACGAGCTAGGCAACCCGCCGAGCCGCAGCGTCCGCGTCCCATACCAGCACGTCAACCACCGAAAGGAAGCATTGCATGATCGTCGCCATCGACGGCCCCGCCGGTTCCGGCAAGTCCACCATCGCCAAGGAGATTGCCCGCCAGCTGGGCTTTAACAAGCTCGACACGGGTGCCATGTATCGCGCCGTCACCTTCGCCGCACTCGACCGCGGCATCGATCTGGACGACGAGGCTGCCATTGATGCCCTCGCCGAGCAGATCGAGATTCGCTTTACTAACGGCACCGGCGAGGACACGCGTCTGACCATCGACGGCCAGGACGCCTCGGCTGCCATCCGCACCCCGCAGGTGGACGCCAACGTGTCCAAGGTCTCGGCCTACCCGGGCGTGCGCGCGGCCATGCTCATCCATCAGCGCCGCGCCGCCGAGGACCGCGATATCGTGGCCGAGGGTCGTGACATCGGCACCGTCGTGTTCCCCAACGCGCAGGTCAAAGTCTTCCTGACCGCCGACCCGCGCGAGCGCGCCCGTCGCCGCGTGCTGCAGCGCCACCAAAACGACGCCCAGCCGCTCAGCGACGCACAGCTCGAGACCGAGGTCGACGAGACCCTCGACGCCCTCAAGCAGCGCGATAAGCTCGATAGCAGCCGCGAGGTCGCGCCGCTCGTGCCCGCCGAGGACGCGGTGCACGTCGACTCCACCGCCCACACCATCGACGAGGTCGTTCGTATCATCGAGGACCTCATCAACCAAAGGAGGTAACCCATGCGCCTGTTTAAGCAGACGCCCGAGGATTACTACAACGCCCCCTATGCCGAGTTCCCCGCGCTCATCCGCGGCACCGTCTTCGTGGTCATGGCAATCCTTTGGGCTTTCTCCAAGCTCATGTGGCGCTGGAAGGTCGAGGACGCCGATCTGTTATTTGAGCGCCAGGAAGGCCGCGGCAGCGTGGTCATCTGCAACCACACCTCAATGGCCGAGCTCCTGGCCGTAGAGACGGCGCTGTTCTTTGGCGGCCGCCGCATTCGCCCCATCTTTAAGTCTGAGTTTGCCAAGTCCAAGATCGTGCGCTGGGCCTTTAGCCGCGTGGGTGGCATTCCCGTCGAGCGCGGCACCGCCGACATGAAGTGCCTGCGCGCCGCCCAGCATGCGCTGCAGCGCGGCGAGGACGTCTTGATCTTCCCCGAGGGCACGCGCATCCGCTCGCGCGAGATCAAGCCCGAGGTCCACGGCGGCTTCGCGCTCATCGCCCAGATGGGCAAGGCGCCCGTCAACCCGCTCGCCATTTGTGGCTGGTCCGACATTACGCCTAAGGGCAAAAAGCTCATGCGCCCCAAAAAGTGCTGGATCCGTGCCGGCAAGGCCATCTCGCTTTCCGACGCTCCGGCCGAGCTAAAGCGCAAGGAGCGCCTGGCATGGTTTGAGTCCGAAGCCATGAGTCGCGTCTACGCCATGCGCGATGAACTGTGCGCCGAGCACCCGGGTAGGTTCTAGCCATGGGCGAGGATGTCATGAATACTGCCAAGGCTGTGTCCGGCAAGGCAGACGCCCCAACCATCGAAATCGCTGCCCACGCCGGCACCTGCTACGGCGTGCAGCGCGCGCTCGATATGGCCCTGGCGGCCGCCCCGCAGGCGGGGGAGACCGCTCAGGTCCACACCCTGGGTCCGCTCATCCATAACCCCATCGTGGTGCGCGAGCTTGCCGAGGCAGGCGTCGGTCTGGCCGACACCCTGGACGATGCCGCATCGGGCACCGTGATCATTCGCGCGCACGGTGTGGTGCCGCAGGTGATTGAGGCAGCTCGCGAGCGCGGCCTCGACGTGGTCGATGCTACCTGCCCCTACGTCAAGAAGGTCCACGTGGCCGCCGAGCGCCTGGTGCGCGAGGGCTATCGCGTGGTGGTCGTGGGCGAGCCGGGCCATCCCGAGGTTGAGGGCATCCTGGGCCATGCCGGCGATGACGCGCAGGTCGTGAGTTGCGCCGCCGATGCGGACGCGCTGCCGCTCAAAGGCAAGGTAGGCCTGGTTGTGCAGACCACCCAAACCGCGCAGAACCTGGCCGAGGTTGTAGCCTCCATCACCCCGCGCGTGCAGGAGCTGCGTGTGATCAACACCATCTGCGCCGCCACGAGCGAGCGACAGCAGGCAGCAGCCGCACTTGCCAACCGCTGCGACTGCATGGTCGTGGTGGGCGGTAAAAACTCGGGCAACACCCGCCGCCTGGCGCAGATTTGCGCCGATGTTTGCGAGCGCACACATCATATCGAGGAAGCTTCCGAGCTACAGGCCGCGTGGTTTACCGACGCTCACCACATCGGCATCACAGCCGGAGCCTCCACCCCGCAAGAACACATCGAGCGCGCCGTCGAGCGCATCAAGGAGCTTTGCCGCTAATCATGGACCAGACCGTACCCGCATACGCCGCCGAGGTGGCCGATTACGGGCGCAGCCGCGACCCCGAGCCGGGTGATGGCGCGCTTGTAAAGAGTGTGCGTCCCGAATCGCCCGCATGGGATGTGGGTATCGAGCCGGGCATGCGCGTGCTCACGGTCAACGGCGAACAGCTGACCGATATGATCGTGTGGCTCTGGGAGGCCGACGACGACACCGTCGAGCTGGAGGTTTTCGATCCGCGCGACGGCACCGTCACCCCCGTTGAGCTTGATCGCTTTCCCGGCGAGGACTGGGGTCTGGAGTTCGATGGCCCCATCTTCGATGGCATGCGTACCTGCGTGAACGCCTGCGTGTTCTGCTTTATGACCATGCTGCCCAAGGGCGGACGCTCCACGCTCTACATCCGCGATGATGACTACCGCCTAAGCTTTTTGCAGGGCAACTTCGTCACGCTGACCAACCTCACCGACGAAGATGTGCAAAACGTCATCCAACGCAACATGAGCCCCATGAACGTGTCGGTCCACGCCGTGAGCCCCGACGTCCGCCGCCGCATGATGGGCCGCAACGCCCAGCGCGGCATGGACGTGCTCGAGGCCATCATGGCAGCCGGCATCGAGATCCACGCCCAGATTGTGCTGTGTCCCGGCATGAACGACGGCGAGGAGCTGGAAAAGACCCTGCGCTTTTGCGAGGAGCACGAGCAAATCACCAGTCTGGGCATTGTGCCGCTCGGTTTTACCAAGCATCAGAACCGTTTTAGCTGGTCCTACAGCGACAAGCCCGAGCTAGCGCGCGAGACCATTGCCATGATCCGACCGTTCCAGGACCGTGCCTTCGAGCGCTTTGGCCGCCACACCTTCCAGATGAGCGACGAGTTCTACTTGGATGCCGGCATCGAGCCACCCGAGGCGGACTTTTACGACGGCTACCCGCAGTACTACGACGGCATCGGTATGATCCGCTCCTATCTGGACGAGACCGACAACGTGCTCGCCGCCGATGCCGAGCGCCTGCGCCGAGTTCGCGAGGCAATCGCCGAGCGCAACCAGCGCCTTCTGTGCCTCTCCGGCGCCAGCGCTCGCGACACCGTGGCGCGCTTTGTGGAGTCGCCGCATGGTCTCGCCGGCACCGTCACAGCCATCAAGAACCGCTACTTTGGCGGCAACGTGGACGTGACCGGCCTCATCGTCGCGTGTGACATTCTGGAGCAGCTGCCGCAGGATCTCTCTGGGGTTATGCTCTTTGTGCCTAAGCTCATGTTCAACGCTGACGGCATGACGCTTGACGAGTATCATCGTGACGATTTACTCGCAAGCCTTACCAGTCGCGGCGCCGAGGTTCATGTGGTGTCGACCATGCCGCATGAGCTGCTCGATACCCTGGAGCACATCCTTGGCATTGTGCCTGCCGACTCTAACACTTCCACTGACCCTACCCATTAAAGGAGAGCAGATGAAACCTATCGTCGCCGTCGTCGGACGCCCCAACGTGGGCAAGTCCACGCTCGTTAACCGCCTGGCCCAGACCTCGGACGCCATCGTCCACGAGTCACGCGGTGTCACGCGCGACCGCTCGTATCACACGGCCGATTGGAACGGCCGCGAGTTCACCATCGTCGACACGGGCGGCATCGAGCCGCTCAAGAGCGATGACGTCTTTGCCACGTCCATCCGCGACCAGGCGCTCGCCGCCGCCGAGGAAGCCGCCGTCATCCTGTTTGTGGTCGACGGCCGCACCGGCGTCACCGAGGAGGACGAGTCGGTCGCCCGCATGCTCAAGCGCTGCGACAAGCCGGTCTTTCTGCTGGTAAACAAGCTCGACAACCCCGATCGCGAGAACGACAGCATCTGGGAGTTCTATTCGCTCGGCATCGGTGAGCCCACGCCGCTCTCGGCCCTGCACGGTCATGGCACGGGCGACCTGCTCGGCGACATCGTGGCCCTGCTTCCCGAGGAAGAGGACGAGGTCGCCGATGAGTTCCCCGACGCGCTGAACGTCGCCATCATCGGCCGCCCCAACGCCGGTAAGTCCTCGCTGTTCAACCGCATCCTGGGCGCCGACCGCTCCATCGTGTCCAACATTGCCGGAACCACGCGCGACGCCATCGACACGGTCGTCGAGCGCAACGGCAAGCACTACCGCATGGTCGACACTGCGGGCATCCGTAAGAAGAGCACCGTGTACGAGAACATCGAGTACTACTCGATGGTCCGCGGCCTGCGCGCCATCGACCGCGCCGACGTGGCGCTGCTCGTCGTTGACGCCTCCGTGGGCGTTACCGAGCAGGACCAGAAGGTCATGGGCCTTGCCATCGAGCGCGGTTGCGCCATTGTGGTGCTGCTCAACAAGTGGGACCTGCTCGACGACGACCGTAAGCGCGAGGCCTGCATGGAGACCATCGACCGCCGTCTGGGCGTCATGGCTCCCTGGGCCCAGTACCTGCGCATCTCTGCCCTCACTGGCCGCAGCGTCGAGAAGATCTGGGCAATGGTAGACGCTGCCGAGAAGACGCGCTCGCAGAAGATCAGCACCTCACGCCTCAACACGTTCCTCACCGACCTGCGCGAGTTCGGTCATACCGTGGTGGACGGCAAGCGCCGCCTGCGTATGCACTACGTGACCCAGACGGGCGTCAACCCGCCGACGTTCACGTTCTTCGTCAACCACAGCGACCTGGTCAACGACACCTACCAGCGCTACGTAGAGAACCGCATGCGCTCGACCTTCGACTTTGCCGGCACGCCCATTCGACTCTTCTTTAGGAAGAAGGAGCAAAAGGATGCATAATCCGATTCTTCTGACCGCCATCTGCGCCGTGGTCTCGTTCTTTATCGGGGCGATTCCGTTTGGTCTGATCCTGGGCCGCGTGTTCAACCACACGGACATTCGTAAGGCGGGCTCCGGCAACATCGGCACCACCAACGCCCTGCGCGTGGCCGGCCCCAAAGTGGCCGCGCTCACGCTGCTGCTAGACTGCCTTAAGGGCGCCATCTGCGTCCTTATCGCGCGTCCGCTCATTGCCGACTTGGGCTATGGCTTCCCCGTGAGCATTATGGCCCCCGGTGCCGCCGGCGACTGGATGCTCGGCGTCATCTGCCTGGCAGCCGTGTGGGGCCATATCTTCTCGCCCTACCTCAACTTCCATGGCGGCAAGGGCATCGCAGTTGGTCTGGGCGTCATCCTCGCCTGGTACTGGCCCATCGGACTTTCGCTGCTGGGCATGTTTATCGTGGCCGTCGCCATCACCAAGTTTGTGTCGGTGGGCTCGCTTGCCGCGGCCATCGGTCTTCCCATCGCTGCCTGCGCGGTCTTTCCGTACAGCAGCCTCGGACTTAAGTTTTGCATGGCGCTGATCGGCATTACTGTGGTGTGGGCCCATCGTACGAACATCAAAAAGCTCATGACAGGTAAGGAGTCCAAGCTCTCGTTTACCAAGCGCGTCACCGAGCCCGACGATAAGTAGGAGAGAGTCATGAATGTTGCGCTGATTGGCTCTGGCTCGTGGGGAACCGCCGTCGCCGGCCTTGCCGCCGCGCGAGCCGTGCGCGTGACCATGTGGGCCCATAGCGAGCAGACGGCCGCCGGCATTAACGGTGAGCACCGCAATCCCCGCTACCTTGTGGGCTACGAGCTGCCGAACAACGTGGTAGCAACGACCGAACTCGCCCAGGCGCTCGACGGTGCCGATGCGATCATCTTTGCCGTGCCCTCCACGCACTTGCGCGACGTGTGCCATCGGGCAGCGCCCTTTATCGCCTCCGATACCCCGGTGCTCTGCCTCACCAAGGGTATTGAGCCCGAGTCTGGCCTGCTCATGAGCGAGGTCATCGCCAATGAGATCGGCAACGAGGCACGTGTCGCGGCGCTTTCGGGCCCCAACCATGCCGAGGAGATCTGCCGCGGCGGACTTTCTGCCGCCGTCATCGCCAGCAAAGACGCGCAGGTAGGGGAGACCTTTAAGAACCTGCTCCTATCCACGGCCTTCCGCATCTACCTGTCGCAGGACATGACCGGTGTCGAGGTCTGCGGCGCCATGAAAAACGTTATCGCCATCGTGTGCGGCATCTCCGCCGGCACCGGTGCCGGCGACAACACGCTCGCCCTCATCATGACGCGCGGCCTGGCCGAGATTAGCCGTCTGGTGCATGCCCGCGGCGGTCAAGCTATGACCTGCATGGGACTTGCCGGCATGGGTGACCTCATTGCCACCTGCACCTCGGAGCATTCGCGCAACCGCACCTTTGGCTACGAGTTTGCCCACGGCGTGTCGCTCGACGAGTATCAGACGCGCACGCATATGGTGGTCGAGGGCGCCGTCGCGGCCCGCAGCGTGAGCGAGCTTGCCCGTTCACTGGGCGTAGACATTCCGCTCACCTTTGCCGTGGAGCAAACGCTCTACAACGGTGTTACTTTGGATAGGGCGCTCGAGATTCTTACCGACCGCGTACCCTCCCAAGAGTTCTACGGACTCACCGACTAGCGCAGAAAGGCTTCTACCATGGGTTCCATTAAAATCGCTCCGTCCATCCTTTCGGCCGATATGGCCAACCTCAAGGGCGACCTCGACAAGATCGCCGGCGCCGACTACGTGCACTTCGACGTCATGGACGGCCACTTTACCGGCAACCTCACCTTTGGCGCTGACATCCTTAAGGCCGTCAAGCGCTCCACCGATGTACCGGTCGACGCGCACCTGATGGTATCGAACCCCGACGAGACGGTCGATTGGTACGCCGACGCCGGCGCCGACATGATCACCGTGCACTACGAGGCTTCCACGCACCTGCACCGCACGCTCACGCATCTACAGCAGCGCGGCGTCAAGGCCGGCGTTGCTCTCAACCCCGCCACCCCCGTGTGCGTGCTCGAGAGCATCATCGACGTCGTCGATATGGTACTGCTCATGAGCGTGAACCCAGGCTTTGGCGGCCAGAGCTTTATCCCGGGCACCATCGCTAAGCTCCACGAGCTCAAGGCCATGTGCGAGCGTCACGGCGTTTCGCCCCTCATCGAGGTCGACGGTGGCATTTCTTCCAAGAACATTGCCGAGGTCGTCAAGGCCGGCGCAAATGCCCTGGTGGCCGGTTCTGCCGTATTTAAGTCCGAAGATCCCACTGCCGAGGTTGCGCTGCTGCAGAAGCTGGGCAACGAGGCTGCACAGGAGGCATAAACCCTTATGACCGCAGGTCAAAACCGCATACCCGTGAATCTTGACTACGCCGCCTCGACGCCCATGCGCGCCGAGGCGCGCCTTGCGCAGCGTGAGTACGACGATAGCGAGCTAGCAGGCGTCAACCCCAACTCGCTGCACTCGCTCGGCCGCAAGGCTGCCGCGCGTCTGGAGGTTGCACGTCGCGAGATCGCCCGCAGCTTTGGCGCGCGCGTTCGCCCGTCTGAGATTGTTCTGACCAACGGCGGCACCGAAGCCAACCAGCTGGCGCTACTCGGTCTTGCCGAGGGTGCACGTCAGCGCGACCGTAAGCGTAACCGCGTGATCGTATCTGCCATCGAGCACGATTCGATCCTGGACAACCTGCCGCTGCTGCGTGCCGCCGGCTTTACCGTCGACCTGGTTCAGCCCTGCCGTGCGGGCTACATTGAGCCTCACGCGCTGAACGACTTACTGGGCGACGACGTCGCGCTCGTGAGCATCATGGTCGCCAATAACGAGACCGGTGTGGTGCAGCCCATCCGCGAGCTTACCGCGGCCGCACATGCTGCCGGCGCCCTGTTCCACACCGATGCCATCCAGGGCTATCTGCACATTCCGCTCGATGCCACCGAGTTGGGCGTCGATGCCATGACCGTTGCCGCGCATAAGATCGGCGGCCCCGTGGCATCCGGTGCGCTCTACCTTAAGAACCGCACGCCGCTGCGTCCGCGCATCTTTGGCGGTGGACAAGAAGCCGGCCGTCGCGCCGGTACGCAGGACCTGCGCACGCAGCTGGCCTTTGCCGCTGCCGCTTCCGCGCTGTTACCGAATGTTGCCCAGGAGCGTACAACACTGCAGGCCTTATCCGACAAGCTCTACGCCACGCTAACGGCCCACCCGCGTATTCACGCCACCATGGGCGACTACGCACAGGCCGATCGTCTGCCGGGCATGGTTTCCATCTACGTCGACGGCATGGACTCCGAGGAGCTCATCGTCAAGCTCGACGCCGCCGGCTTTGAGGTATCGGCAGGCTCTGCCTGCTCGAGCGGCAGCATGGACCCGAGCCATGTTCTCAGCGCCATGGGTGTTGGCCGCGAGCAGGCCCTGGGTGCACTGCGCATCTCCTTCGATGACCGCGTGAATCCGGGCGATCTGGACGAGTTTGCCCAGACGCTGCTCTCGATCGTGGGTGCCGCATGATCGTCGCCGAGCTCGAGCGTGCCCTGCTGGCACGCTATCCCAAGACGGATGCCGAGCCCTGGGACCACGTAGGCTTATCCGTGGGCGACCCTGCCGTGGAGATTACCGGCGTTGCCTGCGCGCTCGATGCGACCGAAGCTAATGTTCTCCGCGCCCAAGAAGCCGGTGCAAACGTGCTGCTGACGCATCATCCTGTCTATATCAAGGCGCCCGAGGCCTTTTGTCCGGCGGATGCCACACGCCCCCAATGCAGCGCGGCACTCTACGAGGCAGCGCGTTGCGGCGTGAGCATTATCTCGCTCCACACCAACCTGGACCGTTCGCACGAAGCCCGTGTCTGCCTGAGCAAGCTGCTGGGTGCCGCACCCGTGAGCTCACTGGAGCACGTGGACGACCCCGAGGTCACCGGCCTGGGCACGCTTGCAACGCTCAACGACCCGTGCACGCTGCGTGATCTTGCCACCCGTGCTGCCACAGCCTTCGGCAGCGACCCGCGTGTGTGGGGCGAAGCCGAGCACGCATGCCGAACCGTCGCTATTTTGGGCGGTTCCCTGGGCGACTTTGGAGAGCCCGCCATCGCCGCGGGTGCGGACGTTGTCGTGACGGGCGAAGCGGGCTACCACGTGGCGCAAGATCTTGCCTTGCGCGGGCTGCCGGTGATCTTGCTCGGCCACGACCGCTCCGAGGAGCCGTTCGTTGATATATTGATGAACTCTGCAGTTGACGCCGGGGTCGACCCCCGTCATGCGATTAAAATACTGAACCCTTGCCAATGGTGGACTGTGACAAAAGGAGAGAACTTATGAGCGCCGGCGCTACGCTACTCAAGCTGCAACAGATCGATTTGGAGCTCGCCCGCAACAAGAGCGAACTTGCCAATATGCCGGAGCTCAAGGAGCTCGCTTCTAAGCGCAAGACCTATGTGAAGCTCAAGGCCGAGATGACCAAGCTCTACGCCCAGCGCAAGGACCTGGACATTGAGCTGGACGATCTCAACACCACCGAGATCCAGACCAACAACGCCATCGAGGCCGCCAAGAAGCGCCACGTCGACGGCTCTGACTACCGCGAGGTCCAGGATCTGGAAAACGAGCTTGCCACCCTGGCCAAACGCCTGGACAAGATTGAGCACACCCGCAAGGACGTCGTTATCGCCCACAAGGAGGCGCTCGACCGCGAGGCTCGCGCGCAGGCAATCATCGCCAAGTTCGAGGAGGGCGTGAAGGCCGATACCAAGGCCGCCCGCGCCAAGGCCGCCGACCTGCAGGCTCAGATTGACACCGCCACGAAGGAGCGCACCGCGCTTGCCGCTACGCTGCCGGCCGACGTGCTCACCGACTACGAGCGTCTGCTCAAGCAGTTCCGCGGCCTGGCCGTCGAGACCATCCAGGGCAACATCCCCACGGTCTGCCACACCGCGCTGCAGGCATCGTCCATGAGCGACCTGAACCACGACGGTAGCGAGATTACGCACTGCCCGTACTGCCACCGCCTCCTGGTGCTCCCGAGCAAGGAAGCTTAAACGATGGCGGCATCCAACAATTCAATGCAACTTGAGGGAAAAACGATCCTGCTGGGCATTACCGGCGGGATCGCCGCCTATAAGTCGTGCAACATCGTGCGCCTGCTGCAAAAGCGCGGCGCGCACGTCAAGGTCGTTATGAGCGAGCATGCCACCGAGTTTGTGGGCCCGCTCACCTTTCGTGCGCTCACCAACGAGCCCGTTGCCGCGGGCCTATTCGACGATCCCTCCGACCCCATCCACCACATTTCGCTGGCGCAGGAGCCCGATCTGGTGGTCGTGGCACCCGCGACGGCCAATATCATCGCCAAGATGGCCAACGGCATTGCCGATGACCTCATCTCCACGACGCTGCTCGCCACGCCGCGACCCATTGTGATCGCGCCGGCCATGAACAATGGCATGTGGAAGGCGCCGGCCACGCAGGCCAACATGGCCACGCTGCGCGAACGCGGTGTCCATGTTGTGGGTCCGGGTAGCGGCTACCTCGCCTGCGGCGATGTGGACACGGGGCGCATGAGCGAGCCCGAGGACATCGTCGAAGCCATCTGCGAGGTGCTCTACCCCGCGCCTCAGGACCTTGCGGGCAAGCGCATCGTGATCACGGCCGGCCCTACACATGAGCCGATCGACCCCGTGCGCTTCATTAGCAATCGGTCGTCGGGCAAGATGGGCATCGCCCTAGCAGGGGAGGCCGTACGCCGCGGCGCTGCGGTCACGCTCGTGCTGGGACCGACGTCGCTCGATGTTCCCCACGGCGTGGAGTGCGTGCGCGTGCAGACCGCCGCAGAGATGCTGCAGGCGGCGTTAAACGCCTTTCAGACGGCCGATGCGGCCATTTGCGCGGCCGCCGTCGCCGACTACACACCCGCGGCCCCTGCCGACCATAAGCTCAAAAAGGCCAACGAGCGCTTGGATCGCATCGAACTGGTCGAGACGGTCGATATTTTGGCTGAGCTCTCGCGCCAGAAGGGCGAGCGCCGTGTGATCGGATTTGCAGCCGAGACCGATAACGTCGTGGAGTACGCTGAGCGCAAACTTGCCCGCAAGGGCTGCGATGCAATCATCGCCAACGATGTCTCGCGCGCCGATTCGGGCTTTGGAACCGATACCAACAAGGCCTGGATTGTGAGCACAGCGGGTACACAGGAACTTCCCGTACTAACAAAACCCCAGCTCGCGGATACAATTTTGGACTTGCTCAAAAATATTTAAAAAAGTTCTTGCGCAAGGCCAAAGTTTCGGGTTAATATACTCCCCGTTGCGAGCGAGAGCAGAGCAACAAACAAAAGCTTCGGGACGTGGCGCAGCTTGGTAGCGCACTTGACTGGGGGTCAAGGGGTCGCTGGTTCGAATCCAGTCGTCCCGACCAGAAGTTTGCAGGTCAGGTACTTAGTGCCTGACCTTTTTTGTTTTAAGCAATTGCTTAATTTTGATTAATCAACAGGGTGCCAAAAATCACCCTGCGCGATAATCGCCTTTTGCGGCTACTTGCGCGTTTTGCACACGCTTGGGCCGATTTATTAACGCGATATGAATCTACATACGCGTAGCTGGTATACAGTCGAGTACAGACTGTATTTATCGCGGCGATTTACACAGATATAGCGACTGTAACGAACAAGCGTGTCGCTGTATTTATTCCAGTAGCTCACTTGACCGGTGGACAAGTGAGCGATTGCAACGATATGCCAACCAGGATGGGCTCCATACGAGGACGCCGCAGGGGTAATGGCGGGGGAGTGCAGCAGGCGCTCTGAGAGCCGCCATATGACCCCATTTCTCCTCAACCCGAATACCTGTGCCGCGAACCTAAACCGTTCGTACACTTGCCAAAAGATAGGCCCGCGCGGAGTCGCGCGGGCCTTGCACTAGAAAATCTAGAAGCACCAAGCGGGAAACACGTTGCCGGCACTGTTGGCACTACCGCTGCTCCAGCGACCGAAAGGGTCAACATAGATAAAGTCCGTTGAGTCACTCGGAGACACGGAACGAGTGCTGAAATAGCACACAATCTCAGGTCCAGAATACCTCGACGTCGCATAGTACTCGTACTGGGCGCCGTCAGACTGGAGGTCTCCGTAAATCTCGGTCGTCGAGAGGATAAAGACCTTGTCATTCGTTGCCGTCGGAGTGCCGGCGCTACCGCCGCCCTCGTTGTCCGTCATCTTCGTGACGGCCTTCGCCTTGGACTGGAGCTCGGCCGGCAGGAGCGCCCAGAGGTCACCGGAGTTCAGGCGGGCGCGGAGCTTAGAGGACCTCCAACCGCCGACATTGGTCTTTGTGTCGTTCAAGATGTGTTTGTATAGGACATCGTTGGTCGTCTCAAACGTCAGCCCCGCCTTGCCGCTACCGTCGGCGAGGTCGTCATGGTTGATACCGATGATGCGGTATCCGGGCATCGTGGTGTCCGCACTGCGAATCTCTCATAGAGGATATGCCACAACTTGATAATTTCGCAGCCATAAGGAAGAACCTTTTCAATGTTTCTGAGGACAGCACGATTGAAGAAGCCTCGGTCCATGAAGGAGACTTTCCCATTTACATAGATTAAGATAAGGTCGTGAATGACCAATATGAACTTGAGCATATTCCGTCCGTATTCATACTGGATGACCAAGGAAACATCATCGGCTCATCCGAAGGAGAGGAAGAACCTCTTGCCTTATTAAAGAAATACGCCGAATACAACGGATATAAAGCGGAAGGAGGCGACATCGAGTAACTATCAAAGGCCAGTTTAAGGAGCCAGCCATGAAGAAATGCCTGCCCTCCATCGTCTCAGCAGCGCTTTGCCACTCCCTTGTCATGACACCATTTGTGCCCGTTGCGGCAGCCTATGCCGACGAGGGATCTCCCGCCGAGAGCAGCGAGATCTACGTCGGAGACAATTACGACGATAATTACGATATATACCTTTTTTGAGCGCGGGCGCTGCACGGATTCATATTCCAAGGCGTGGTGCGATTCTCACGGATCTGCAAATAACCGCACCGTCCCTCACAAGGTCAAGCTGAACGCGAAGGAGGAGGCTTGCCTGCGCGATCTCTAGCTTGTTGGCACCGCTGAAGTTATCGCCGGTCTCGTGACAACCGGTCCTAGCGGCGGCTTTTTTGCAACCGCAATGACATCGTACCGACTTTTCATTTGCATGTTCTGAAAGGAAGTTGCCATGTTGTCGCAAAATCAATCGAGATACTTGAACACAATCGGCTTTGCCCTGCTTGCATTACTCTTTGCTAGCGACCTTTTGCTGAAACCGCCCAAGGAACTCGTTTCGCTTGCCATAGTCTGCATTTCCGCCCTTTACTTTACGGCAACCCTGTTCGTCGGACTAAAGGAGAGGAAAAAGGCGCAGTCGTTGCATCTGCCGTAGGCGTGATCATAGCCATTGCCTCATTCTTTATCTGACACATTGATGATCTAGGGGCGATATCGTAGGAATACGACCGGGAGAGCCGGGACCAGATTGCCCGGATTGCCCGGTCGGCTCGCGCGACGGCGCGGCGGTTCGACAGAAAGCTCTCCGGACTTCACGCCGTTTCTGATCGCATTGTAGACAGCCATCTCGTCTTCGCAGTCGGCGAGCACGCGGTGTGCGTCGTCGTTTTGGATGTACAGTAAATCTCGAAGGTCCTCCATGCACCAGCGTCCGAGATTTGGCCATGCGCGTCGCGCGAGCTGATAAGTGTCGATTGCGATGTTGTAGTTAAAGTCCAGACCAATGCCGTCCCAGGCAGAACGGCATTGTTTCCTTGATTATCAACTTCATCCGGGCATTTCCCGCATTCATCTGTGTGTATACGGATGAATGCGGGGTTCGATACCCTGGCGGCCTGATCGGCAGACCGCCGGGAATTCTCACTCCTCGATAAAAGCCGGCACTCGGTTAGTCCTGCGCATCTTGAAATCGCCAGTCTCGTGGGAGACGTAGAGAATGCCGTCCATCCCGTCTCGTGATGCATACGACAGGTGAACTGAACCGCAATCCGATCCATCATTGTCGAGAAGATCAAACGAATTCGGATCGCTCGTTGCGGCCAAACGACCACTCATACAAGAGCCATCGTCATTACAGATTTGCCATTCCATGTCTTCGCCTGCAAGAATCGCCATAGACGGCCTGGTCGCGCCATCGTTGACATACATCCCGTCTATGCCAAACCCATTTTCAGCGCCATCGATGAACGACTGCTCGGACCTATACCTCGCAAATGATGCACATAGCACCATTGCAAGACAAAGTACAAAGCCAACAATCGCTATCTTTGCATAGCTCTTGCCTATCATGTCATTCACCTCCCTCGTATGTATCGAGGTATTCCTGCTTGAGCGTCTGCGAGGACGACTTGATCTTTTCCACGAGCGTGCCGGCTTCGATGAAGTAGAACGAGTTGGTAAGGTCTGCCAGGTCGTCGAGTAGATGGCTTGAAATGAGCACACTGCGTCCCCGCGCCACTTCGCTGCGCATCGCGTCGCAGGAGGTTTTCCGCTTTCCCGGATCGAGGCCGTTCAGCGGTTCATCGAGGATGAGGTACGGGCAATCGGTCGCTATCGCCATGGCAAGCTTTACCTGCTGCTTCATTCCTGTCGAGAGTTTACGGGTCGGCTTGTCGAGATATGGGGAGATTCCGAGGGAGCTGCAGAGC
>DXLX01000030.1 GCA_019414515.1 Collinsella sp.
TTGGCATGGGAGCCTCCCAACCTCGTTGCGGCGCGGCTGCGCCTATGGCACTTCAACATCATTGTCGCAGCCCCGACCCGCGGCCACGAGCGGGGGCTCCTATCTTTTTAGTGCCCTCGGATTGGGTCATAGTGTCTGTCGCGCGTGACGCCGAGCGCCTCGAGTGCGCGGCTGTTGAGCCAAAGCGTGTGCCCGTCGCCCGAATACATAACGCAGGGACGATCGGGGAATGCCGCATCGAGCGACGCCTTGGTAGGATGCTCGGGCGGATCCCAACGGTAATCGCGCCAGCCCTGCGTCACAACCCAAGCGTCACTAGGCAGATCCTGGGAAAACTCGAGCGCATGTTGCACCAGCGCCGCCTCGGACGTGCCCATATCCATGAGCATGTACGGCGAGGAGCCGACCGAGGTATGGAAGAAGTGCAGATGCGCATCATGGAAACCGGGGCAGACAAACTGCTCGCCGTAATCGACCACCGGCGTGGCGGCAGGTGCGGCGGCAATTACGTCATCGGGCGCACCGACTGCGACGATGCGGTCGCCCGCGATGGCAATCGCCAGCTCGCGGGCGGAATCGATGCCGTCTTGCGCGGTAAAGACGTTCTTGGAGCGAATAATCCGATCGATATGTTGCATGGGCATCCCCATCTCTGGCAGGAAATTCAACACCCCCGAGTGTACTCCCCCGCCTCGGTTACAAAATGCCAAGCGGCAAACGGCAGCTTTACCAGCCCTAGCGGCAGGTGGCATACTGGAGAGAGCCTGTACGATTTTGCGATCGAGCCAACAAGGAGCAAATCGACCATGACGAAGACCAAGGCACAGCAGATTATGGCGGCAACCGAGGTTCGCGCGGCAGACGACGTCACCGCGGCCATCCAGGATATCGCCGCCGAGTTTGAACCCTACATCATCAAGCAGCGCCGGCACTTCCATAAGCACCCGGAGCTGAGCCTTGCCGAGGAGCGCACGACTTCCGACATCGCCAACCAGCTCGACGCCATGAATATCCCCTACGAGCGTCCGCTCAAGACGGGCCTGGTGGCGACGCTTCGCGGCACCGCGCCGGATGCCTACCGCGAGGACGGCACGCCGCGCCGCCGCATCCTGCTGCGCGCCGATATCGACGCCCTGCCCGTCACTGAGCAGACCGGCGAGGAGTTCGCCAGCGTCAATGAGGGCTGCATGCACGCCTGCGGTCACGACTGCCATATCGCCATGATGCTCGGCACGTTGCAGATTCTGCGCCACATGACCGATGACATCCACGGCGAGATTCGCATCGTATTCCAGCCCAGCGAGGAAAACGGCCAGGGCGCCAAACTCATGATTGGCACGGGTGTGCTCGACGGCGTCGATGGCGCCTACGCCGCGCACATCTGGAGCGAGGTCGACGCCGGTACCGTAAGCTGCGAGCCCGGCCCACGCATGGCCAATACCGACTGGTTCCGCATCGACGTCCGCGGCACCTCGTGCCATGGCGCCATGCCCCAGCGCGGCCACGACGCCGTTATGGTTGCGGCAGAGATCGTCAACGCCCTGCAGACCATCGTCTCGCGCGAGATTAGCCCCTACGAGCCGGCTGTCATCACCGTCGGCGAGCTGCACGGCGGCACCGCGCGCAACGTTATCGCCGGCACGGCCTACCTCGCCGGCACAGTGCGCACCTACGGCGATTCGACCCACGAGGAAATGCCGGAGCTCATGCGCCGCATCGTGGAGCATACCGCGGCAGCTCTGGGCGCCGAGGCTGAGCTCACCGACTACACCATCGCCAACTACAAGGTCGAAAACGAGGTCGCCTCGAGCGAGCGCTGCCGTCAGGCTGTAATCAAGTGCCTGGGCCCCACCGGTCAAGGCCATTACCGTGGCACGCTTTCGGGCGAGGATTTTTCGGAGTACCTGCGCCGCGTGCCGGGCGTGCTCACCTTTGTAGGTACGCGCAACCCCAAGATTGGTGCCACGTACGCCCAACATTCCTGCTTCTACAAGATCGACGAGACCGTGCTGGCAAAGGGCTCCATGGTGGCCGCCCAGTATGCTATCGACTTTTTGGCCGAGCCCACGCAAGAGGAGCTCGACGGCCCCACGATCGCCGCGGTTGCCGAGACCAACCCCGACTTGGCCGCCAAGCTGCGCTCTGCCAAGGCAACAGCCGCTGAGGCGCGCGACGCCATGCACGATGCTCGCACCGCTCGCCATGCTGCAATCAAGGGCATCCACGATGCGCGGGCTGCCGCTCGCCACGAGGAGAAGCGCGACGAGTAGCCATCACGCCCACCCATAACAACCTGGCTAGAGCAAAGCGGGGGCGAACGTTATCTCAACGTTCGCCCCCGCTTATGTGTCGACCGCTTTTCTAGCGCGTCCTCCGTCACGACAGGAAAGAGCGAAGGATGGTGAGCCAGCGTGGGGGTTCGAGGTGGATGATGTCGTCGGGGACTCCGGCGGGCGCATGGCCGCCAAAGAGTAGGCCGGCATCTACCGGATTGATGAGGCGCACGATCCATACGGCGATGACCAGCATGCACAACACGGTGACTGCAATGTCGACACCACGCTTTAGCTTGCTCGATGCCACCTCCTCGCGCACGAACGCGAGCACAAACGCAATCGGCACCACCCAAAACAGCGGATGGTAGGCAAAGGCCGCCGCAAAATCGAGACGCAGCGCCGCCAGCCACGCCCTCGTCATGCCGCATCCCGGACAAGGAGCGCCCGTCATCATTCGAAAAATGCAGCCGATATCGAGCAGGTAGAGCGCGAGCCAGGCGACAAAGAGCGCGCCGGTGCAAAAAAGGGCGCGGCGAAGGAGCTCTGCCGTGCCCCTATGTCCCTGGGAGCTGTTCACGCCGCCCTTATTGTTAGGCACGAGCGCCAAGGCGAGTGTTGTAAGCCGTTGCCATGGCATTGGTATTATTGATGATGATGTTCATAGCGAAGATGGGACCAAGGCCGCACAGGAGCGCGCCGAAGATCTGCCACAGAAGAACGGTGGTGCCGTTTTCCTGGAACACCAGGCCGTAGCGAGGAGCGTTGGCCTGCAGGCGGTTGCCAATCTTGTAATACCAGTAGTACGCGTAGAAGCCGCAGGTCACAAACGATAGAAGGATGAATTCCGCCAGACCCGGCGTGTAATCGCCGTCATCCTGACACAACGTGTTGACGTCGCGTGCCAAGCAATACAGGAAGTAGAACGAATAGATACCGCAGGTCACAAGAGAGAGCAGCAGCCAGCCGATCAGGCTGCGGTCAGCCTTAATGGGGCCATAGCCCATCGGAGCGGATGCGGACTGTTGGGCGTATTGACCGGTGTACTGCTGCTGAGGCTGGGGCACGGGCTGAATAGCCTGGGCCGGAGCGGGCTGGGGCTGCGGGGCCGGAGCGGCAGAAGCGGCACCAACGGCGGATCCGCAAACAGGGCAGAATTTGGCATCATCCGAAATGGGAGAACCACAAGTGGGACAGAACATGAGCCTCTCCTTTTCCTAAGGCGTCGCACGCCTTCAAACCTTACACGTCTACGTTCTCAACAATAGCCGCGACGTTGTTGCGCAACATTGACCAATTTCCGAGAAATTTTGCTGCAACCGTTTTCCCAGGCATTTTCTTGCTTTCGCAGTAGAAAAAGGCACCCCGGGCTCAGTTGCCCAGGGCGCCTCGACCGGCTATTCGGTTTGATTGTTTTCGGCAGCAGGATTATCGCCCGGCTCATCCGCCGGCGTGGCAACGGCATCCCAATCGGGCTCCGCAGGCGTCGCCTCGGACGCCGGTGCGGGGACAGGAGCAGGTGCCGGGGCAGGG
>DXLX01000031.1 GCA_019414515.1 Collinsella sp.
CTATTGCGTCGATATTTCCACGCAGCTTATGGCCACACAGGCGCTCCTCGCGCGCATTAACGCCGACGTGCTCAAGGCGCATATCGAGGGCTGCGTGACTTCGGCAATCGAATCGGGCGACGAAGACCTCAAAGCCGCCAAGCTCGCCGAGATCGAACGCGTCGTCGACAAGCTCTCCAAGTAATTGGGGACATTGAGGGCAGACTTCTTTGCACCATCTTGGTGTATCGGGGACAGGTATGTTTGCACCACCTTGGTGTAGATTAACCTGTCCCCCTTGCTCTAAATCGGGTATAAAGGCGTGCAGCATATCGAACGAAAGGTAATTTGCATGAATGACTTTATGAAGGGTCGCAATGGTGCCGATGAACTCACCATCGTGATGGGTTTTGCCGGCATCGTCATCGCGATGATCGGATCGATAGCCCGCATCCAGTGGCTCAGCTGGATTGCCATCGCCGTGATCGTGCTCGGCGTGCTGCGCGGCCTGTCCAAAAACATCGACGCCCGCCGCAAGGAAAACGCGGCCTTTGTCGCCGCGACCGCGAACGTCCCCGGCTTGGGCAAGTTCGTCGCCAGCTTGGGCGGTGGAACTGCAGCGGCCAGCACCTCGCGCGCAGCTGGAACGAGCAAGGAAGACTTTGAGCGTGCCAAGCGCACGGCCAAGAAGATGTGGAAGGGCCGCAAAACTACGGCATACCTCAAGTGCCCCAACTGCGGCCAGATGCTCTCCGTCCCCAAGGGCAAAGGCAAGATCCGCGTCACCTGCCCCAAGTGCCACGCCAAGATGGAAACCCGCTCCTAGCGCCCGCACGCGGGACAAATTAATCAGGTTTGTTTGTCCCAAATCTTAAGTATTTGTTCGATAAAAAAGCCGAGGCCTCGTGTTGAGACCTCGGCTTTTTGTATGCGGCAACGGAGCTGTCCCTTTGACTCGTCTACGCCACACCGTCGCGGGCAAGCTCCTCGGCCAACGCCTCGGCAGGCATGGCCATAATCGCGTCGAGCTCGGCGTCCACCTCGGGAATACGCTTCACCTTGAGTTTGCGCACCAGATCACCACGGCACATCACGTACGTCGGCTCACGCAGTGCGCACAGATCATCGAGCGGGTTCTTGCGCGTTACCAAGATATCGGCAGCCTTGCCGCACTCGATCGTACCGGTCTCGCCGCCCAGCCCCAGCAGCTCGGCATTGATCTGCGTAGCCGTATGCAGCGCAAAGGCGTTGCTCACGCCCACGTACTTGGCAAAATAGGCAACCTCACGCCACATGTCGTACTGCGTCACAAACGGGCAGCTCGAGTCCGTGCCCAGGCCCACCTTAACGCCAGCTTCCAGTGCGGCACGGGCGCTCTCGATGATGCCCGAACACACAATGTCGCCGTTCTTCTTTTGCGTGTCGGTCGAATGGGTCTTCTCCGGATCGAGCAGCACAAACGGCAGCGCGGGGCTGATAGTGCAGGTAACGCTGGGCGCACGCCCCTCAAGCTGCGTGCCCGCGGCGCCGCGGTACAGTTCCAAGATCTCGGGAGTCATCGGGGCACCGTGCTCGATCGTATCGACGCCGGCCTCAAGCGCGGCCTTCACGCCCTCGGTGCTCTCGACATGAGCCATAACCGGCAGGCCCACCTCGTGCGCAGCCTTGCACGCCGCCGCGGCAACCTCGACCGGCATGCGCAGCACGCCCGGCTCACCTACTTCGGTCGCGTCGAACACGCCGCCCGTCACGAACAGCTTGATGACGTCGGCACCGCGCGCATACAAGTCACGCACTTGTTCGGCCGCCTCATCGGGGGTATCGGCGACCTGCGCGAACAGCCCCGCACCGTGACCGCCCGGCACCGTGACACCCGTTCCCGGCGCCACCAGACGCGGACCCTGATACTTGCCGGCGTCGATAGCGTTGCGCACGGCAATATCGGCAAACAGCGGGTCACCCGCACCGCGCACCGTGGTCACGCCGCTTGCCAACTGCTGCTGGGCGCTGCCTTTGAGGATGTGGCGGACGATGGCGCGGCCCACGGGATTATCGAGCTTCTTCATAAGTGCGCCCGCATCGCCGGCCGAGACAGGCTTGCCCGAGCCGCACAGGTGCACATGCATATTGATGAGGCCGGGCATGAGGTACGCGCCGGCCAGGTCGATGACCTCGGCACCTGCAGGCGCCTGCGCCACAGCACTCGGCCCCACCCACGTGATGACACCGCGCTCAACGGCCACGGCCATATCGGGTTGCGGCTCCATATGCTCCGAGCCATCCAGAATGGTCGCATTGATAAACAACGTAGAACGATCGGCAGACGCCATATCGAGCTCCTCCCCCTCAGAAAACTTGAACATCTGTCCATTGTTATCCAGTGCAGCCCGATTGCCACAGACATATCGGTTAACGGAGGAAAGAGGGGATGTGGGGGACGGAATACGTTGCAGTCCCACCCCAGCGACACCAGGGAAATGTCTCGATCTGTAACAGGTACAGGGTTATTAGGCCCTTGATTTTACAGATCGAGACATTCGGTCGACGTTTCACCGGCTTGTCTCGATCTGTAACAATTACGAGCTCAAACAGCCTCTAAACGTTACAGATCGAGACAAAACCTCTCAGCGCCCATACCACTGGCATCTCCACTCCTCAGCCAATTCAGCCTGCCGAGGAATACCAGCCAGCCTCATTTTCTCGACCAGCTTCCCCGGGTCTTTGAGTTCGTTAAACGTAAACCGAAGCACCTTATGCCCGAGCATTGTCAGATGAGATTCCCGCTGACGCTCTGTCACGAATGGGTCGACCGACTCCCGACCCTCGCCGTTCTGCAAGGTATACTTCCCCTTTCCGTCGAGCTCGCCGATGACACATGTTCCGTCCTCGAGCCGCCAAAAATAGTCGACACGAAACACTTGGCTCGGATCGAGCGGGTCGCGAAACTCCACCTGCAACTCTGGCACCGGAAAACCGTATGCAATAAAGAACGC
>DXLX01000032.1 GCA_019414515.1 Collinsella sp.
ATAGTATCTGCGATATAGACCAGTCGAAACCCGCCCGAAAGAAAGGGGAGCGACATGAACCAGCAGAACATCGATTACGAACTCCGTTCCGTAGAGCAGAGTGACATCCGCTTTGTGCGTCTGTGGTTTGTCCACATTCTCGGCCGCCTCAAGAACTTTGCCATTAGCCCCGAAGACCTCGAGGTCGCTTTTGAGGAGGGTATTGGCTTTGACGGCTCCGCCATCGAGGGCTTTGCCACGCCCGAGGAAGCCGACATGCTCGCGTTCCCTGACGCCTCGACCTTCCAGATCCTGCCGTGGCGCCCGAGCCATAACGGCGTCGCCCGCGTGTTCTGCGATGTGTGCACTCCCGATCGCAAGCCGTTTGCCGGCGACCCGCGCGACGCCCTGCGCCGCATGTTCTATAAGGCCGAGAAGGCCGGCTACCTGCTCAACGTGGGTGCCGCGCTGGAGTATTACTACTTCCCCGACGAGCACACCCCCGAGCCGCTCGACAACGTGGGCTACTTCGATCTTTCGGTGAGCGATGCCGCTCGCGACCTGCGCCGCAATACGGTGCTCACGCTCGAGAAGATGTCCGTGCCCGTGGAGTACACCTTCCACGCCGCCGGCCGCTCGCAGCACGGCATTAGCTTGCGTCACGCCGAGGCCCTGAGCATGTCCGACGCCATCACCACGGCAAAGCTCATCATTAAACAGCAAGCTTACGAGAGCGGTTGCCACGCCTCCTTTATGCCCAAGCCGTTGGCGGGCGAGGACGGCAGCGCCATGTTTTTGCATCAGTCGCTGTTCGACCACGACGGCAACAACGTCTTTTGGGGCGAGGATGACGAGAAGTACCACCTCTCCGATATCGCCAAGCACTACATGGCCGGCATCCTGGCGCACGCGCGCGAGATTAGCGCCATCACCAACCCCACGGTCAACTCGTACAAGCGCATCACCACGGGCGGCGACTCCGTGCCACAGTACGCCACGTGGGGCCTGCGCAACCGCGCGAGCATGGTCCGCATCCCGGTCTACAAGCCTGGCAAGCAGCTGTCCACGCGCATCGAGCTGCGCAGTCCCGATCCCATGGCCAATCCGTACCTGGTCAACGCCGTCACGCTGGCGGCTGGTCTGGACGGCATCGAGCGCAAGCTGGAACTCCCGCCCGAGGCAACGGCCGAGACGCTCAAGCTTACCGACCGTCAGATGCTCGAGGCCGGCTACACGCCGCTGCCGCGCTCGCTCAAAGAGGCGCTCGACGTGTTTGAGGACTCGCAGTTTATGAAGGATGCCCTCGGCGAGCACATCCACGGCTTCTTCCTCAAAAAGAAGCGCGACGAGTGGCATAAGTTTGAGTCCACGATCACCGAGTGGGAGATCAAGCACTACCTGGCGAACTCCTAATCGCGCTGGCTTGTTCCAGTACGATTGAGCTCATTTCTTTGGAGGCCGATATGTCCGAAAAGAGTGCCCTGTTCATGGCGCGCACGACGCGCTTCCACGAGTTTGCCCGCAGCTTGACGACCACCCTGGGTGTCGAGGTGAGCCTGGCCACCCCCGATTCGCCGACTGCGGCGCACGACTTTGACCTGCTGATCCTCGATTGCGATGGCATCCGCAGCGACCGCATCGATCAGATTGCCAAGTGGCTTGACGATCGCGGCGGCGTCCCCATGTTGGTGATCGTCGATGACGAGGCGCTCGGTACCTTGCGCCTGCCGAATCACGCGCATGCCGACTTTGTATGTCCCACGGCAACGCCCAACGAGCTCAAGGCTCGCGCGCAGCGTCTGATGGGCGAGGAGGAGACCGTCACCGCCGACGATGTGCTCAACATCGATAACCTCGAGATTAACCTGGCCACCTACCAGGTGACACTCGATAACGAGCCCATCGACCTGACGCTGATGGAGTACTCGCTGCTGAGCTTTTTGGCGACGCATCCCAACCGTGCCTACAGCCGCGAGGTGCTGCTGCACCGCGTGTGGGGTTTTGAGTACTGCGGCGGCACCCGTACCGTCGACGTGCACATCCGACGCATCCGCTCCAAGGTGGGCCCGCAGATTGCGGCACACATCACCACCGTCCGCGGCGTGGGCTATCTGTTTAAGGACTAGCTTTTCACCACAAAGGGGACAGGCACCTTTGTGGTGGTTTTGCCGCAAGCGTGGGTTCCTTTCGGGTCCGCAACAGAACTTAAGCCTTCCTAAAAGATTGCGTTCTCATACACGTGCACCCGCATATTGGGGTACAACTCAACGTGAACAATGATGGCCCGCCACGTGTTTGGCGGGCCTTTGGTTATTTGACGAAAGGATCGCAGCTATGAGCGAGAACGATTCTCAGCGTCCCCAGGACGCGGGCAACGCCGGCGAGACCCAGCAGCAGCCGCGCGTGCAGGTGGAGTCGACGCCTGCCGACAGCAACATTCCCTACGTGCAGGCCTACGACACACAGACCGGCAAGCCGCTGGGCAGCCAGCAGGTTGTAAACAAGCACACAGTGGTCAAGACTAAGACCAAAAAGCTGCCGATCTTTATTACGGCACTCGCCGGCTGTGCCTGCGGCGCCCTGTTGGTCATCGCACTCATTATGAGTGGCACGCTCGATATCGGCGGCGGCAGGAACGCCGTGACGGCGGGTGCTTCGGGTTCATCGACGCAAAAGATCACCATCGACTCCGAGGACACCACGCTGGCCGAGGCCGTCTCTGCCAAGGCCCTGCCTTCCGTTGTTTCCATCACCGCTACTTCGAGCGGTAGCCAGAATGGCTCGCTTTCGCAGTCTGCCGACGAGTCGGATGGTTCGGGCAGTGTCGGTTCGGGCGTGGTGCTCGATACCGAGGGCCACATCCTCACCAACAACCACGTGGTTGATGGCTATGATCAGTACGTGGTGACCATGGATGACGGCACCACCTACGAGGCCGAGTTCGTGGGCAACGATGCCTCGAGCGACCTGGCCGTCATCAAGCTCAAGGATGCAGACGCCTCCAAGCTTACGCCGATCGAGATCGGCGATTCCTCCAAGCTCAACGTGGGCGAGTGGGTCATGGCGATTGGCTCGCCGTTCGGCAACGAGCAGTCTGTCTCCACGGGCATCGTGTCGGCGCTGTACCGCTCCACGGCCATGAGCTCTACCAGCGGCAACACCATCTATGCAAACATGATTCAGACCGATGCTGCCATCAACCCGGGCAACTCCGGCGGCGCGCTCGTTAACGACAATGGTGAGCTTGTGGGTATCAACTCGCTTATCGAGAGCTATTCGGGCTCCAGCTCGGGCGTTGGCTTTGCCATTCCCGTTAACTACGCCAAGAACATTGCCGACCAGATTATCGACGGCAAGACGCCGGTGCACCCGTACCTGGGCGCCACGCTTTCGAGCGTCAATGCGCTCAACGCCCGCACCAACAAGCTGAGCACCGATAGCGGCGCGTATGTGGCGAGCGTCGTTGAGGATGGTCCTGCTGCCAAGGCCGGCATTCAGGAGGGCGATGTCATCACCAAGCTGGGCGACGACGAGATCACGAGCGCCGATGGCCTGATCATCGCACTGCGCAGCCACGAGGTGGGCGAGAAGGTCGAGATCACGCTCATGCGCGGCAAGGAAGAGAAGAAGGTCACTGTCGAGCTGGGCTCCGACGAGGAGCTGCAGAACCAGCAGCAGGACGACAGCGCGACCGATACCGGCAACGGCGGTATTACCGACGAGCAGCTGCGCCAGTACCTGGAGGAGCTGCTCGGCCAGCAAGGCCAGGGGCAAGGCCACGGCCAGGGCTACTAACGAGCCGTTTCGCACATATCGAGGCCAGGGGGCTGTCCCATCAACGTGGGACAGCCCTTTTTTCTTATTGATCCGTTGGGGACGGAGGAAAACGGATCATTTAGAGCTGATAAGAGCATGGTTTAATCGCGCGACCCACCCCGGTCCGGCGGCTGCCGATTCGGTGCGGTTCGAGACCGCTATTCGGCCTCATTGCGACCGGTGGTACTCTAGTATCCGTTTGAAATCGAGCGAAGGAGTGCCGCTATGGAGCAATCGAGCCTGTTTGGTGACGGCGTGGACATCGATACCGAAACGCCCACGACCGCGGAAGCCACCGCACCGACCGATGCCCGTGCCCAGGCGGCAGCGCGCGCGGCCGAGCTGCGCCACGAGCTCGATTACCACGCCTACCGTTACTACATGCTCGACGCGCCCGAGATCACGGACGCCGCCTTTGACAAAATGCTCGTTGAGCTGCAGGAGATCGAGGCGGCCTATCCCGACCTGGTGACGCCCGACAGCTATACCCAGCGCGTGGGCGGCTACGTGAGCGAGCAGTTTACGCCGGTCACGCATATGGCGCGCATGTATTCCATGGACGATGCCATGGACCTGGACGAGCTCGACGCTTGGCTCCAGCGCACCGAGGATGCGCTCGGTGCCGGTAGCGTTACCTATACCTGCGAGCTTAAGATCGACGGTCTGGGCGTGGCGCTTACCTACCAAAACGGCACCTTTGTGCGCGCCGCCACGCGCGGTGACGGCACAACGGGCGAGGACGTGTCGCTCAACGTGCGTACCATCAAGGATGTGCCCATGCACCTGTCCGAGCCGGCGCTTGCTCATATGGGCGCCGACCGCGAGCGTGCCATCGAAGTACGCGGCGAGGTCTATATGCCCAAAGGCAGCTTTGTTCGTCTGAATGAAGAGGCCGATGCCGAGGGCCGCGACCCCTTCGCCAACCCGCGCAACGCCGCCGCCGGATCGTTGCGCCAGAAGGATCCCAAGGTCACGGCGCGCCGCGACCTGGCCACCTTTATCTACGCCATTGCCGATACCGATCCGCTGCACGTCCACAGCCAGCGTGAGTTCCTCGACTGGCTGCGCAGCGCCGGTTTTAGCGTCAACCCCAACGTGGCCCGCTGCGCCACGCCGGCCGAGGTCCACGAGTTCTGTGCCCAGGCCCTCGAGCATCGCGGCGACTTGGACTACGACATCGACGGCGTGGTCGTAAAGGTCGACAGCTTTCAGCAGCAGCTCGACCTGGGCTTTACTGCTCGCGCACCGCGCTGGGCCATTGCCTTTAAGTTCCCGCCCGAGGAAAAGCAGACCGTCCTACGCGAAATTCGCATCCAGGTGGGCCGCACCGGTGTGCTCACTCCGGTCGCCGAGTTCGACCCGGTGACGGTTGCCGGCTCCACCATCGCGCGCGCCACGCTGCACAACATCGACGAGATCCGTCGTAAAAACGTGCGCGAGGGCGATACCATCATCGTGCACAAGGCGGGCGACGTGATTCCCGAGGTCGTGGGGCCGGTGCTCGACAAGCGCCCGGCCGATTCGGTCGACTGGCACATGCCCGAGGTCTGCCCCGTGTGCGGTAGCCCCGTGGTCCACGAGGACGGCGAGGTGGCATACCGCTGCGTGTCCATCGACTGCCCCGCGCAGCTCAAGGAGCGCCTGCTCCACTGGGTGAGCCGCGGCTGTATGGACGTCGATGGCCTAGGCGACGAGATCGTCGACAAGATGATCGCCGCCGGGCTGATTCACGACGTCGCGGACTTCTACCAGCTCACGGTCGATGACATCGCCGGACTGGACACGGGCCGCACCTATGCCAGCTCCAACAGCAAAAAGGGCGTCAAGAAGGGCGACCCCATCCCGGTGGGCCTCAAGACGGCCGAGAAAATCATCGCCGAGCTCAACAAGTCCAAGAGCCAGCCACTCGGTCGCGTGCTGTTTGCCCTGGGTATCCGCCACGTGGGCAAGAGCGTGGGCGAGGTTATCGCCGAGCGATTCCTGTCGATTGACAAGCTCATCTTGGCGAGCGAAGAGGACATCGCCGAGTGCGAGGGCATCGGTCCCAAGATTGCGGCGAGCGTCAAGCAGTTCCTGGCCGTGCCCGAGAACCTTGCCGTGCTGGAGCGCCTGCGCCAGGCGGGCCTGTCGCTCGAGGTCGATTTGGGCGCCGCGCACGCGCAAGCCGCAGCCGACGCTGGCGTGGCGGGCGAGCTCGCCGACGCACAGCCGCTTGCGGGTCTGACTTTCGTGCTCACCGGCACGCTCGTAAACCGCACGCGCGACGAGGCAGGCGCGGCGCTCAAGGTGCTTGGCGCCAAGGTTTCGGGCAGTGTTTCAAAGAAGACGAGCTATCTAGTCGCCGGCCCCAAAGCGGGCTCCAAGCTCACCAAGGCTGAGCAGCTAGGTGTGCCCGTGTTGGATGAGGATGCGCTCGAGCAGATTCTTGCGACCGGTGAGGTGCCCCAGGCTTAGGACATCGATAATCAAATTAGAAAACCTCCCGGAAAGGTTGATGCTTTCCGGGAGGTTTTTATTTGGGCGTGGTGGCGGGCAGCATGATCTGCGTCATGTAGGTTGCTGAGGGTGACCCTGCGGAGCGGTGTCGTTCCGGAGTGATAGAAGATTCATACAAAGCAAAGGGGCCCCGCAGTGAGGTCCCACAACGGGGCTGCCCCATTGTGATGAGTTTTATACACTTTAATATTAACATTAACGTGTATACTGTGCAGTAAAGATATATGTTGAGAGGAGCCGTTATGGTTACCGTCGCGTTTTCGGAGCTGCGCCAAAACCTTACGCAGGTGGCCGAAAGGGTTGCCAATGATGGCGAGGAGGTTGTGGTCTTCAAGCGGAGCAAGCCGTTGTTCAAGATCGTGCCGCTCGACTATGAAAGCCCCGTTGCGGTGGAATATGACGCTGCTCAGGAGCGTGGGGGCGCAAAGCCGGCGTGCGGCACGGACAAGCCCAAGCGCGACGTGGGTACGATGTGGCATCCCAAGATCACCTGGAAGGAGATTCGCGAGATGCTCGCGGAGGATGAGGACTACCAGGAGTATCTCGATATCGTAGCCAAAATGCCAAAGGGAACGCCGCTCGATACGATGACGGTTGAAGATGAAAAGCGCGTCGCGAGGGAGCGCTACCTATGAGGGCATTTCTCGATACCAATTTTCTGCTCGATTGTGTGCTGCCGGGCCGGCCGGAGCACGCAGCGGCGCAAACGATCAAGGGGCTCGTCGACGTGGGGCTTATCGAGGGCGTTGTTTCGGCCTGCTCTCTCAAGGACGCGTATTACATTCTCACCAAACAGGCCGGCGAGGCGCGCGGGCGCGAGGTAGTGCGCGACTGCCTTAAGAGCTACTCGGTAGAGTCTCTCGACCAAGAGGCTTGTTTTGCCTCCGCCTATTCCGATGAGCCGGACTTTGAGGACGGCTGTATCCGTGCGATGGCCGAGCGTGCCGGCGTGGACTTTATTATCACGCGTGACCGCGCCGCTTTTGTGCGCTCGACCATCAAGACCTTCTCGCCTGCAGAGTTCATCCGTGCGTTTCCGATTCCGGAGGAGTAAAACCGCCATATCGAGGACTGTCTCCAGTGTTTAGCGAGCTTGTTGGGAGGCTCCTGGTCCAGTGACTGTTACAAAAAACGGCTATAGCAAATTTGTTGTACTTCGATCCGAGGACTACGACCTCATGGTTCAGGAACAGGCTAAGGCTCGTCTGATGGCTCGTATAGCTGTGGCCGAGCGGGAGCGTGCTGCTGGCATGGCGCGTGATGCCTTTGAGGCTCTCGATGACCTTGAGGCAAAATATGGCCTATAACGTCAAGATTCTGCTTTCAGCCGAACGTTTTCTGGGCAGTTCTTATTTGGACGGGGCAACCGGCACCGCGATCCGCGTCACTTGGGTCGCCGGGTCGTCGCTGATGATGTCGTCGATAAGGGCGATTTCGCGTCGTCCCGCTACGCTGCCAACTTGTCAAAAGCCCCGCGCCGGTTGAGCACGGTAAACGCGACAACACAGATGACTGCCGACAGAATCGACCCGCACGGCGAAGCGATGCCCATGGGAAACAGCGTGTCGGAATAGGCGTTCGACAGCAGCCACGCGCCCGGCACGCGAATGAGCGCCACGGCCAGCACGTTGTGCGCAAAGCCGATGTAGCTCTTGCCGTATGCAGCGAAAAAGCCGCTAAAGCAAATGTGGATGCCGGCAAAGATTGCATCGAAAATGTAGCTGCGCATATAGCCGGTACCGGCCGCGACTACCGCGGCGTCCTTGGCAAAAAAGCCGATAAACGCCGGTGCCACCAGCCACATCAGCACCGTGATCAGGCAGCCGTACACCACCGAGATGGTCATGGCGTCTTTGAGCACCTGACGCGCGCGATCGCCCTTGCCCGCGCCGGCATTTTGCGCCGTGAGCGCGCTGACGGTGGCGCCCATGGAACTCGGCACAATGAACAAAAAGCTGATCATCTTCTCGACCAGGCCCACGGCGGCGGCGTCGACGAGCCCTCGGTGGTTGGCGATGACGGTGATAAACATAAACGCCACCTGGATGCAGCCGTCCTGCACGGCCACGGGCACGCCGATCTTAAGAATGCTGCCGAGCACCTCGGGCTGGGGGCGCAGGTCGCTGCGCTTAACGTGGATGTTCGTGCGGCGGCTCTTGAGCCAGACGAGCGCGAGGGCAACGCTGGCCGTCTGGGCGGTCACCGTGCCGAGCGCCGCGCCCACGGGGCCGAGCCCCATGTGTCCGATAAACAGAAAATCGAGCGCGATGTTGATGATGCACGCCACGCCGATCACGTACATGGGCGAGCGCGAATCGCCCAGCCCGCGAAAGATGGCCGAAAGAATGTTGTATGCGGCGATAAACGGAATGCCCATAAAGCAGATACGCAGGTAGGCGGCGGTGCCTTCGACTGCCTCGACCGGCGTGCCAATGAGTGTCACGATCTGCGGGCACAGTGCGAGCAGGACAGCGGCCAGCACCACCGAGACGCCCATAAAGAGCGTGATGGTGTTGCCGATGGCGGTCTCGGCGCGGTCAAACCGGCGCGAGCCAACGGCGTGGCCGACGATGACCGTCGTTCCCATGGCCAGACCCACAAGCGTCACGGTAATGATATAGAGCGTCTGCGCGCCGTTGCCCACGGCGGTGATGCCGGCAGCGCCGCTAAACTGCCCCATCATGTACAGGTCGGCCATACCGTAGAGCATCTGCAAAAAGTACGAGAGCATATAGGGCAGGGCAAAGACCGCGATGGTCTTGAGGACATTGCCGCGTGTGAGGTCGTGTTCCATGGGCGGGGCACTTTCTGACTTGGTTCGTTTAGCTACCAGTGTAGTGAAAACCCTACAACGATTGTAGAGTCAAGGTTTGTGTCGGCAGTGGGGCGAAAAAAGTCACGCTCGCGTTCATTTCCAATTGAATACGGACGTGCGCCCTGCGAGCTTGGCGCCTGCGCTAGCCTTGCAGAAACCGATTTCGGAACACTTGACACCGCCGCACGGCGCGCCATAATACGTGGGTTTGCGAACAACGTTTGATGGGGGATGAACCTGCGTGCGCAATCTCAAGATTCTGTTTTCCTATCTGGGGGCATACCGCCGCGATGCCATACTCGGCGTGCTCTTTGTGACGGCCGAGACGGCGCTCGAGCTGTTTATCCCGGTCATCATGGCAAATATCATCGATGTGGGCGTGCCCGCGGGCGACATCAACTACATGCTGTTGCAGGGTGCGTATATGCTGGTGTGCGCCGCATTTTCGCTGGCACTTGGCTTGGGCTATGCGCGCACGTCTGCTCGCGTTGCCTCGGGGCTGGGCGCTAACTTGCGTGAGGTCGAGTATCGCAAGATCCAGACGCTCGCTTTTGGCAATCTGGACAACTACGACGCCAGCTCGCTCGTCACTCGCATGACCACCGACATCACCGTGATTCAAAACGCCGTAGGTAACGGCTTCCGCCCCATGGTGCGCGGGCCGGTAAATCTGGTCATGGGCCTCGTCTACGCTTTTGCGCTCTCGCGCGAGCTCGCGGCGGTCTTTGCCGTCATTCTGCCGATGCTCGCCATCGTGCTCGGTATCATTACCGTGCGCGTGAGCCCGCTCTACCGCCAACTCCAGACCTCGATGGACCACCTCAACGGCGTGGTGCAAGAGGATCTTACCGCCGTACGCGCCGTGAAGGCTTACGTGCGCGCCGAGCACGAGCGCGACAAGTTCGACACCGTCAATACCGAGCTCGCCGGCACGGCGACCAAGACCTTCGGCACCGCCGTGCTCAACCTGCCGGTGTTCCAACTCTCGATGTACGTGGCTGCGCTCTCGATCTTGTGGATTGGCGGCCGCATGATCATCGAAGGTCGCTTGGGCGTGGGCTCGCTCACGGGCTTTATGAGCTACGTGCTGCTGATCATGAACTCGCTCATGATGATTTCCAACGTGTTTTTGCTGCTCACGCGCGCTCTCACGAGTGTGGGCCGTATCGCAGAGGTGCTCGATGAAGAGCCCTTTATCGCCAACCCTGCGGGGGACCTCGCGATTGCGGCGCCAGCGGACGGCAGTATCGAGTTTCGCGACGTTTCCTTTAAATACCGCGCGGATGCAGCCGAGGATGTGCTCGAGCATATCGACCTTCGTATCGAGAGCGGCTCGACGGTGGGCATCCTCGGCGGCACGGGCTCGGGCAAGAGCTCGCTTGTGCAGCTGATTGCGCGCCTGTACGACGCCACCGAGGGCGCCGTGCTTGTGGGCGGACATGACGTGCGTGACTACGACCTGGCTGCCTTGCGCGACGCCGTGGGCATTGTGCTGCAAAAGAACGTGCTGTTCACGGGCACCGTGCGCGAGAACCTGCAGTGGGGCAATCCGCAGGCGTCGGATGATGAGCTCCTCGCGGCTTGCCGCGCGGCGTGCGTGGACGAGTTCCTCGATCGCATCGGCGGGCTGGACGGAGAGCTGGGCCAAGGCGGCGCCGGTGTTTCGGGTGGCCAGAAGCAACGCCTGTGCATCGCGCGCACGCTGCTCAAGCATCCGCGCGTGCTCATTTTTGATGACTCCACCAGCGCGGTCGATATGGCGACCGACGCTAAGATTCGCGAGCACATCGCTCGGATTTCCGATACGACCGTGCTCATCATCGCCCAGCGTATCGCGAGCGTCATGGATGCCGATCGCATTGTGGTGTTGGACGACGGTCGTGTCCACGGCGTGGGCACGCACGAGGAGCTGCTGGCGGGCGACAACATCTACCAGGAGATTTACGCCTCGCAGATGGAGTTTGCGAGGAACGCGGACGCCGGCGACGGCAGCGACGATGGTTGCGCGAATGATCCGATTTCCTCCGTCGCATGCGGATCGCCCTTGGAAGGGGGTGAGCGTCATGCCTAAGACCGCAGCCCAAGCACGCCCGGCCGACCTCAAGCGCACGGTGCGCCGCCTGCTCTCCTACATGGGGCATGCCAAGTTCTCGTTGCTCGCGGTGGGCGTGCTCGCCTCCGTCGCCGCCATCGCGAGTCTCGTCGGCACCTACATGGTGCGCCCCATCGTTAACGGTTTGGCCACGGGCGGGGATGAACTGCTCGCCAAGCAGGTCATCCTGACGGCGATCATCTACGCCGCGGGCGTGCTTTCGGCCCTGGGCTACTCGCAGATTATGGTGCGCGCGGCCCAACGCGTGGTGTCCGATATTCGCCGCGACCTGTTCGCGCACATCCAGACGCTGCCGCTCAGTTATTTTGACAGCACGCGCTCGGGCGACATCATGAGCTTTTTCACCAACGACGTCGACACCGTCTCCGAGGCGCTTAACAACAGCTTTGCCAACGTGATTCAGGCCGCCATTCAGGTTGTGGGCACCACGGCCATGCTCATCATCCTTAACTGGCAGCTCACGATTATCACGCTCGTGTGCGATGCGGCCATTGTGCTGTATGCGCGCTACTCGGGCGCGCGCTCTAAGCGCTTCTTTGCCGCCCAGCAGGCATCGCTTGGCGACCTGGACGGATATATCGAAGAAATGGTCTCGGGCCAAAAGGTCATCAAGGTCTTTAACCGTGAGGCAGCGAATGTCGCCGGCTTCACCTGCCGCAACGACGAGCTTCGCCGCACCGGCACCGCCGCCGTGAGCTATGCCAACTCCATGGTGCCCATGACCGTCGTGATTGGCTACGTCAACTATGCCATCGTCGCCGTGGCGGGCGGCATGCTCTGCATCAAGGGGCTCGCCGACGTAGGTGCGCTCGCGAGCTACCTGGTCTTTGTGCGCCAGGCCGCCATGCCCATCAACCAGTTTACGCAGCTCGGCAACTTCTTGCTCAACGCGTTGGCCGGTGCCGAGCGCCTGTTTGCGGCTATGGACCTTGAGCCCGAGGTGGACGAGGGCTGCGTGGAGCTGGTGCAGACGGGCGATGCCGCGTGGGCGTGGAAAATTCCCGAGGGCCAGGGCGTGGGCGCGTACGGGCATCTGCATGACGTGGCAGCCGTTGATGAGTCGGGCCGCGCGGTGGCTGCCGACGGCACCGAGCTCACGTGCGGCTTGGTCCCGCTTGCCGGCGACGTGCGCTTCCATGCCGTGGATTTTTCCTACGTGCCGGGCACCCGCGTGCTCACGGACCTCAACCTGTTTGCCAAGCCGGGGCAAAAGATCGCGTTTGTGGGCTCCACGGGTGCCGGCAAGACGACCATCACCAACCTCATCAACCGCTTCTACGAGGTCGATGACGGCGAGATCACGTACGACGGCATCGACGTCAAGCACATTGCCAAGGCCAGCCTGCGCGGGTCGCTCGGCATTGTGCTGCAGGACACGCACCTGTTTAGCGGCACCATTGCGCAGAACATTCGCTTTGGCAAGCTCGACGCGTCCGACGAGGAGGTGCGCGCCGCCGCCGAGGCCGCCTGCGCGGATTCGTTTATCCGCCGCCTGCCTAGAGGCTACGACACACCGGTCACGGCCGACGGCGCCAACCTGTCGCAGGGCCAGCGCCAGCTGCTCGCCATCGCGCGCGTGGCCGTCGCCGACCCGCCGGTGCTCATCCTGGACGAGGCCACTTCGAGTATCGACACGCGTACCGAAAAGCTCATCGAGCGCGGTATGGACCGCATCATGCGCGGTCGCACCACGTTTATGATCGCGCACCGCCTGTCCACTGTCCGCGACGCCGACGCCATCATGGTCCTCGAACACGGTCGCATCATCGAGCGCGGCACGCACGAAGAGCTGCTCGCCCAGCACGGCGAGTACTGGCAGCTGGCGCATGGCTTAAAAGAGCTGGATTAACCCGTTCGAGCACGATGCTTTGATCCCTCCGTGCCCCTCACTTCGCCTCAAACCATCACAACATTCGACGTTTTTTGCCAAAAACGGGAAAAGCATCGAATGTTGTGATGGTTTTTCTACCACTCGACCGGGTGGAATCGCTTTCTTGCGCACGAAGGTGTGCGGACCCGTGGGCAGGGGAATAAGGTTGGTTATCCGACTCCATTGGAGGGCTCATGGACCTGCCGATCGTCCTGTCCCATAAGACTGCCTGGCTGTACCACAACGTGGCGCGCCCGTCCGAGCCGCTCTCGCGAGCAAGCAGTCTATACGATGGGGACTCGCTTGCTAACGAGGCGGAGTCGACCGCGAGCCTGCCCAAATTGGGACTCGATGCCAAGGGGCTGAGGGCTTCAACGGCAGTTGGGATCGTTGCCGACTATCTGGTTGCGCTTGGTATTCCACGAGAAGAGCTCGATCATATCGACACGCTCGTCAACTTCGATTTTGAGCGCTCGACGCCGGCTGGATTTAGGTGCCACGTGTTTGGGGCGCCGGTACCTCCAGGTCATCTTATCGAGGTGGCAGAGGGCCTTCTGGTGGTTGATGAGGTCATGTGTTTTGTCCAAGCGGGTTCGTGGATGAGTGAACCCGAGCAGCTGGAATATGGCTACGAAATCTGCGCCCGATACCATTTGAATCATCTGTCGACAGACGATTATATCGAGATGGGGCAGAGGTATACCGTTGCCGACTTGATTGCTTATTGCAATGAGAATCGATCTCGTCAGGGGGCTGTACGCGCGGCCGCCGTGCTCAAGCGCGTGCACGATGGCGCGCGGTCGCCCATGGAGACGGCCACCGCAATCATGGTCGTAGCAAAGCGTTCTCAGGGCGGGCTGGGATACGCCAAGATCGAGCTCAACCATCGGGTCGATGTTCCCAACGAGTTCAAGTATCTCGCAAAGGCCGGGTATTTCGAGATCGACGTATATGCGCCCGCGAGCGGTACGGGGATTGAATACAACGGCTCGGATCATCTTGATAAACAGCGCAGCGCGTCGGATGCGGAGCGTATGACCGTGCTGAGCGCGCTGGGCTTTAGGATGATCGTCCTCACCGGGACTCAGTTTGCCCACCAGCTGCAATTGCACCGGGCGATGAACGCCATCGCACTCGCGATGGGCCTTAAGTGCGACCGAAGCGAAGCGTTCCAAAAGCGGCAGAACGACTTGCGAGAATTCGTGATTCGACACTGGGATGGCGGCCTTTAGGGGCGCTTTGGTCCTTCCGCGGGGTGCTGTGGGCAGGCAAACCATCACAACATTCGACGTTTTTCGCCAAAATCGGGAAAAGCATCGAATGTTGTGATGGTCTGTGCTGAGGATGGGCTTGGGAAGTCCGTTTTGCTCGAAGCGACCTGTCCTGTCGTACGGGTGTCGGCATAATTCTCTTGTGGGGTATTATGTTTTCCGAAGAATAAAATGCCGCGTGAGGGGAGGGCTGCGTGGACGGGCACGTGCAACATGACGGCTTTGGCCGCGATATCAACTACCTGCGCATTGCCGTTACCGACAAGTGCAATTTCCGCTGCATCTATTGCATGCCGGCCGATGGCGTGGCGCCCCGCGCGCACGACGAGCTGCTCAGCGCCGAGGAAATCGCCCGCTTTGTGCGCTTGGTGGCGGGGGAGGGCATTCGCCGCGTACGCCTGACGGGCGGCGAGCCGCTGGTCAGCCGCCGTATCATTCCGCTTATTCGCGACATCCGCGCGATTCCGCAGATCGAGGACATCTCGCTCACCACCAACGGCGCCCTGCTGCCCAAGCTGGCACCGCAGCTCAAAGATGCCGGTCTTAACCGCGTTAACATCTCGCTCGACACGCTCGACCCTACGCTCTTTGGAAAGATCACGCGCCTGGGCCGGCTCGAGCAGACCATGGCTGGCATCGACGCGGCGCTGGCTTGGGGCTTTGAGCCCGTTAAGGTCAACTGCGTTGTTGTGCGCCGGCTCAACCAGGATGTGGCGGCCCTTGCGCGCCTGACCGTCGATCGTCCCATTCACTTGCGCTTTATCGAATACATGCCCATTGGCGACGAGCGTACGAGCTCGCGTTGCGCCGTGGACCCGCACGCGCCCACGCTCAATCCGGCGCTGTGGGATGCGAGCGACACCGTGCCGAGCGACGAGCTGCGGGCACGCGTCAATGCCGGGGCCGCCGCGGTGGGCCTGAGCGAGCTCGAACCGCTCAGCACTACCGACGCTCCTGCCGGCGCGGGCCCCGCACGTTATTGGTACTTTCCGGGCGCGGCGGGAACGGTCGGCTTCATCAGCGCCATGTCCAACCATTTTTGCGCGAATTGCAACCGTCTGCGCTTGACGGCCGATGGCAACGTGCGTCCGTGCCTGTTCAGCGATGCCGAGTATTCGGTGCGTGAGGCGCTGCGCCGTGGTGATGATATGCAGGTACTTTCGATTTGGCGCGATGTCGTGGCCCACAAACCGCAGGAACACGCGATAATTGAGGGCACGCAACGATTTATGTCCCAAATCGGAGGATGATCATATGGCCAAGAGCAGGTACGCCGATGCCACCAAGGCCGCTCGCAGGGCCGCGATGTCTGCCCACAAAGTCACAGCTGCGGCCAGCGATGCCGTTGCAGACGCGCAGCCGTCTGTCAGCGCTGCCACCGAGCCCGCCCGCGACGCCCGTCGCGACGAGCTGACGCACGTGGACGCCAAGGGCGAGGTGCGCATGGTCGACGTGTCCGACAAGGCCGAGACCCATCGTATCGCCATCGCCGAGGGCACCATCCTCATGCATCCCGAGACGCAGGCCATGGTGCTGCAGGACCGTGCCAAGAAGGGCGACGTGCTTGCCTGCGCGCGTGTGGCGGGCATTATGGCCATCAAACGCACGAGCGACATCATCCCCATGTGCCATCCGTTGCTCATTACCAAGAGCAAGTGCGACATTGCACCCATCGCTCCGGCGGGGACGCCGGCCGAGGATGTGCCCGAGGGCTGGGCGCCGGCGCGCGCGGACGGGCAGGTTGGCTTTCACGTGCTGGTTACGGCCGGCGTAACGGGAAAGACGGGTATCGAGATGGAGGCCCTGACCGGCGCGAGTGCCGCGTGCCTAACGATCTATGACATGTGCAAGGCGGTCGATCGCGGCATGGAGATCGTCGACGTGCGCCTGCTGCACAAGGAGGGCGGCCGCTCGGGTGTGTGGGATCGCGCAGAGCGTCGGGCCGCTGCCGTTGAGGCCGTGGGAGCCGCGGGCAACGCGCCCGCGAGCGCATCCGTCGCCGTCGCGCCCGCAGCTCCCACTCCGGCCGTCCCCGCGATCGCGTTTATCGGCTACCAAAACTCGGGCAAGACCACGCTCGTCGAGAAGGTTATCGCCGAACTCACCCGCCGCGGCCTGCGCGTGGGTTCGCTCAAGCATCATGGGCATCACGGCTTTGATATCGATGTACCCGCTAAGGATACGTGGCGCCATCACCAGGCCGGCTCCAAGCACGTGGGCCTTATCTGCGCCACGCGCTGGGCGGAGTACGCCGACACACGCGAGGAGGACGAGATGCCCGCGCGCGAGCTACTGTCGCGCTACAACGATGTCGACGTGGTGATCATCGAGGGCTACAAGACCGAGGGCTTCGACAACATCGTGGTCGCGCGCTCCGGTGTCGACCGTCTGCGCGGCAAGAGCTCGCTCGACCTGGTCGACGGTCACACGCTGGCCCTTGCCTGCAACGAGGCCCTGGCGCGTCAGGCCTTCGACGCCGGCTTCGCGACCCGAGCCATCAACATCAACGACGCCCGAGCTATCTGCGACCTTATCCAAGATCATCTGGCCTAAAACCTGCCAAATAGGGACAGGTTTATTTTGGCAGGTTTTATCTGGGCAAACGTCATTTTCACCACAGAGGGGCCAGGCTCCTTTGTGGTGGGTTTTGCTTTGCAGTAAAACCATCACAACATTCGGTAAAAATCGCGATTTTGCCGAAAAACGTCGAATGTTGTGATGGTTTGGCCCGCAAGCGTCGCAACCACCACAAAGGGGCCAGGTACCTTTGTGGTGGTTTTTGCTTTGACAGGCAGCATCCGCGCCTTGGTATACCATGTACGCCGTTCACGAATACACCCCACACCGCCGCACAACCCAGAAAGGCCCCCATGGACGCCACCTTCAGCCACATCAAAGCCGTGTTCTGCGATATCGACGGCACGCTGCTCACGAGCCAGCACACGGTGTCCCCGCGCACCGTGGCGGCGATCCGCGCCCTGCGCGAGCGCGGCGTGCTCTTTGGCCTGTGCACCGGGCGCGACGCCCACGCGACCGAGGCCATGTACGAGCTCTGGGGCATCGAAGGCCTGGTAGACGTGATGGTGGGCTGCGGTGGCGCCGAGGTCATCGACCGCGCGCACGACATCAACGAGCTGAGCTATCCGCTGCCGGGCGAGACCATCGCGCGCATCTGCAAGCACATGGCGGACCTTCCGGCAACGCCCGTCTGCCCCCGAGACGGCGTGTTCTACGTGCCCGAGAGCAACGCGTGCGTCGAGCACCTGTCGCGCGTCGACGGCGTGCCCTACCAGGTGGTCGATTTTGCCGAGTTTTTGCGCGAGCCGCAGCCCAAGGTGATGTTTACCATGGCGCCCGAGGTGATGCCGCAGGTGATTGAGCGGGCGTCGACGTTTGCTGATGGCACTGTTAAGGCGGCGGCTCTGCAAACCACGCAGCGGCTCTACGAGTTCATGGATCCGCGCGTGTCCAAGACGCGCGGCCTTGTGCGCGTGGCGGAGCTCAACGACATGGAGCTCCAGAACATCTGCGTGTTTGGCGATGCCGATAACGACACCTGCATGGTGGCCGACGCCGGCGTGGGTGTGGCCATGGCAAATGGCAGCGACGCCACCCGCTCCGCCGCCGATTTTGTAACCGCCAGCAACGACAAAGACGGCATCGCGATCTTTATCGAGGAACATCTGCTGTAGCGCCGGGGGAGGGCCATCACAAGGGGAACAGGCACCTTTGCGGTGTCCTCAGGCGATTTGGGCGAATTGATGCCTAAAATCTGCGCGAAAATTCAGATATGGTTGTCTGAACATTACGCTTCTAACCACCGATGAGTTAAAGATATTCCCATCAATTTGGTAGTCTATTCATCCCGGCTAATGACCTACCGTTCACGGTCGATTTTCGACCGTTCACAGGATGCATGCTCTTGAGCAAAATGTTGTGCAAATAAATAAAATGCTATTAAAAAACTGATAACTGGCTTAATTACCAGTAGAAACAGATTATTTATAGCGAATAAACGAAAGCAAATCTGAGTAAATGTCAAGAGAATTGAGAACTGGCTACAAAACTATCGGCTTTTGTTGCTCGGATGTTTAAACAATCGTTACAATATGTACAACAAGCGCGTGCAATTACAGGTTGCGCAGATGCGTTTGATAGTGAAAGAGCAAGATCGCGGTCTCTTGGGGAGGAGACATCGATGAAAGCGAATTCAGACAGATTTAAGCAGAGTAATAAAGCGACGCGCCGTGTACTGGCAGGCGTTTTGTGCGGAGCATCCGTGTTGAGCCTGGTACTGTCGCTCGTCATGCCTCCGATCTCGCAGGCCATTGCCAACGATGCCCAGGCAGATTCTACCGAGAAAACTGTGATGGGGGGGTTTCTCAAGTGAGTCTACTGGTGTAGATAACACCAACAACGGGGATACCGAAAACCAGAATAGTGACGACGCCAAGGGTGGCGAGACCGATCCTACTAATGGCGTTGAGCAGAATCAGGCTGAGGATCAGCCTGAGGGCGAGCTGCAGGTCGAAGATAACGAGCCGGCAGATGACAATGCTGTAAAGGTGGCCGCGGAAGGCGGGCAGACTGAAACGGCATCCGACGAGATAGATAGCGCGGAAAAGCTGAAATCTGGACTGGAGGCGGCAAGCGGCACTGCCAACTTCAAACTTGTGAACGATATTGATATCAGCACGTATATTCTGCTCGACGAAGACGGTAGCAATATCACGCTGGATCTAAACGGCCATAAGATTAAGTATTCGAATATAAATCAGCCTCTGTTCAACATCACTAAAGGTGCAACGTTAACCGTCAAGGATAATCAGCAGGATGCAATGGATATTCCGACTGGCGACGACTTCGTTTGCCAGGATGATTCGCGCAGCAAAAATGGTAACCCTGCTTCCATGATCTACGACAATTCCAATATCCCTACCAATCTCACCTACTATGTAACTGGATCGTCTGTTAAGGCGGACGGCACCAGTACTACCGAGACTCTGTATAAACATGAAACGAGTATCGGCGGTGCCATCGTGGCATGTGCTGACAAAGACAACCTGAATCTTGACTACCTGAAACTCATTAATCTCTATGCAACCGACAACAAGGGCGGTACGTTCAATCTCGAGAGTGGCGTGATTACGCAACAGGAAAATATCAGTGTTAACAGTTTGGTTTATGCCGAAGAAGGCTCTATCGTCAATATGAGCGGTGGCTACGTTTGCGGTGCAACCTCTAAGAGCCAAGGCGCAGGCATCGAACTTGGCGTCAAGAACGGCAAAGGTGCCACCCTCAACCTCATCGGTGGCGTAATCGCGGGCAACCACGCTTCCAATGGCGGCGGTGTGTTCGCTAACGGCGTCGATGTGAACCCTAAAGACTCTGAAAACAACATGACCAAAATCAACATGACCGGTGGCGTAATCTCCGGTAATAGCACACTTGGCGTGGGACTCGGTGGCGGCATTATGGCCAAGGGCGGCATCGTGTCCGTTTCTGGTGGCTATATCACGAATAATAGAATGGCTCAATTTTGCCGCACGGATGGCAACGGTGACCATGGCGGCGCTGGGCTTGCTGCCAATTATGGAGCGAAAGTCACTATTTCCGATGGTCAGATTACCGGCAACTACTCCGAGGAAGCCGGCGGCGGCGTTTACGTTACCGATGTCGAACGGAATGACCAAACGTCTCGCTCAGGAATGGCGTGGCTGAATATCACGGGAGGAATTATTGCCTCTAACGTGAGCTACCGATCTGAAGGTGCCGGCGTCCGAGTGGGCCAGATGGTTGACGCGATGATTAACGGCACTGAAGACAATAAAGTCTATATCACTAACAATCACTGCATGTCTCGCTTTGACTGGGGTGGCGGCGGCATCTTTGTTCAGGGAAACTCAAACCAAGGCAAGGAATATACTGCTGGTAGGCTATTCATATATAACTCGTACATTAGCGCCAATGAAGCTGGCGGCTACGGCGGTGGCGTTGCAGTCTGCCCGACGGGCAAGACGTTGGTAACGAACACCGACGGCACGGCGATCTTTGGCAACACTGACGCTGGAGGCGCTTCTAGTTACAACAACGAAAACGACAAATACGACCCGTCGAATAATACCGGCAATAATAGCAGCCCCCATCTTTCTGGCGGTGGCAACGGTAAGACAGAAGACGTGGAAGCCTATAACTCGGTCGATAGAAACGGCAATCATGTTTTTCGTAAGAATGGTCATGCCGATTTCTTCCTCGCGGCGGAAGGTCACACAACGCCGGTCGCAGTGGTAAGCGGCAAGATGCTTGGCGATATAGACGCTAAGTATTCGGGAAGCATTGAGCTAACGAATCGCATCAGCATCCCCGCCAACGGTGCTGCTCAGGTAAAAAATAGCATCGGTCTGACTTCGGGTGTTGATATCAAGGATAAAACGACGATTGGTGCAGTACGGAATAAAGCGACAACTTTCATCACGGGCAACTATTCTTGGGACCATGGTGGCGGCATCATGTCGAATGGCAACTTGTACCTAGGCATGCCTGCGGATACGTACATCTTACCGAGCCTTAAGTTGAAGGCAACCAAGGCGCTGATAAATCAGCGGGCCAATCAGCAGACCAATCAAAACATGAATTTTGGCAAAGGCAAGTTCTCCTTCTCGGTCTACCGTAAGGATCCGGATGCCGCGACGGAGCCCTCTTGGAATGACAAGACATTCAACAGTGGCGGCTGCACCTTGGTCGGAACCGCCAAGAATGATGAGAGCGGTAACATCACCTTTGACCTTGGTGAACAGTACGTTGATAAGGCTGTTAAGGCTAATGAGATTACATACTACTTGGTCGAAAATGCTGGCAATGATCCCGACATTACGTACGATCCCGACATCACGTACGACCCAGCCGTGTACAAGATTGTGGTGAAGGTTCAGGACAACAAAACGGAACTCATGAAAGTGCCTAGCAGGGAAAATCCAAACTCGGAGGTTTCTCTTTGCGTTCACAACTACACGATCACAAGCGTGAGTCTGGGAGATTCAACTAACCCGTTGAAACCGAACGACCAAGGTTATTATTCGATTGTCGGCCCCGGCGGGGGAAAGACCTTCACCAACAAGTACACTCCGTACACCTCCAGCGGCACTTGGATACCTCAGGTGACCAAGAAGGTCGACGGCGGCGAGATGAAGAAGTTCAAGTTCAAGTTGTATGCTGAGAATACCGACAACGCGGAGAAAACTTTTCAGCCCATATATACATATACTTCTGGGTCGGAAAACCCTCAGATAGTAAAGTTCGATCCGGTAGAAATCGGCCCACTAGGCGCTGATGAGCTCGATAGCAATCGGCAGGCGAAGTTCACCTGCTACATCCGTGAATGCGACGCCGACGAGAACGATGGCACCAAACACGAAGGCTACAAGAACGACACCAAGACTTTCAAGGTCGTGGTGACGGCAACGGACAAGGGTGACGGCACGCTGGAATGCACGCCGACCTACTACGAGATCGACGCCAACGACGCGAAACACAAGACCGATGACCCCACCTTCACCAACACCTACTCCACCTCTTTGCCTCTTTCCGGTATGTCGGGCGTCACTCTGACGTACCTTGCCGGCGCGGCGGTGCTTTGCGTCGCTGCAGCCTGGATGCACATTCGTCGCAAGGCGAATGCGAAGGGAGGTAAGCGTCGTGAATAAGAAAGTTTGCTCCTTCCCGATCTTGTTTGCGCTGCTTGCCCTCCTGATCGGCACCTGCGCGGTTGTATTCCCCGCATCCGCGCAGGCCGCGCCGACCTCGACCGGTTCCATCACGGTGAGCGGCACCGTGGCGAGCAGCTACGACGCCTATCAGATCTTTAGTGCCAACGTCGTCGACGGCGACAGCGACGCTAAGATCGCCACCGACCTTGCCTGGGCAAGCGACGCCGTGCGCGACGCCGCGCTGCCTGTGCTGCACAGCGCCGGCATGCCCAATTCCCAGACCACCGCGCAGGAAGCTGCCGAGTGGCTCAACACCGATTCCCACCTTACGAGCGCGCTGAGCGCACAGCTCGCTCGTTCCCTCCAGAGCTCTGGCGCCGAGCCCGTGGCCCTTAACGCGGGCACGGCGGCCGAGCTGCCCTGCGGCTACTGGCTCATCGTCGCCGACGACGACGCCATCGCCCAGGGCGAGGCCGGCACCGCGCCGGTCATGGCCCTGGTCGGCGGCAGCGCCGTCACCGTCAAGCCCAAGGCAGCGACCCCCAAGGTGTCCAAGCATGTGCTGGAGGACAGCACCGCCGCCTGGCAGAAGGCCGCCGACGCCACGGTCGCCGACGACCTGTACTGGCGCCTCTCTGCCACGGTTCCCGCGGGGCTCACCGCCTACGACACCTATACGGTGCGGTTCGTCGACACCATGAGCGCGGGACTCGACCCCTCCAAGGTCGCCGCGAGCATGCGCGTGTACGTGGCGGCGGGCGCGGACGGTGGCTTCGACGCCGTTTCGGGCGACAAGGACGGCCGCGCCGGCACCGAGCCCGCGAAGGGCTGGACCGACATCACGGCCCAGTGCGCCACCAAGGTAGCGGCCGACGGTAAGACCTTCACCGTGCGCACCGGCGACCTGATCGCCGCGCTCGGCGGGGCCGACGCCTTTGCCGCGGGCGCCCGCGTGGTCGCCGTGTACAATGCGCCGCTCAACAGCGCGTGCAACCACGGCATCGCGAAGGGCAACCCCAACGAGGTCTACCTGCGCTACCCGCGTTCTCCCTTTGCCGATCAGACCGGCGACGCCGGCTTTACCCGCACGCCGAGCGACGATGCGTGCGCCTACACCTGGGATCTCGCGCTTACCAAGCGTGGCAGCGACGGCGACAAGCCGTTGTCCGGGGCGGTCCTGAGCATCGCCGACGACCGCGGCCGCACGCTAGCGGCCGACGGCACGTGGGATGCGGAGGGCAAGGCCACCGTCACCACGGGCGAGGACGGCCGCGTGACCGTCTCGGGCGTGGACTCGGGCAAGCTGGAGGTCCGCGAGCTCAAGGCGCCCAAGGGCTACACCGCCTTTGAGGGCACGCGCTCCGTGACGGTCAAGGCCGAGGGCCTGGACGTCGACCAGGTGGCCGCCGCCAAGCCCAAGCTCACCATCACGGCCGAGTCGCCCCTGCGCGCCGACAGTGCGGACGGGTCGACGGGCAGCCTGGAGGCGTCGCTCATCAACACGCCCACCGGCACACCCCCTAGCATTACCACCGGAGGCTTTATGCCCTCGACTGGCGATATGGCAATGTACGCCGCGGCCGCCGCAGCGGTCGCCGGAGCCGCGCTCATCGTGGTCGCGCTCCTGGTCAAGCGGGGAGGTGGCAGCCATAAAGAGTAGCTGGCAGCCCCGCAGAGAGCGGGGCGAGACGTAGCGAAGTAGATGCTAAGACACAGACAGATGATGACCGATCGAATGAGAACCAAACGGAAAACGGAGGAAAAGAAGATGAGCATGAGTAAGAACATCGCACGCCTGGCAGTAACCGCCGGCCTCACAGCAGCGCTGAGCTTCGGCGGCGTGATGGCGCCGGTGACCATGGCGTTTGCTGATGGCGCGACGATTCAGGACGACAGCATCGTCATTGCGCAGAGCGAGAGCAACAAGAGCGAGAGTAACAATAAGACGAGGTTCGTTCCGTACCAAATCTTCAAGGCGAAAGTTCACGATGACAAGAATGGAAAAGTTACATCTGATGTCGAATGGGCTGATACCATAACGAATTCAACCACCAAGAACGAGATTATTGAAGCTATCCGCAAAGATGCTAGCAATGGCGACAAGCTTCCCCCAACTCCTTCTGCTCAGGATATTGCTGATTGGTTGGGCACCTACGTGTCCGAGTCTGAAAAAGGCGCAGGAGTAATCGTCAAGAACGGAGATTTGCTCAATACAATTGCTGCCACTGTAAAGAATAACGAGCAGCCGTCAGGTGAGGCGTTCGATGCTGGCGGTTCTTTTAAGGCTGAGAGCACTGGCTACTATCTCTTCCTGACAGATGATAGTTCTATCGGTTCGAAGGACGAATATTCCAACAAAAATCAGACGGGCACCTCGCCGATTTTCGCCGTCGTAGGTGGTACTGGAGTAACCGTGACCGAGAAAACCGGCATCCCCACGGTTACGAAGAAGGTCAAGGATGACAAGCCCAACAGCGAGTGGGCCGATAAGGCTGACTCTCAGGTGGGCCAGGATGTCCAATATCAGCTGACTGGTACCGTTGCTAGCAATATTGCTACGTTCGGCACGTACTATTATCAGTTCCACGATACGCTTTCCGCTGGGTTGACGGCCAATACGGAGTCTGTTGAGGTCAGGATTTACACAGAGAATAATGATTCGACGGGCACTTTGATTGATAAGGCTGCTAATCATTACGAGGTTGGCTGTGACCCTCAGACGGATGGCAAGAGCCTGCTGACGGTCACCTTTGGGGACCTCAAGACTGCCGGTGTCGTTCTCACCCCTGATTCCAAGGTTGTTGTCACCTATACCGCTCAGCTTAATTCCGAGAAAGCGGTCGTTGGCAGCATAGGTAACGACAACGAGGTTAAGCTTATCTATTCCAACAATCCCATGAGCGAAGGAAAGGGTGAGTCTGTGCCCGATACCGTTCGCGACTACACCTATGCGCTTAAGATCATCAAGCAGGATGCTGCTCCTGAGGCAACTAAGCTTGACGGAGTTAAGTTTACCATTCGGGCAACCGATCCTGACGATGCTGGCTCCATGAACAAGTATGTCAACAGCAATGGCGTTCTAGTCGACAAATCGTATGAGTTCACAACTGCAAATGGCGGCGAAATTTACGTCAAGGGTCTTGATGCTGGTACCTACACGGTGCACGAGGTCGAGGACAGCAACCCTGGCTACAATACGCTGGATGACTTTACCTTCACTATCAAGCCTGAGGGGCTTAATAAAGACGAGGGCGTGGCGCTCGACGAAAAAACAGCTGTAAATACGCTGAAGGTTACTGTGGAGAAGCCTGACTCCGCTACCATGGTTACCCCGTCAGTCGACGACGGTACCGTCACCCTCACCGTCAAGAACAAGAAGGGTTCCAACCTCCCCCTCACCGGCCTCAATGGCGTGACCTTCACTTGGATCGCTGGTGGCGCGGTGCTGTGCATCGGCGTGGCGCACCTCATCCGCAGCGGTAAGCAGGCCGAGGAGTCCGAGCAGGAGTAACGCTCGCTCACCCATCCCTTTGGCAGGTGGGATGTGATGGCCATGAGACTTGCGGACACTTTTCTCGTCCATCCACGTTCTTGCTTTGCCATTCTCTTTTCGGGGCAGACTCCGCGCTGGAGTTTGCCCCGTTCTTTTTGGACAACACAGGCAGCCTCCACCGTCCGATGCGGACTCATCCGTCATCGCGTTTCTTGACTCGTATGAGGTTCGGTTTAAGGTCCGTAGGCGCACGCGCGGTGCGGACGGTGGACGGCATTTGCGCCGCAACAAGCGCAAATAAGAATGCCCGGGGTTCGGAGCCCGGGCATTTAACAAAACCAGAAAACTAGGCCGCCCGCGCTCCCAAACATTTACGCGGGGTGCGTCGTTTTCTATTGATATTGTATCCCGAATCGCCCCGCCGATCCGGGACATTTTGAAAACTCAAATGCCGGCTTACGCACGAAAGGAATCTCGTTAATTCCGAAAATTATGTATAATTCCAATATATACTGGAATCAAACGAAAACGATGGAAATGAACGAAGCGCTAATCTACTTACAAGAAGCACTAGGCCTCTCCGCCAAGACCAAAACTTGGCCTGGATCCGCACGCTTGCCGCTGCATCTGCGGGCGATTGAGGCCCGCGCTGTCGACGCAAACGGTTTTTCGTTTTTGCTTGCAAGTTTGCCTACTGGCGTCGGGCTTCCCGAGGCTAAGAGAGTCTATAGCCAGCTAGCCTTGCGCGCGGAGACTCCTGTTGTCGTTTCGTTTCCTGATGCCGATGCGCGTCAGCGCAAAGCATTGGTCGCACAAGGGATTCCCTTTGTCTGCCCAGGTAGACAGGCTTTTCTTCCATTTATGGGCACAGCCTGCACGGAGAGGGGCGGTGCTTGGTTTCACAGTCACGCGACCAAGATGTCACCCAACGCGCAGGCTGCCGCAATCTGGGGAGCAGCCCAGGAGCCATATCGCCCCCATGACCTTTGTCGTGCGCTTGGGATTTCGGCAAGCCGCGCGAGTGAGGCCATAACCGAGCTTGTCGACAGGGGGCTCGCGAGGCGCGAGCGTTGCGAGCGACGTGTCGTCGTGCTCCCTGTCGCCGTTGATCTTTTGCTCAGCGAGCACATGGCAGAGCTCTCCTCGCCAGTCTCGAAGGTCTGTTTTGCAAGGAAGACGCCGCAGATCGACTATCTTGCTGACGCCGGGGAGACGGCGCTCGCCGCGCGTTCGATGCTCGCTGCACCGGGCATGGAACAAAAGGCCGCCTTAAGAAGTACATGGCGTCAACTGAGCGACCTCGAGGTCGCAGACGGGGAGTTGCCGGATAACGAAACGGCGATGATCCAAGTGTGGCGCTATGCGCCCGTGTTTGCCGACTCCTCTTGCGTCGATGACATTTCGCTTGCGCTATCTTTGGCGGCAATCGACGATGAGCGAATTCAGCTCGAAGTCGATCGCATGTTTGGAAAGGAATATCCATGGCAAGAAGCGCTGTAGAAGGTCTCCAAGAATTTCAGCAGCATATGCAAGAAGCTGCAGGATCGTATGCCCTTATCGGCGGCACGGCATGCGACATTTTGCTCGCGGAGGCGGGACTTCCGTTTAGGGCGACTCACGATTTTGATGTGGTAATTGTCGCCGATGACCGGTTGCCTCAGACGGCAGAAGCTATATGGACTTTGGTACGTGATGGCGGTTACCGCTGCGGCTGGGGCGAAGGCAAAGGTTCATGTTTTTATCGGTTTACAGAGCCTAAGAGGCCGGGTTACCCCCATATGATCGAACTCTTCGCGAAGTGCCCTGACTTTATAAAGGGTCGTGAGGGGATTGATATGGCGCCAATTCACGTTGATGAAAACATAAGCAGTCTTTCGGCAATTTTGTTGGACGATGCTTACTACAGCTTGTTCCTTCAGGGAATTCGGACCGTAGGCGGCGTTTCGGTCCTGGGTACGGAATACATTGTCCCGTTCAAAGCGAAGGCGTATCTCGACCTAAAAGCTAGAAGGGAAGCGGGGGAGAACGTTGATTCGAGGAAGGTAAAAAAGCATAAACGCGATGCGCTGAGGCTTGCTCAATTGCTTGGCGAGTCGGAAGGTGTCGACCTAGGCGGAGAACTGAAGGACGATATGCTTGCGTTTGTTAAAGATTGTGAGGTGGGCGACGTCAATCTGAAACAGATTGGGGTTGCGGGCGTAACGATGGCGCAGTTGCTCGAGACGATGAAAGCAACATATGGCTTGATTGGTTGAGTGGAGTTACGTGGCCCGGACGGTGCAGTCTAGCGGCGTTGTCCGGCGCATGAGCTCGCTAATCGGCTATTATTTGTTTAGACAACCTGAGCTGTAGAGGAGTGACCGGCGATGGTGCAGGGCGCCAAACATATGAAGAGCAATAACGCCGCGGTTAACGGTGGCTCAAGCCCTCAGCCCAAACCTCAACCAAAGCCCAAGCGCCGTCGCAAGCGGCTGCCTCGCTGGGCCGACCGGCTCATCACCATCGTCATCATCCTTATTGGCGTGGGCCTTATGACCTGGCCGTGGATCTTGGACCGGCTCGAGGCCTCGGGCGTGTTCAACCAGATCAGCACCGTGTCCAGCACCGTGGACGCGCTGTCTGCCGAGGAGCGCGAGCGCATCCTGCTCCAGGCGCGCTCCTTTAACGAGCAGCTGGCGGGCGAGGCCACCGAGCTTCCCGCCGACCAGATCGAGCCCTACGCCCAGCAGCTCATCTTTGACCGCGACCCCATGATGAGCTGGGTCGAGATCCCCTCCATCGACGTGAGCATGCCCATCTACCACGGCACGAGCGAGGAAGTCCTCATGGCGGGCGTCGGCCACCTGGAGGGCACGAGCCTGCCGGTGGGCGGCACCTCGACGCATTGCGTGCTCACCGCGCACTCGGGCATGCGCAACCTGAGCATGTTCGACGACATCCATTCGCTGGAGCCCGGCGACCTGGTGCTGCTGCACACCATGAACAAGACGCTCGCCTACAAGATGGTGGACTCTGAGGTCGTGCTGTCCGAGGAGATGGAGTCGCTAACCATCGAGCCCGGCGCCGACAAGGTGACGCTCGTTACCTGCACGCCCTACGGCGTAAACGACCATCGCCTGCTGGTGCATTGCGTGCGCACCAAGTACAACAAGAAGGACGTCGACAAGCAAAAGTCGCTGGCCGGCCGCCACTGGGGCAAGCGCGAGTTTGCCGTGCTCATCGTGATCGTAGCCATTGTGCTGTTGCTGCTGGACATCGTGATCCACGCGGTCCGCAAGCTCCGCAAGGCCAAGGCCTCGGCATAAGGCATCGTTCAGAACCACCACAAAGGGGACAGGCACCTTTGTGGTGGTTGGGGCTTCCAAACCATCACAACATTCGATGAAAATCGCGATTTTGGCGAAAAGTGTCGAATGTTGTGATGCTTTTCGCTGTGGGCGGGATGGTTTTCGTTGTGGGCGAGACGGTTTTCGCTATGGGCGGTGCGGTTTCACTGCAGAACCGCCGGCCCGCCGCCTGCCAACCGCCGCCCTCGTTACGTTTTCGCTGCATTTAGGTAAAGCGCCTGCTCCAAGCGGCGTTGCCTTGTATACTAGAGCGGTTTATCTGTTATGCGGAAGGGAGCGCCTATGGCACTCAGCGAGAAAGACGTGCGTGGCATCGCCGAGTACGCAAAGATCGCACTGACCGATGACGAGCTCGCCCAGATGACGTCCTACATGAACGATGCCGTCCAGATGCTCGAGCCCGTCTTGCAATATGACTTGCCCGACGTGGAGCCCACGTTCCATCCTATCGGAAGCCTGTCCAACGTGATGGGCGATGACCTGCGCGAGCCCGAGCGCGACCTGCCGCTCGACGTCGCGCTCGAAAACGCCGGCAGCGCGCGCGACCGCTACTTCCGCGTGCCGTCCATTTTGGGAGAGGGGGAGAGCGAGTAATGGCGCTAAGCTTCGATTCCCTTACCGCCGCCCAGATCGCCGCGGGTGTTGCCGCCGGCGACTTTACCGCTACCGAGGTGGCCCAGGCCTCTCTTGCCGCCATCGAGGCGCGCGAGGGCGGGGTCCAGGCATTCCTGCAGGTGGCGCCCGAGCTTGCGCTCGAGGCCGCTGCGCGCGTGGATGCCGCCCGTGCCGCAGGCAAGCCGCTGCCCCCGCTCGCGGGCGTGCCGCTGGCCATCAAGGACAACATGAACCTCGTGGGCACGCGCACCACCTGCGCTTCCCGCATGCTCGAGAACTACCAGGGCGTCTACACCGCCACCTGCGTCCAGCGCATGCTCGACGCCGGCTGCCTGCCCATGGGCAAGGCCAACATGGACGAGTTTGCCTTTGGCAGCTCCACCGAGAGCTCGGCGTTCCACCGCACCAACAACCCCTGGGATACCGAGCGCGTGCCCGGCGGCTCTTCGGGCGGCTCCGCTGCCGCCGTCGCCGCGGGCGAGGTCGCGCTCTCGCTGGGCTCGGACACCGGCGGCTCCATTCGCCAGCCGGCGTCGCTGTGCGGCGTGGTGGGCTTTAAGCCCACGTATGGCGCCGTGAGCCGTTACGGCGTGGTCGCCTTTGGTTCGTCGCTCGACCAGGTGGGCCCCTTTGGCCGCACGGTCGAGGACGTCGCGCTGGCCATGAACGCGCTCACCGGCGCGGGCCACGATCCGTACGACTGCACCAGTCAGGATTGCGCCGTCGACTTTACCGAGCATCTCAACGACAGCATCGAGGGCAAGCGCGTGGGCATCATCCCCGCGTTTATGGAGGCCGAGGGCCTGACGCCCGAGGTCAAGGCCGCTGTTCAGCGCGCCGCCCAGGAGCTGCAGAACCAGGGTGCCGAGCTGGTCGAGGTCGACCTGCCGCACCTGGACGCCGCCATCGCCGCCTACTACGTCATCGGCCCGGCCGAGGCGTTCTCCAACCTGGCCCGCTTCGACGGCATTCGCTACGGCTATCAGGAGGAGGGCTGCGCCAACCTGTCCGACCAGAGCTCGCTCTCGCGCGCCCATGGCTTTGGCGCCGAGGCCAAGCGCCGTCAGATGCTCGGCGCCTACCTGCTGAGCTCGGGCGTGTACGACAAGTATTACTACGCCGCGCAAAAGGCCCGCACGCTCATCACGCAGGACTACGACGCCGCGTATGCCAAGGTGGACACCATCCTCATGCCCGCCTCGCCGCGCACGGCCTTTAAGTTTGGCGAGATCAGCGACCCCACGCAGATGTACCTTTCCGACCTGTACACCATTTCGCTCAACATTTGCGGCAACGGTGGCATCTCGGTTCCGCTGGGCTTGGGCGAGGACAGCAAGCTGCCCGTTTCTGCCCAGCTGGTGGGTCCGGCGTTTAAGGACCGTCAGCTGCTCACGTTTGCCCGCGCCCTGGAGCGCGGCTTTGCCGATGCCGCCACGGGTGCGCCCGCGCTTTCCGTCGCGCCCGATTTTGCCGGGAAGGGAGGCGAGCTGTAATGAAGGAGCTTTCCGAGGTCCTGCAGGATTGGGAGGCCGTGATCGGCCTGGAGATCCATACCGAGCTCACCGCACTCGATACCAAGATGTTCTGCAACTGCAAGCTCAGCCACGATGACGAGCCCAACGCCAACGTGTGCCCGGTATGCCTGGGCCTGCCCGGCGCCCTGCCGGTGCCCAACAAGCGCGCCATCGAGAGCATCGTCAAGGCGGGTCTGGCCACCAACTGCGAGATTCAGCGCCACTCGATGTTCTACCGCAAGCACTACTTCTATCCCGATATGGCCAAGAACTTCCAGACTACGCAGGGTCCGGTTGCCTTTGCCATGTACGGTCACCTGGACCTGGACGTGACCGGTCGCGGTGCCGCCGAGCGCCCCGATTGCGCGTTTGGTGAGGCCGAGGCCCAGAGCCTGGCGAGCGCTTCGGCCAACGCCGAGGGCCTGTCCACGTCCATGACGTCGACCATGCGCGAGGGCAATCAGCGTGCCGGCCACCTGGCCAGCTACGATGCGTCCAGCCTGCAGATGCCCGAGCGTCGCGAGGACGGTTCCTACACGGTGCCCATCCGCATCCTGCGCATCCATATGGAAGAGGACGCTGCCAAGATGGTCCACGTTGGTGGCGCCGAGGGCCGCATTACCGCCGCGGCCGAGTCGCTCGTCGACTACAACCGCTGCGGCACGCCTTTGATCGAGCTCGTGACTGAGCCCGATCTGCGCACGCCCGAGGAAGCGCGCCTGTTTATGGAAAAGCTCCGTCGCATCTTTGTGACGCTGGGCATTTCCGATTGCTCCATGGAGAAGGGTTCCATGCGCTGCGACGGTAACGTGTCGCTGCGTCGCCGCGGCGAGACCAAGCTGGGCACCAAGACCGAGCTCAAGAACCTCAACTCGTTCAAGAGCCTGCACGACGGCCTTGCCTACGAGATTTGCCGTCAGGCCGAGGTGCTCGAGGAGGGTGGCATCATCTACCAGGAGACCCGCCATTGGGAGCCCAGCCGCAAGCGCACCGTGGTCATGCGCGTGAAGGAGACGGCCGACGACTATCGCCTGTTCCCCGATCCCGACCTGGCGCCGTTCGATCTGGACGACGAGTTCATCGACCGTTGCCGTGGCGAGATTCCCGAGCTGCCCGATGCCAAGCGCGTCCGTTTTGAGGCCGACTTTGGCATTAAGGCGGCCGACGCCGAGCAGATTGCCGGCGACCCCGAGTTTGCCGACTTCTTTGAGGCCGCTGCTGCCGGTATGGCCGGCAAGGAGGCCCAGACGGTTGCAAACCTGCTGGTGAACGAGATGATTGCCTACCTTAAGGGTGCGGGTGTGTCGCTCGCCGAGTCCGGTATTGCGCCGGCTCAGGTGGCAGCCCTTGCCAAGCTGCTGGCGACCGATGCCATCAGCTCCAACCAGGCTCACGAGGTCTTTGAGGCCATGGCCCAGACCGGCGACGACCCCAACAAGATTGTTGACGAGCGCGGTATGCGTCAGGTGAGCGACGCTAGCGCGCTGCAGCCGATCGTGGACGAGGTGCTGGCAAACTGTGCCGATCAGGCGCAGCAGTATCGTGACGGCAACCAGAAGGTCATCGGCTTTTTGGTGGGCCAGTGCATGAAGGCGAGCCGCGGCAAGGGCAACCCGAAGCTCTTCAACGAGTTGCTGAGAACGTCGCTCTCGTAAGCGGGAACCCGGGAGCCCCGGCAGGGTGGGTGCTTCCTCAAAATTTCAAACAGTCCTGCGCAAGACGAAGGCCACATTAAGTGGCCTTCTTTGCGTGCGGAACTCATTTTGAGCAAGCACCCGCCCTGCCGGGGCTCCCGGGTTCCGTGACGACTCGGCCGTTCGGGTCAGGTGGGCTGGATTGAATTTGGTGAATGAGGGCGCCGTTGGCGCCCTCATTTTTTTGTGCGGGTGGCAAAGGGGCTGTCCCTTTGGTCACATCGCGCTTCAAGATTTCCAAAAAGTTAACCTTTGTTGACCTTAATAGTTAGATAAACTAAACTATTTTTCAAAAGTGTGCTCGAGCAAACTTATTTACTCGGGTGCTGAGGCACCGTGCCGCGTCCAATGCGGCAAAAGGGAGAAGCAACATGAAGAAGTCGACGTTCAATACCCTGCTTGTCGGTGGCGGTTTTCTGCTTGGCACGGCCGGCATCAAGCTGCTTACCAGCGCTCCGGTCAAGAATGCCTGCGTGCAGGGCATCGCGTGCGGTATGCGCGTCAAGAACTGCTACCAGGACATGGTCGAGCAGGCCAAGGCCAATGTCGATGACATGGTTGCCGAGGCGGCCTACATCACCCAGAGCGAGGCCGCTGCTGACGAGGCAGCCGAGTAACGCTCCCAGGCACAAACTATGAGATTCTCGATTATTAGCGAGATCCCCGGCAGGACCCGTCTTCAATTGGCGGGTCCTGTGCCAGAGAGCGATCTCGATGCACTTCTTAAGCTCAGCGGCGATATCGACGGCGTGCACAAGGTGCGCGTTTACGGCCGTATTGGCCAGATGGCGCTCGAATACGACGAGCGGTGTCGTGCGAGCGTGCTCGATGCCTTGGGTGCGCTCGATGCCCAGGCCATTGCCGACGCAAAGACGGGTTACGTGATGCAGCTTGAGCCACGCAAGCACAAGCTCGTCATGGATCTTGCCACACTTATCGGCGCCCACTACGCGCGCCGCTGGTTCCTGCCTACGCCGCTGCGTGCCATCTTTGTCGTGGCCGGTTACATGGCATTTTTGCGCGCTGCCCTCCGTGAGCTCGCGCAGCCACGCCTGACCGTTCCTGTGCTCGACGCTTCGGCTATCGGCATTTCGTTCGTCAAGCGTGATGTTGACACCGCGGGCCAGACGATGTTCCTGCTCAACGTGGGCGAGCTGCTCGAGGACTACACCCGCGCCATGAGCGAAAACGAGCTCATCAACTCGCTGCTTGATGTGCCCGACAAGGCGCAAAAAGTGGTCGGCGACACCGAGGTAAGCGTTGCCGCGACCGAGCTCGAGCCCGGCGATCTGGTCGCCGTTCGCACCGGCATGTCCATCTGCATCGACGGCGTGGTCGAGCAGGGAAGCGCCATGGTTAACCAGGCGACCCTGACCGGCGAGCCGCTTGCCGTCGAGCGCAGCGCGGGCGACGATGTATTCGCCGGCACCGTCGTGGAAGACGGCAGCATCTTGGTGCGCGTGCGCGCCAACACGGCGCAAACCAAGCTGCGCTCGATCGTCTCGCTCGTGCAGACGGCCGACTCGCTCAAGTCCGAGGGTCAGTCGCATATGGAGGACCTTGCCAACAAGATCGTCCCGTGGAACTTCCTGCTCGCGGGCCTGGTTGCGCTTACCACCCGCAGCCTCATCAAGACCTCGGCGGCACTGATGGTCGACTATTCGTGCGCACTCAAGCTCACGGGTTCCGTTGCCGTCATGACCGCCATGAGCGATGCTGCCAAGATGGGGGTGATGGTGAAGGGCGCCAAGTACTTTGAGTCGTTTGCCAAGGCCGATACCATTGTCTTTGACAAGACCGGTACGCTGACCGAGGCCCAGCCGCGCCTAGCTTGCGTGCTCACGACCGACGGCTGGAGCGAGGATGAGGTCCTGCGCCTTTCCGCTTGCTTGGAGGAGCATTTCCCGCATCCGGTGGCGCGTGCCGTGGTCAACGCCGCCCGCGAGCGCGGGCTCGAGCACCGCGAGCGCCATGCTGCCGTCGAGTACATCGTGGCACACGGCATCGCTTCGTCCATCGAAGGACGTCGCGCGATTATCGGCTCGGCACACTTTGTGTTTGAGGATGAGGGCGCGCAGCTCGAGTCCGACATAAAGGAGCGCATCGAGTCCCAGATGCAGGGCCTGTCGCCGCTGTATCTGGCGGTCGACGGCACCGTTGTGGGCGTGCTCGGTATCGAGGACCCGCTTAAGCCCGGGGTCCGCGAGGCCATCGCCGACTTGCACGCGTTGGGCGTTAAGCACGTGGTCATGCTCACGGGCGACTCGGAGCGCACGGCCGAGCGCATTGCTCGCGAGGCAGGTGTCGACGAGTTTAAGGCCGAGCTGCTGCCCGAGGACAAGTACGCGTATGTGGAGCGCATTAAGGGCGAGGGGCGCCACGTTGCCATGGTGGGCGACGGCGTCAACGACTCACCGGCGCTGGGTCTGGCCGATGTGGGTCTGGCCATGGGCGGTGGAAGCGACATCGCCAAGGAGGTCGCCGATATCATCCTGACCGATACAGATCTGGCCGCAATCGTGCGCCTGCGCCGCATGAGTCAGGGGCTTATCGACCGTCTGTCGAGTTCGTATTCCAAGGTGATGCTCACCAACTCGGCGCTGTTGGCATTGGGTATTACCGGCATGATCACTCCGCAGACGTCGTCACTGCTGCACAACGGCTCAACGATCGCCTACAGCCTGGGCAACGCAAAGGCGTACCTGCGTTAGCGTTTTCGATTGAGTATATGGCCTGCATTCGGGCGGCACCGCAGCCGTCAGGGTGCAGGCCTTCTTTTGTTTGACGATATGTTAGCTCGGATATATGCTCGTGCTAGCAATGCTAGTAAATGCTGAAGGTGAGGTTGAGATGGCTACCGTTGGCAGCATGGCACAGGTGAATGTTCGCGTAGATCGCTCGGTTAAAGAGCGCGCCGAGGAAGCGCTGCGGCTTTCGGGCGCCTCGCTGCCCGAGCTCATCAAAAAGGTCGTGGCCAAGGTCGCGCAGGGTGGCGGGCAGTGCGAGGAAGTGCTTGCGGCCGTCGACGACCGGCAGCAGACCGTCGCGCCCGATACTCCGTTCGCCGCGTCGTGGGCAGCGGCAGACCGGCTTTATGCAGATTTGGGCATCGCTACGTCGCCCGTATCCGACGATCGCGGTTGGGACACAATCTATTCCGAAGCCATGGACGAGCGCTATCGCCAAAAGGGGATGATCCTGTGAGCGGGGCTCCCCTCAAAATAATGGTGGACGCCAACGTATGGGTTGATTCGTTTTGCGTCGACCATGCCGAGTCGCTTGCCGCGCGTGCGTTTATTGGGCAGGCGGCGGAGACGGGGGCATTGCTGTTCTTTCCGGTGCATATCGCCAAGGACGTGCTGTACGTTGTCCAACACGAGCTGAAGCGTAGCGTTCTTGCCAGCGGGGGAGCGCTCGACGAGGCATCTGCCCGTGCAATTGGCGATGCGGCGTTGGCGTTTGTTCGGAACATGACCGAAAACGCTACGGCCGTGGGTGCAGACGCATCCGATCTGTGGCTAGCCGACAAATATCTGACGCTCCATCGCGATTACGAGGACAACTTGGTGCTCGCCGCGTGCAAGCGCGCACAGGTCGATTACTTAGTGACCAACGATCACAAGCTGCTCGAACATGCCGATCTTGCAGCGAAGACCCCGCGCCAAATGATGTCGATTCTTGCTTTGGCCGAACGCGGCGGCGCGGCTATCGGTTGACGCGAACTGTTTGCGGGCCTCTTGGACGACGATGCGCCAAGGGACCCGCGTCTGCTATTTACAAAAGCTCGGCCTTAATGGTGGGACTTTCTGCGAGCTGCTCGGCTGCCTTTTCGTCTGAGCTGTCGAGTGCTGCCAGACTGCGGTAGACCCACTCGTTGACCTGGGTGTTCTTGACGCCTGCAGTCTGCATAAGGGTACCTACCTCGCGGATTGCTGCGAGCAGATCGGCCTTGGGACCTGCGAGCTCTACCTCGATGCCGTGGTAGGCGGCCACGCCGCGGTTCTCACTCACGTGGTCGATAAAGCCCTCGACGGTCTCAAGCTGCTGGGCGAGAGCTGCATCATCGTCGGCGTCCAGCGCGACGAGTGCGTTCGATACCGTGAGGGCGGGATGTCCGCAGGGGACAAAGCCTTCGATGACATCCATAGCTTCGGTAATGGTTGAGCCCAGGCCTGCGAGGGCATTGACGAGTTGCTGCTTGGTATCCATAACGGTCCTTTCGACGGGCAATTTTGCTTGGCGAAAATATACGTGACGCGATCGGTAGCAAAAATGCGAAGTGCGGCGCACATTGGGGTCTTCACAGCTTGTGCATAGAACAACTGTCCGCTTTCAGAACGTGGTAAGATAACTCAACACAAGCGGGGCTCGCCCCGTATGTTCCATGAAAAGTCGACGGGTGTTGGGTGCTCGTGCCCAATGCCATCCAGACTTCCCGACATTCGGGGGCGACTGGTTTCGACACGATAGCTCTGAGAGAGGAAGCAAGCCGAGGTCTCCTCGCCTCGTTAAACAGGGGTACCGTCAAATTGAATTGACAACAACTCTTCTTTTGAGCCTATGGCTCTCGCTGCTTAGTTTATAGCGGCGCGTCAACCCGGTGATTTCCCCGACACCGGCGCGACGTCATTTTAGGGGAATGCTCCTGCGCACGTAATCGGTATGGCGCAGGCTAAGACCGAACCGGTTAGGACGCCGCGAGCGTGTCGCTGCGCGCAAAGCGTCCGAGACTAAACCAGCGACTGAGCTTGGAGATGCCAATCAGGGGGCTTTCGTGGACCGGAGTTCGATTCTCCGCGCCTCCACCATAAGTAACAGGCAGGTAGAGAAGTGTTTCTACCTGCCTTTTTATTTCTAGTCCGCACCGCGGAGAATCGAACTCTATGCAGGGCGCGAGCGTTAAGCAAACGCGAAGCGTTTGTAGCGAGCGGGCGAGGCGCCGGCAGGCGGCCGAAGCCGGTGCGGATTTGCGAAGCAAATACGCGGATTCTCCGCGCAAAGTCGCGACCAGATATAGATGCGATGCCGATTAAGCTCCGGCTGCCCATGCCCCGCACCAACGCAAGCCCCAAACCGCGGAGAATCGAACTCTGAGCAGGGCGCGGGCGTAAAGAAAACGCCTTGGCAACGCAGACCGGGACACGCTTTCCCGATGGCAGCCCAGGCGGAAAGCACGTCCCGGAATCCGCGCTCAGACTGGGACGTAGTTTCCGGATGATGCCTCAAGCGGAAACTGCGACCCGGAATCGAGCCGTAGAGTGGGATATGCTTTCCCAATGGCAGCTCAAGCGGAAAGCGCATCCCGGAATCTAAGCTCGGAATGGGATTCATTTTCCAGATGGCGGGCTCAGCGGAAAATACGACCCGGAATTTGCTCTGAGAACGGGACACGCTTTCCCGCCGACCGCTCCGCCCTCCTCAACTCCAAAACCTGCGCGCCCTCCATCTCAAAACTGGGTAGAAGAAAGCCAAAACGCAATCGCAGGAGGTCAATATGACTGCAGAAGATAAGGCAAAGAACGCCGGCAAGGTCGCGCTGGTCCTGGAGGGCGGCAGTTTTCGCGGGCAATTTACCGCAGGCGTGCTCGACGTTCTCATGGAGGCCGGCGTTGAGATTCCGGCTGTCTACGGTGTATCGGCCGGCGCCCTCAACGGCGTGAACTACAAGTCGCACCAGATCGGCCGTGCCAACCGCATCAACCTGGCTTTCTGCAACGACAGCCGTTTCATGGGCGCCGCATCGTTTGCGTCCACGGGTTCCATTGTGGGTTACGACTTTATCTTCAATGATGTCCAGGACCGCCTGGATCCCTTTGACAACGAGACGTTCGATGCGAGCCCCATCGAGATGTACGCCGTCGCGACGGACATGCTCTTTGGAACCGCCACGTACCTGCCGGTCAAAAGCGCCGTGCTCGATCTCGATGCCGTGCGCGCATCGACCTCGTTGCCGCTGGTGACGCCGCCGGTCGAGATTGACGGGCACAAATACGTCGACGGCGGCGTGGCCGATTCGGTCCCCATCGAGCACGTGCTGGAGGAGGCGGGCTTCGATCGCGCGGTCGTCATTGTCACGCAGGACCGCTCGTACGAGAAAAAGCCCTACGAGTTTATGCCCGCCGCGCGCGCTCGCTATGCCGACTACCCTTATCTGCTCGAGGCTATCGAGACGCGCCACGACCGCTATAACATCCAGCGCATGCATCTGTGGAAGTATGAGCGCGAGGGCCGCGCACTGGTCGTTGCTCCGCAAAAGCCGGTCGAGGTCGGCCACGTTGAGCACGATCCGGCAAAGCTCCTCGACTTGTATATTCAGGGCCGCCAGGAGGCAAAGCGCTTGCTCGGAGATATCGAGGCGTTTGTCGAGCGCTAGCGTCGCGACGTCATGACCCATGGACGACATGTGCAGAAACTCTGGTCGGAGCCAAAATACCTGTTGACTCGGGCGGCGAGCGGGGTAATATGGACGGGTTACTTGCAGAGCCCCGTGAATCTCTGTAACAACACGTACTGTACATGGAGGAGTCTAAGTGATTTCGAAATCGACTCACTACGCCAAGCAGGGCGAGGTCCAGCGCAACTGGGTTCTCGTCGACGCCGATGGTGCTGTCCTGGGCCGTCTTGCCACCCAGATCGCAATGATCCTGCGCGGTAAGAACAAGCCCCAGTTCACGCCCAACAGCGACTGCGGCGACTTCGTTGTCGTCATCAACGCCGATAAGGTCCAGCTTACCGGTAACAAGGCCGACACGAAGACCTATTATCGCCACAGCGGCTACAACGGCGGCCTCAAGGCTGAGAGCTTCCGCCAGGCTATGGAGAAGCACCCGGAGAAGGTCATCGAGCGCGCCGTTCGCGGCATGCTGCCCAAGACCACCCTCGGCCGTGCCCAGATGACCAAGCTTAAGGTCTACGCTGGTGCCGAGCATCCGCATGCTGCCCAGAACCCCACGAAGATTGAGCTGGAGGCTTAAAGATGGCTGAGAACACCGTTGTCTACCAGGGTACCGGCCGTCGTAAGAACGCCGTCGCCCGCGTCCGTCTCGTCCCCGGCACCGGCAAGGTGACCATCAACAAGCGCGACGCCGAGCAGTATTTCGGCCGTCATCAGCTCGTTGAGAACGCCCTTGCTCCCTTCAAGGTGACCGACACCGCCGGTCAGTTCGACGTTATCGCTCTGTGCGATGGCGGCGGCATCTCCGGTCAGTCCGGCGCTCTGCGTCTGGGCATCGCTCGCGCTCTTCTGAACGCTGGCGACTACCGTGCTGACCTCAAGAAGGCCGGTTTCCTTACGCGCGATGCTCGCGTGGTCGAGCGCAAGAAGTACGGCCTCAAGAAGGCTCGCCGCGCTCCCCAGTTCTCCAAGCGCTAAGGTTTTATCTCCTTACGAGATACAATGTACAAGCGGGGCCTGCCGATTGCTCGGCGGGTCCCGCTTTTCTTTTTCGACTAGGGTGGGCGACTGCGTTTTGTCCACTTGGGAAGGAGCGATCCTATGCCCCAGAACATCTTCGGTACCGATGGCGTCCGTGGCGTCGCCAACGCCGACCTCTCGTGCGACCTCGCGTTTCGCCTTGGCCGTGCGGCGACCAAGTTCCTTGGTCCGGACATTTGCATCGGTCGCGACACGCGTCTTTCGGGCACCATGCTCGAGAGTGCTCTGACCGCCGGCATTATGGCCGAGGGCGGCCGTCCGCACTGCTGCGGCGTTATCCCTACGCCGGCCGTGGCGCTGCTCACCGTCCAAAACGAGCTCGACGGCGGCATCGTCATCTCCGCTTCGCACAATCCGCCGGAGTTCAACGGCATCAAGTTCTTTAGCCGCAAGGGCATGAAGCTTCCCGATGCTGTCGAGGAAGAGATCAGCGCCTGGGTCATGTCCGAGGAGGCCATGGCTGCCGATACGCTGCCGACCGGTGCCGGTGTGGGTCACATCATCAAGATGAAGGACGCTCGCAAGGCATATGTCGACCATGCTATTAGCACCCTCGACGGCCTTAAACTCGACGGTCTGGTTGTTGCCGTCGACTGCGGCCACGGCGCTTCCTGCCAGACTACACCCGCCGCGCTGCAGCGCCTGGGTGCTACGGTCCATGCCATCAACACCGATTACTGCGGCACCGACATTAACGTCGAGTGCGGCTCCACTCATCTTGAGCCCCTGCGTGAGCTCGTACTGCGTACCCACGCTGACATCGGCCTGGCCCACGATGGCGACGCCGATCGCGTGCTGTTCGTGGACAGCGAGGGCAACGAGATCGATGGCGACTATATCCTGGCCATCTGCGGCTCTGACCTGGCCGCTCGCGGCAAGCTCGCCAACTCCGAGATCGTCTCGACCGTTATGTGCAACCTGGGCTTCTCCATCGCCATGAAGGAGCAGGGCTTTGAGATGGTGCAGACCGCCGTGGGCGACCGCTACGTTTTGGAGCGCATGCTCGCGGACGGCGCTGTCATCGGCGGCGAGCAGTCCGGCCACATCATCTTCCTGGAGCACAACACCACCGGCGACGGCTTGGTGACGGCCCTGCAGCTTCTGGCCGTGCTTAAGCGCACCGGCCGCACCCTCACCGACCTTGCCGGCATCATGAAGAAGTACCCGCAGGTGCTTGTCAACGTGCATTCGGACAACAAGGCCGGCCTGGACGATTGTCAGCCCATTTGGGACGCCGTCGCTGTCGCCGAGAAGGAGCTCAATGGTCGCGGCCGTATCCTGGTGCGCCCGAGCGGTACCGAGCCGCTGGTTCGCGTTATGGCCGAGGCCGAGACACACGAGCTGACCCAGCGCGTTGTCGACGACATCGTCGAGGTTGTCAAGCGCGAACTTCCCTAATGGTCAATAACGGGTGCCAAATGGTAAACTGTTAAGGCTATTTTGATTGATTGGTATGTCCGAGGGGGAGCATGTTCACTAAAGTCCTAAGGTCTTTTGGTATGCGTGGTCGAGTCCTTACGCTGGATGCTCCCATCTCGGGCGATGTCATTCCGCTTTCCGAGGTAAACGACCAGACGTTTGCCACTGGCCTTTTGGGTCAGGGCGTGGCGATTCAGCCCACGGGCACACGTGTGATCGCGCCGGCGGATGCTAAGGTCGAGGCGATTTTTCCCACGGGTCATGCCGTTGCGCTTAACACGGTCGATGGCTTGGACGTGCTTATTCACGTTGGTTTGGACACTGTTCAGCTCGAGGGCAAGCACTTTACCGTACATGCGCAAGTGGGTGACATCGTCCATAAGGGCGATGTACTCATCGAGTTCGATCGCGAGGCAATTGCTGCCGAGGGCTACGATGTGACGGTTCCCATCTTGGTGTGCAACTCCGTTGAGTTCTCGAGCATTAAGGGCTCCGTTGGAGAGCACGTCGAGGAGATGGACCAACTCATCGTCGCTCGCGAGCGCTAGTGAGCGCGCTCGGCCTTTAGCCTACAATTCAAACACGTTTACGGAGGGCGCCCTTGAAAGAGGGCGCCCTCCGTGGCAAGATGGGAAACGTCCGAGGCTAAACAGCTTTGGGTCACCGTGGACGGGCAGGGGCCTCGACGCGGCTAGACACGAGACACATACATTACGCGACCTCGCCCTGGTGGCCGCACACGTTGGTTGCGGCCGACGCGGGCCGCGGGCAAGTGCTTGTAAGGGGAGCCTTGCCTCTTTTGTACGAGAAAGGACGCGTAATGAAGATCATTAAAGCTAAAGACTACGAGGATATGAGCCGTAAGGCCGCCAATATCATCTCGGCCCAGGTTATCCTCAAGCCCGATTGCGTACTGGGTCTTGCCACCGGCTCCACCCCGATTGGCGCCTACAAGCAGCTCGCCGCTTGGTACGAGAAGGGCGACGTCGACTTTGCCGAGGTCAGCACCTACAACCTGGACGAGTATCGCGGTCTTTCGCACGACGATCCCCAGAGCTATCACTACTTTATGCGCGAGAACTTCTTCGATCACATCAATATTGATCTGAACAACACGCACGTGCCCGATGGCTCCAACCCCGATGCCGCTGCTGCCTGCTCCGAGTACGACAAGATCGTCGCTGCCGCCGGTTACCCGGATCTGCAGCTGCTCGGCATTGGTAATAACGGTCATATTGGCTTCAACGAGCCCGATGACCACTTCTCCAAGGGTACGCACTGCGTCGATCTGACCGAGAGCACCATTCAGGCCAACAGCCGCCTGTTCGACAGCATCGATGATGTGCCCCGTCAGGCTTACACCATGGGCACCCAGACCATCATGTATGCCCGCATGATCCTGGTTGTCGCCAACGGTGAGGCCAAGGCTCAGGCTGTGCACGATATGTGCTATGGCCCGGTTACGCCCGAGTGCCCCGCTTCGATCCTGCAGCTCCACACCAATTGCGTCGTCGTTGCTGACGAGGCCGCTCTTTCGCTCTGCGAGTAACGCGACCAAGCGATCTTACATAGCTTTCCAAAAGGCCCTCGCTTTGCGGGGGCCTTTTTAGTGGATGCGGGCCGTAATGTGTGCATGACGGAAACCTTGCCACATGCTTGGCGAGTGGGCTCTAAATCATGAGATTCATTCCGTACCAGATTCTATGCACATTTGCCACTATAGAGTCGCAAGCGGTAGCGAGGAATAGGCGAGTTGCGCAACTCAAATAAAAACAGACGACTGCGCTACACTGCAAATTGGATGGGACATGCTGGCAAGCGCATTGACCTGCGCAAAGACCTATTGGTCGGGGGATAAATTACCATCGGGCCTCGCTGTACAAAAACTTGCCAAACACGTACCGGCAGACAACCAAAAACTCTAAGTCGCGCTATTCACGGGGTGGCTCATATGGTCCTGCAGCTACGGTGTCCATATGGTCGAGTTGAGGAGCAGGCATGGTAAACGATCTGGGCAATACGGACGACCTCGAGTTGATGCCGACGGGCGGCGGCTATATGGTGCGGCGCGATCGCTTGATGAACGAGCTCATCGTTAAAGGGCGCAAGGCAGGAATCGTTCTGCTTTACGCGCCCGACGGGTTTGGTAAGACGTCGGTATTGCTGCAATACGTGCAGGAAGTTAAATCGGATCCCACGCGAGGGCCGGTTCGGATAATCGAGGCCGACCGCGCGATTGGACGCGAGCTCTTTATGCAGCTCGAGGTTGTCGCCGATGAGCTTAAGGACAAACCGCATTCGCTCGTTGCGATCGACAACGTGCCCAATCTCGAGCAGCGCGAAACAGAGGACCTCATCGATCGAATCCGCAGCTTACGTGCTACGGGGACGGGGGTCTTTATTACTTGCCGCCCCTCCAACCGATTGCTTATCCACGGGTTGGGCGATTCTGTAAAAGTCAATGCGCAGATGCTCAAGGTGCACGCCTATGAGTATTCGTCATGGGCTACGGCGTTTTCAATCAGTACATCGCTCGATTTTTATCGGCTCACGCAGGGTGTGCCAGAGCTGGTATCTGCCCTGCAGACGGGAATGTATGGACAGGGCGATGTTGCCGGGTTGCTCGAGAACGAAATCGTCAACGTGTACGGTGCGGCGCTGGCAGATCTCGCATCGCTCGAGAACAACCTGTTGTTTACCGTTGCCTGCTTGATGGTGCTGATGGGCGAGGGTCGCATTGCGGAGCTAGAGGCGTGCGGTGTAAGGCTTTCGATGATCGACCAGTCCATCTTTGTGCGCGATTATCCGTTTTTTGGCGTGGATCCGTCTGATCGCACCTTTAGGTGTTTGGGCGCTAAGGACAACGCGCGCCTGAGGCTGCGAAAGCTCGTTGCCGAGATCCGTCCCGAACTTGTATCGCGGGCTGCTCGCATTTTGATTAAGGCGGGCCGATGCGATTTGGCTATGGACCTGGCCGATGCGTTCTTGGACCGCCATGTGGTGTTGGAACTTGCCGGGCAGTATGGGGCCGATCTTGCCCTGACCGGGCACGGAGGGGACATTTGCCGCGCGGCGACGGCGATGGTCAATGCGGAAAAGCAGGAGAAAGAGCCGGCACCCGCCGAGGCGCTCGGCGTGTATCTGGCGGCTGTCAGCGTGTGCAATACAAAGCTCGCAAGGTATATGGCGTCCGTTATCGAACGTGCGGGCGATCAGGCGGCGCGCGAGCTCGACCCCGCTACCTGGAAAATAGCACAGGCGCTCACTATCGCCTTTTACGGCGACAATGACCTGGGGCTTCCCGCCAACCCTGTTGTGCAAGAACAGACATCCTGCGAGGTGCTCGACATGCTGTCCGCGCATATCGAGGTCAAGCGCCACCTAACCGAGCGAGCGAAAGACGGCAATGTTCTCGCGAAGCTCAAGGCGCGCAAAGCCTATGATTGCGAGCTCGACATCGCGGGGATTCTCATACAGGCCGACCATATGCTGGTGGAGCTGTTCGACGGCTCGTTTGCTAAACCCGACGAGCGCGATGACAAGATGGAGCAGATACTCGAGGCGCTCGATATCCGCGGGCTTAAGGCGCCATCCATTTGGCTGCGTATGGTGCTGGCGGCGCGGCGCCTGCTCGCGGGCTTGCCCGTGACCGACGATGTGGCGTTTGGCGAGCTCGACCGCTTTGCGGTGCGTGTTCGCGACAATCAAATTCAGCTGTTTGGGCTATTGCTGGAGGGCTGGCAATCGCTGGCGGAGGGGCGGCCAGTCAACGCAAAGTTCCGTGCGGTCCAGGTGCTCAAGCTCGCCGACGAATCGATTACGTACATGCGCGAAAACGCTTTGCTGCTGGAGCGCGTGGCGTATCTGCGCAATACGTCGCTGGTATCGGTTCGCGAAGAGGCGGAGCTGCTCGATATTAGCAAGACGCAGGTCGGTGGCTCAGAAGCCTGGGTCGTGGCGCTGCATTTGGCCTGTGCGGGCCGAGACAGCGACCTTGCGGCCTGGATGTCCATGAATCGTGCGGGGATTCTAGAGCCATCGTATCGGCTCTTTGCGCGCCTTGCCATGCATTGTCTGGGCGAGCCGGCGGGCAGGATACGCAAGAAGCTTCCCGTGCGCGAGCTGTCGCGGTACTCGCTGCGCGACGATTTGGAAGGGGAGGGCGAGCGTCTGTTCCAGGCTGGCGAGGTTGAAGCCGTTGATACCATCGACCATATCGAGATTCGCATGTTTGGTGCGTTTCGCGCCGAGCGCGACGGGTTTCCCATCACGGACAAAATGTGGCGCCGCAAGAAGGCGGCGACACTTGCCGAGCGGCTTGCGCTGGGCATGGATGCGCTCGTCGATCGTGAGACGCTGGCCATGGAGCTGTGGCCCCATGCCGAGTTCAATAGCGCCCGCAACAACCTGTACTCGACGATATCGCGCTTGCGGTCGGCCTTGGGGCCGACGCCAGACGGCAAGTCGTGCGTGCTCATCCAAAATGAATGCATCGGACTCAACGGCGACTACGTCAAGACCGATGTACGGCTGTTTGACCAGATAAGCCGCGAGGTTTTGGGAAATCGCACGGGTGCGCGCGGGCCCCATTCAGTTGAACTGTGCCTTAAGATTGAGCAGCTTTATGCCGGACCGCTGTATGTTCCCAATGGCTGTAATCCCACCTACTTTTTGCGTATGCGACGCATTATGCAGTCAAAGTACATCGATTGCATGATTAAGGGGGCCAATGCCGCTCTAGAAGAAAACGATCTGCAGTCGGCGATTTGGCTGGCGGAGTCGGGGCTTCGGCAGGAAACGGCGCGCGAGGATATGGTGCGCTGCGCCATGCGCGTCTACAGTGCGGCGGGGCGGCGGCGCGATATCGTCGAGCTATACAGCGGGCATATGCACCATCTGAGGGAGCAGGTCAATGGCGTGCCCGAGCCCGAGACGCGGCGTCTATACGAGCGCTTGGTGGAGGGGCGGCTCAATCGCGTGCTGGTCGAGCGATAAAAAACGGGCGCCCAAAGTACTTGGGCACCCGTAAGCTTGCTATGTGTTGGCTCGCCGGATCATTGGCTCTTAGACGAGCTTGATCTTCTCGATGTCCTTGCGTGAGGACTCGCGATACAGCGAGAACTTGCGGCCGATGACCTGGACGACCTCGGCGTGGCAGCGCTCAGCGAGCTCTTCGGCGGCCTCGCGGGCAGAAAGGCTGGAGCCGTCCAGCACGGAGCACTTAACGAGCTCGTGCTTCTCCAGGTAGGCAACCGTCTGCTCGACGGTGCCCTCGTTGACATCGGACTTACCGATGATGATGGCGGGGTTGAGGTGATGGGCCATGCTGCGAAGCTGCTTGACCTGGGCTCCTGTCAGTGCCATGGGTTCTCGCTTTCTATGTATGGGGCGCCCCGCAATGGGGCCTTAATCTACGTGAGCTGTCCCACGATAGCGCAGGAACGGCGCGGTGTGGAGCGCGTTTGCCCAGTTCGCAAAGAATGCGGATGCCGGGCGGGAAGACGATGCAAGCTTTAGATGGGCTACGGGCGGGGTATGGAGACCGGCTCCCATGCAATAAACGCCCAACGGACCTTGCGGACGTGGTCGAGCATGTAACGCCCCTGCGGTACGCCCTTGGACCCTGGCTCGCCGGCATGGGGATTCTCAATCATATGCTGAGCGACGTAGTCGCGTAGACGGTCAATCTTATCCTCGTTACCGTGCTCGAGCATGCGGGAGAAGTCCGCCACTCCCGCCTCAAGGCTATCGAAGGTATCGCGACGAGGCGATTCAAAGTACGTAACCTGCGGCAGGGCGCCCATCTGAATGAGGATATTGAAGGCATACACAAAGCCATTACTGCGGGTAACCGAGGCACCGATAGCGTTCATCAGGTGCAGGTCATAGCGCGGGCTGGAGTTGGCGACCATCGTGACAGCACAACGCCGACGAGCCGTACGATCAAGCTTGGCAAGCGCGCCTTTTAGGTTGGTCGTGGTGACAGAGCGACTGGCAAAGGCAACATCTACCGCTTTCGCGACCGGTCCAACCAAATTCCAGTCATCATCCCAAGCAAGCTCAAGCGGCGTAATAAGATCCTCGAGCCCGTAATACTCAATGCCGGCATCAAGCGTGCCCAGCATGGCGGGGGAGAAATCAGCCGCAATCACAGGATGCCCGTCTTGCGCAAGCGGAATAGCAATCGACCCAGCCCCACACCCCATATCAAGCACCGATTCACCAGGCTCAAGAGCCAGCAATTTCATAAAATCCCGGGCATACGGAGCAGTCTCAAGAGGTCGAAAATGTCGAGCCCGCTTATCCCATTCAAAAGAATCATCAGCCCGATGCCGAGCGGCCTGCAGACGCATCCACTCCTGATTCCAATCAGCAGAAAGAAGCTCAGAGCGAGCATCCCCATCAACCACGGGCTAACCTCCTAGCAACAAAAAAGCGACTCCCCCCCAAAAGAAGAGCCGCAACCAGCATATATCAGAAAGAACCGATCCAACGCCAAACCGTCGCACCAGCCTAGTGGTGCAGGAGCGAAGCAACTGCAACCGGGATAGAGCCCAACCGAGGTCCCGTTGTGCGGGAGCCCCGGGGAGGGCAAATATATAAGGTCGATCGCGAGTTCCGCACGAGCCGGAGAGCACTTAATGTGCTCTCCGTGCGAGTCAGGACTGTCCGAGCAGGCGACCTTATATATTTGCCCTCCCCGGGGCTCCTCGCCAGTCCCCCTCAGCTAGTTCTTCAGCGAGTTCAGCGGTGCCGGGAAGCGTCCACCACGGTGGGCAAGCACGGTGCCGGCGTTGGGGTTCACCGGCATGATGGGCGCACGGCCAAACAGGCCGCCGTACTCGACGCAGTCGCCCACGCTCTTGCCGATGGCGGGAATCACGCGCACGGCCGTGGTCTTATTGTTGATGACGCCGATGGCCATCTCGTCGGCGATGATGCCGGCGATGGTCTCGACCGGGGTGTCGCCGGGGATGGCGATCATGTCCAGGCCGACGGAGCACACGCAGGTCATGGCCTCGAGCTTCTCGAGCGAAAGCGCGCCGGCCTCGACGGCGGCGATCATGCCGGCGTCTTCGGACACGGGGATAAAGGCGCCCGAGAGGCCACCGACGCTGGAACTGGCCATGACGCCGCCCTTCTTGACGGCGTCGTTGAGCATGGCGAGCGCGCAGGTCGTGCCCGGGCCACCGCAGGTGCCCACGCCGATAATCTCGAGGATGCGAGCAACGGAGTCGCCAATGGCGGGCGTAGGCGCCAGCGACAGGTCGACGATGCCCTTCTCGACACCCAGTCGATGGGCGGCCTCGCGGCTCATGAGCTCGCCGGCACGGGTGATCTTAAAGGCGGTCTGCTTAATCTTCTCGGCGACTTCCATCATCGAGGCGGAGTCGGGCAGCTTCTCCAGGGCTGCCGCCATAACGCCGGGGCCCGAGACGCCAACGTTGATGACGGCGTCGGCCTCGCCACCGCCGTGGACGGCGCCCGCCATAAACGGGGAGTCCTCGACCATGTTGGCAAAGCAGACAAACTTGGAGGCGCCAACGGAATCCTCATCTGCCGTAAGCTTGGCGGCATCGATGATGGTCTGGGCGGCCATGAGCACGGCGTCCATGTTGATGCCGGCACGCAGGCTGGCGACGTTGACGCTGGAGCAGACGCGGCTGGTGGTAGCGAGCGCCTGGGGGATGGACTGGATGACGCGGCGGTCGGCGTCGCCGATGCCCTTCTGAACGAGCGCGGAGAAGCCGCCCAGGTAATCGATGCCGAGCGTCTCGGCCGCGCGGTCGAGGGCATGCGCGATGGGGGTGAGGTCCTCATCCTTGCAGCATGCGGCGATCTGCGCCACCGGGGTGACGGAAACGCGCTTGTTGACGATGGGGATACCGTACTCGCGCTCGAGGTTCTCGGCGGTCTCGACCAAGTGCTCAGCCGTGTGCGTCACGTGGTCGTAGATCTTCGTGCACATGCGGTCGAGGCTCTCGTCGCCGCAACCCATGAGCGAAACACCCATGGTGATGGTCCTGATGTCGAGGTTCTGCTCCTCAACCATGCCGCGGGTTTCCGCGATTTCTGCGGGCGTGATCGCCATCCTTGCACTCCTATCTGCCAAAACGAGCATAGCCTTATCTATTCTAACGTGCCGCACGTGCCAAGTGGCGCGTGCGGCACGTTTTGGTGCTCGGTTGTTTCCGTTGTGTTACTGCCCAAAGACCTCTTCGGCGATGCGCGCGCTTTCGGCGGCATCCTTGGCGTAGTAGTCCGCGCCGATCTGCTTGGCGTATTCGGGGGTGAGCACGGCGCCACCTACGATGATCTTGACGCCCGGAACCTCGGCATGGAGCAACTTGATGGTCTCCTCCATAGCGACGACCGTGGTGGTCATAAGCGCCGAGAGGCCGACGAGCTTAATGTCGCGCTCCCGTACGGTCTTGAGTACCTCTTGCGGGTCGACGTCGCGGCCTAGGTCAAAGACGGTGTAGCCGTAGTTATCGAGCAGCATCTTGACGATGTTCTTACCGATGTCGTGGATATCGCCTTTAACGGTGGCCACGCAGATTTTGCCCTTGTCGGCAATCTCGCCGGCGGGCATCAGGCGCTTGATGGTGTCAAAGCCCACACGCGCGGCCTCGGCCGAGGCCATAAGCTGCGGCAAGAAGAACTTGCCCTGGTCAAAGAGGACGCCAACCTCGTCGAGGGCGGGGATAAAGTGATTGTTGATGAGGTCCATGGCGTCATGGTCTGCCAGCAGACGCTCGGTCTCGGCCGCGATTTCGCCCTTGCGGCCCGAGACGACCATGCGACGAATCGGGTCGTCGTTGCCGTCGGTGCCGGTGGTGCCAGCAGCGGGCGCGGCGTCGGTCGATACCGCCTGAGCCGCCGCCGGATTCGCGGCGATCTTGTACGGATCGGTCCAGCCGGCGTAGCGCTCGATGTATCCGGTCGAGCCCTCGTCCTCAACGCTCAGCACGCGATAGCTGTAGACGGTATCCATAAAGCGCTTGGAGCCCGGGTTCATGATGGGGGCGTCCAGGCCCGCGCCAAAAGCGGCAGCCAAAAAGACCGAGCCCAGCAGCGGGCGGGCAGGCAGACCAAAGCTGATGTTCGACACGCCGAGCGCGCATTTGACGCCCAGACGCTCCTTGCACAGGGACATGGCGCGCAGGATCTGTTCGGCCTGGCGTTGATTGGTCGAGGCGGTCATGACCAGACAGTCGATGAGGATGCGGTCCGGGCCGATACCGTAGCGGGCGGCCTCGGCCACGATGCGCTCGGCGATGGCGAAGCGAGCTTCGGCGGTATCGGGGATGCCGCCTTCATCGAGCGTGAGGCCGACGACGTTGGTGCCGTAATGGGCGACCAGCGGAAAGATCTCATCCATGATTTGCTGTTTGCCATTGACCGAGTTGATGATGGGCTTGCCGGCGTAGCGGCGCACGGCTGCCTCGACGGCTGCGGGGTCGGTGGAGTCGATCTGCAGCGGCAGCAGCGTGGAGCCCTGGAGCTGCTCGGTCGCCTGCTGGATGATCTTGACCTCGTCGATCTCGGGCAGGCCCACGTTGACGTCCAGGATGTCGGCGCCCTGTTCCTGCTGGCTGATGCCCTGGCTCACGACGTAGTCCAGGTCGCCGTCGCGCAGGGCCTGTTGCAGGCGCTTTTTGCCGGTGGGATTGATGCGCTCGCCGATGACGGCGATTTTGTGGCCGTCACAGGGAAGGTCCACGACCGTCTGGGCGCTCGTGGCCGACATGCTGGGCTTGCGGCGGCGCGGGCTGGGCGTGTGGTTGTCGATAAGCGTGCGCAAGGCCGCCATATGCGCCGGCGTGGTTCCGCAGCAGCCGCCCACGACGCTCACGCCGTCCTCGATCATGCCGGCGACGGCCTCGGCGTATTCGGGGGCCTGGATATCAAAGACGGTATTGCCGTCGTCGTCCACGCGGGGCAGTCCCGCGTTAGCCTGCACCATAACGGGCTTGTCGGTAACGGTGAGCATACGTGCGGCGAGCCCTCGGAGCTCGGCCGGGCCCTGGCTGCAGTTGATACCCAAAACGTCGGCGCCGATGGCGTCGAGCGTGATGGCGGCGACCTCGGGGCTCGTTCCCAAGAAGGTGCGACCGTCTTCCTCAAAGGTCATGGTGGCAAAGACGGGCAGGTCGGAGTTCTCGCGGCAGGCGAGGACGGCCGCCTTGATCTCGGCAAGGTCGGTCATGGTCTCGATAATAAAGAGGTCCACGCCCGCGTCGACGCCGGCGCGCACCTCCTCGGCAAAGAGGTCATAGGCCTCGTCGAAGCTCAGGGTGCCCAAGGGGCGAAGCAGCGCGCCGATGGGGCCGATATCGCCGGCGACGTAGCGGGCGCCGGCCTCGCGGGCGCAGGCGACAGCGGCGGCAAAGACATCTGCCACGGTGGCGGCGCCGTCGAGCTTGTGGGCGTTGGCGCCAAAGGTGTTGGCGGTGATCACGTCGCAGCCGGCCTCGACATACTGACGCTGGATATCGGTGATAACCTCGGGCTCCTCAAAGTTGAGCAGCTCGGGCAGGGCGCCGGCCTTCATGCCGGCAGCCTGCAGCATGGTGCCCATGCCGCCGTCAAACAGCAGGTGCCCCGTGCCCTCGATGGCGGCGCGCAGGCGATCGTCCTTAATGCGCAGGTCGTCGATCGTGCGTGGCTTGTACACAGCGCCGTTGCAGCGTGCGGCATTGACGGGCGCCGCCAGCGCGGCACCATCCGAATTATGAGTAATAAGCGGGGTGAACATCGGGGGCTCCTAGTGGCTGGAATAGCAGGTGGTGTGGGCGGCGCGGAAGCGGCAGTGCTCGCGCATGCGGCAGATATTGCAGGTGGGGCGACTCTGGGCGTCGTGGACTTTGCCGTCGAACAGACCGATCACCGCGGTCACGCTCTTGGTGGGCATGAGCAGGCTGGTGGGCGTGACGGTAAGGCCGATGAGCCGCGTGGCGTTGAGCGCATCGACGATCGAGCGCTGGGCCGAGAGCGGGCAGTCGCCGTATCCGGGACTGAAGCGCCAGTTACCGGCGAGTCCGTGTGCGGCGGCCGCAGCCTTGACCTGCTGGTCCATCTGCTCGACGGCAGCTTCCACATAGGCAGAGCACGCGGCATCGAGCACAGCTCCCTCTAGGGGCTGCTGGGCTCCCGTGGTGCGCAGACGACGCTCGGCGTCCATGCCGAGGGTGCATGCCATGAGCGCGGCAAAGCGGGCGTCTTTGAGATGGCGATAGATGTCGCGACCGCGCAGCTCAACGTTGGTGCCGACCAGACGGATGCAGGGCTCTCCCTGCTCGTCCACGCCCGTGGCATCGACGGCAAACACGCGTCGCACGCCACGGGGCTCAATGTCCAGTTCCAAACGTTCAACGACAAGCTCAATACGCTGCGACAGCTCGGGCTCAATCTGCTGACCGCTGTAGCCCAGGTAGCGCAGCATCTCGGCACGATCGACGCGGGGATGGTGGGCATCATCGATACGATAAAGCGCCGGCGACGCAAGGTCGGCCGGCACTTCGCCAAAAGCTGTATCGATGTGCGGTTTTTCCATTACCCCAGGCGCTCCATAATGGTTGCGGCGATCGCAGGACGATTCATAGTGTACAGGTGCAGACCGTCGGCACCGTGCTCCTTAAGGTCGCAAAGCTGACGGGCGGCATAATCTACACCGGCTGCCTGCAAGCTCTCGGGGTCGTTCTCGTACTTGGCGAGAATCTTGATGACGGGGGAGGGCAGCGACGCGCCGCACATAAAGACCATGCGACTGATCTGCGACTTGCCCATAAACGGCATAATGCCCGCGGTAACGGGCACGGTGATACCGGCCTTGTCGGCAAGCTCGCGAAAACGGTAGAAGCACTCGTTATCAAAAAAGAGCTGCGTCACAAAGAAGCTCGCGCCGGCGTCCTGCTTTTGCTTGAGGTATTCGACCGAAGCGTTGAGATCCTCACAGGCAATGTGGCCCTCGGGGTAGGCTGCGGCGCCCACGCAAAAGCCGGCATCGACGAGCTCGGGGATAAGGTCGCGGGCGTAGGCGTAGTCCGAGGCGGGCTTGTCATCCTCGCTCGCGCCGGCGGGTAGGTCACCGCGCAGGGCCAGCACATTTTCTACACCGGCGGAGCGGTACTCGTCGATCTTGGCGGCAATATCGGCATGTGTGCGGCCAACGCAGGTGAGGTGTGCCACCGAGGGCGTATCGAATTCGCTCGTAATCATATGTGCGATGGGGGCGGTGGCGGCGCCGTTGCCCGAGCCGCCGGCCGAGCAGGTGACCGAGACAAAGCTCGGCGAAAGCTTGCACAGATTGCCTGCCACTTCGCGAGCCGTGTCGAGGGTCAGCTCGCCCTTGGGCGGGAACATCTCAAACGAAACGGGCGCGGTGCCTTGGGATGCTGCCTGCTTAAAAACCTCGTCGACGCGCATATCGTGCTCCTTTAGATGCCTGGGTGCGATGTTTTGTTGCAAGGATTCTACAGTACCACTGCGCTAAGGTGGAGTTTCTCTCACGATTTGGTGATACCAATCGAAAATGCTTCGCTATCGGCATTTCCTATAACAGAGCGGTCAATGTAGGATGGGGGGCTATATTGAATGGTATCTGATGCGAAATACCAGTTAATAGAGCCCCATTCCAAGTTGACTACCCTTAAACCATGGGGAGAGGTCTGCAATTTATACAGTTGATTGGCTGTTGAGGGTGGCAACGCCGCCTCGATAGGGTAACCTCATTGATTGGTTTCGCGACGGCAACATGACGGTAATGTCGCGGAAACACGGCGAGTCTAAGCTATGACTCGTTCGTTAGTAATCAACACCGCATCTCACGCGGTGCCGATACGAAGGGAGTTCCGTATGGCCGATCTTACTGACCGCTTCGGGACCATGGTGTTCTCTGAGGAAGTCATGAAGGACTACCTCCCCAAGGACATTTGGAAGCGCCTTGCTGCAACCCTCGAGGGCGGCGAGCCGCTCGACCTGGACGTGGCCAACGCCGTTGCCCATGCCATGAAGGTCTGGGCCATCTCCAAGGGCGCGACGCACTACGCGCACTGGTTCCAGCCGCTTTCGGGTATTACTTCCGAGAAGCACGACAGCTTCCTGGAGCCCAACCACGACGGCACCGCCATTACCAAGTTTACGGGCAAGAACCTCATCCAGGGCGAGCCGGACGCCTCCAGCTTCCCCAACGGCGGCCTGCGTGCCACCTTCGAGGCCCGTGGCTACACCGCTTGGGATCCCACCAGCCCCGCATTCATTAAGGACGATGTCCTGTGCATCCCCACGGCTTTCTGCTCCTACACGGGCGAGGCCCTGGACAAGAAGACCCCGCTGCTGCGCTCCATGACCGCGCTCTCGCGTGAGTCCAAGCGCGTTTTGGCGTTGTTTGGCAAGACCCCCAAGAAGGTCGTTCCTTCCGTGGGCGATGAGCAGGAGTACTTCCTGATCAAGAAGGACGCTTACCGCAAGCGCAGGGACCTGGTCATCACCGGTCGCACTCTCTTTGGCGCTGCTCCCTGCAAGGGCCAGGAGCTCGAGGAGCACTACTTTGGCGCTATCCGCCCCACCGTCTCGGCCTATATGAAGGACCTGGACGATGAACTGTGGGCGCTTGGCATTCCTGCCAAGACCAAGCACAACGAGGTCGCTCCCTGCCAGCATGAGCTCGCTCCTGTCTATGGCGAGGTGAACGAGGCCATCGACCAGAACCTGGTCATGATGGAGAAGATGAAGCTCATCGCCTCCCGTCACGACTTGGTCTGCCTGCTGCACGAGAAGCCCTTTGAGGGCATCAACGGTTCGGGCAAGCACAACAACTGGTCGCTTGGCACCGAGTCCGAGAACCTGCTCGACCCGGGCGACACCCCGCTCGACAACCTGCAGTTCATCGTCTTCCTCACCGCGGTGATCGAGGCCGTCGATAACTATCAGGAGCTCCTGCGTGCCTCCGTTGCCTCGGCCGGCAACGATCATCGTCTGGGCGCCAACGAGGCTCCTCCGGCGATTATGTCCATCTTCCTGGGCGACCAGCTCACCGAGGTCGTCGAGAAGATCATCGATGGCAAGGCTTCCGTCCATGCCACGCGCGGCGTGCTTGACCTAGGCGCCGATACCCTGCCCAAGCTGATGCAGGACAACACCGACCGCAACCGTACCTCCCCGTTCGCCTTCACCGGCAACAAGTTCGAGTTCCGTGCCTGCGGCTCCGAGCAGAACGTCTCCGACTCCAACCTGGTGCTCGATGCTGCCGTGGCCAAGTCGCTCAAGTCTTTCGCCGACGCACTCGAGGGTACGCCCGAGGATAAGTTCCAGGACGCCGCGCTCGAGTACTGCAAGAAGGTGCTGACCGATCACCAGCGCATCCTGTTCTCCGGCGACGGTTACTCCGACGAGTGGCCCATCGAGGCCGAGAAGCGCGGCCTTGCCAACAACAAGACCACGGCCGACGCTCTTCCCGCCTTTGTTTCCGATAAGGCCATTGCGCTCTTTGAGGAGACGGGTGTCCTGACCCGCGCCGAGGCCCAGTGCCGCTATGACTGCAAGCTCGAGAAGTACAACAAGCTCATGAACATCGAGGCTACCACGATGGTTCGCGAGGCGCGTCGTACCTATCGCCCGGTCATTACCGCCTATGCCACCAAGGTCGCTAAGGGCCTTGAGACTATTCGTGCCGCCGGTGCTGAGGCCGCCATGCAGTGCGAGCAGAACACGCTCAACAAGCTCTGCAACGGTATCACCGCCATCAACGACTCCATCAAGGCGCTCGACGCCGTACATCAGAAGGCCGAGGCTCTCGATGGCCAGGAGCAGGCCAACGTATACGCGCACGAGGTCGTTCCCGCTATGGATACGCTGCGTGCCGCCGTGGACGCAATGGAGGAGATCGTGGCCGCCGACTACTGGCCGGTTCCGACCTACGACGACATTCTGTTCTACGTGTAGAACGTAACCGACATATCGTCACGGTATTGAGCCGGGGTCCGCATCGCGCGGGCCCCGGCTATTTGTTTGCGAAGGACGCTTTGGATCCCGCTTTGCAACTGATTCGCCCACGCAATAAGGGGTCGTGGGCAAAAAACGTCAAATATGAGTACTGTCACAAGCCCTGTAGCATTATCTTTTTGCAAAATATGCAGTGTTACGCAACATATGTCCAAGTACTTAGCTGATAAATGCCTGCAATTCCTCCGCCATAGGACGCCTTGTGTCCAAATCGCCTTCTGATGGCATGAAATCGCTGTTACTAAATTGGTAACAGTACTCATATTTGCTATTTTTTGTCCACGGGCCCTTGGATGACAGTGTGATTTTATGCCTTCGGGGTTCGAATCCCGGCGTATGGGTAGCAAAAAGCCCGTCACCGCGGGGGTAACGGGCTTCTCGTTTCAAATGGTGCCCCCAGCGGGATTCGAACCCGCGATATCCACCTTGAAAGGGTGGCGTCCTTGGCCGCTAGACGATGGGGACAGCGGGAAAGAGTATAGCAGACTTTTTTGCCGGCGCGTATATCGTTGGCAAACTGGAAAACCACCACAAAGGTACCTGTCCCCTTTGTGGTGGTGGGGTGCTAGGGGAGGAGCTTCATGGCGGCGTCGTGGGCGGCGTGCTCGTAGGCGTCGTCGAGGGGTTTGAGCGGCAGCAGGGCTGTGGCCTGCGCATCGCCGCGGCGCTCGAGGGCGTGCGCGATCAGCCAGTCGGCGAGTTCGGGGTTTTTGGGCAGCGCCGGCCCGTGCAGGTACGTGCCGATCACGCCCTTGTAGACGAGGCCCTCAAAGCCATCGTCGCCGTTGTTGCCGGTGCCCGTGACGACGGACGTTCCGAGCGGCGTGGCCGCTGTATCGAGCAGGGTGCGGCCGCCGTGGTTCTCGAATCCCACAAAGGGCTCGGGTGCCAGATTGGTTTCGACGGCTACGTTGCCGATCAGGCGGTCGGAGCCGCGTACGGTTTCGGCGGCAATGACCCCCAGACCCTCGATGCGATCCTCGCCCATATAGTACGAACGGCCGAGCAGCTGATAGCCGCCACAGATGGCAAGCAGCGAGCCGCCATCCTCAACATAGGCCGCGACCTTGTCTTTTTGAGCGAGCAGTTCATGTGCAACCGCCAACTGGTCGCGATCGGAGCCACCGCCCATCATAACGATGTCGGCGTCGGTCAGGTCGAGCGTCTCGCCCATGTGGACTTCGTCCACACGCACGGGAATGCCGCGCCAGGCGCAGCGGCGTTCGAGCGCGATAACGTTGCCGCCGTCGGCGTAGAGGTTGAGCGCATCGGGATACAGGTAGACGATGCGCAACGGGCGCGAAAGCTCGACCGGCGCAATATCGGTGGGGACAGCGCTACCATCGGCGCGCGTTACGGCGTGGGAGACAATCGAGCTTGCATCGTCGTCTTTAAGCCCGTCGAGCTCCTTGACTAACGGCGGGAAGGCCGTGTAGTTGGCGACGGCGTAGAAGGTGTCATCGGCGGCCTCGTCTGCCACGGCGCCGATCGCCTGCGCGACGTCCGAGATAATCGCGGCATCGATGCCGGCGTACTTGAGGCGTACCTGCATGTCGTGCGCACGCGTGCCTCCGGCAAAGGCGACAAGACCCGGCGTGTCGGCGATGCGCTCGAAGTCGACATCGTAGATCCACGAGACATCGTGGCCGTCGGCATCGTTATCGTTTAGGAAGAAGGCGCAGAGCCTGCCACCTGCCGTTTTAATGGACTGGATCTGGCGATCGAAGCCCACGGGATTCTTGGCCAGATTGGCCTCGACGGTGCGGCCGGCAATATCCCAGCGGCCCATGCGTCCGCCGGCGGGCACGTAGGCATTAAGCGTGGGCTGCAGGTGCGCCGCGTCCACGCCCATCTCGCGCGCCGCAAAGAAGGCGGCGGCAATGTTGTAGACCATGTACAGGCCGTTGTAGCGTGTGGCGATGTGCGTTGCGGGTGCGTCGGTATCGGGTCCAAAGACCAGGTCAAAGCCGTAGCCGTCGCAGCCGAGCTCCACGCCCGTCACGCGACGGACAAGCCCAGGGCGGGCCCAGCCGCACGAGGGACAATGGTAGGCGCCGAGCTGGCCGTATTGCACGTAGTCATACTCCAGCGGCGCGTTGCACTGCGAGCAAAAACGCGAGTCGCTAATGCGATCGGACTCGGTGCCCGTGGCGCCGTCGATGCCAAAGGCAATACTCGCGTTGGGAATGCGCGCGGCGATCGAGGCACACAGCGGATCGTCGGCGTTGTAGATGAGCGTTGTCGTCGGAGAGAGCTCCAACGCATGGGCGATGACCTCCTGGGTGTGATCGATCTCTCCATAGCGATCCAGCTGGTCACGGAACAGGTTGAGCAGCACAAAGTACGTCGGCTTGAGCTTGGGCAGGACGCGCACGGTGTAGAGCTCGTCGCACTCAAAAACGCCCACGCGCTTGCCGCTGCTGGTGTGCTTAAGGCCGCCGCGGGCCTCGAGCAGAGCACCCACCACACCAGGCTCCATATTGTTGCCGGCACGGTTGCACACCACGGTAGCGCCGCTGGCAGCAACGGCGTCAGCGATGAGGTTGGAGGTGGTGGTCTTGCCATTAGTACCGGTGATCACCACGCTGCGGTCGACCAGGCTCGCGAGGTCGCTTAGCAGCTCGGGGTCGATCTTCATGGCGATGCGGCCGGGAAGCACGCCACCCTGGCGTTTGAGGACAGAGCGCAGTCCCCAGCGGGCGATATCGCTCGAGGTGCAGGCGAGAGATGAGCGGAGGTTCATGAAGCCGTTCCTAACGTGAATGACATGGTCGGGGCGATCGCGTCGCTAAAAGCCGTAGCGGCGCGCAAATTCCTGGGCGAGCTGCGATACATCTTCGCAGGCGTTGGCCCAGGGGGCAAAGTCTGGGGTGTCCGAGATAATGCCGTCGGCTTCCCAAACCGCCTGGTGCGAGAGGTCCCAGGGGTCGCGCGGCTCGGGTCGGCAGGGAAGATACGGCGTCTGGTACATGGGGTTCAGCAAGAAGAACGCGCCACCCTCGCAACGGTTAGCGAACTCACGCAGCGCGCGCGTCGCCGGGCGCATCTTGTTTGTTTTGAACAGCAAGATCGTGCGGGCGAGCAGATACCAAGGAGAGTTTTCGAGTGCGTCTGCCCCCATCTGTTCCTCGAGCTGATGCGCCAGGGCAAAAAAGCCGTCCTGGTCTTCCAAGCGGGCGAGGGCAAGCAATACGGTGCCGGCGGCCCGGGTGGGATAGCCCTCCGCCTTAAGGACACGGCGAGCATAGTTGGCGGCGGCGCGGTAACGAGCGCTCGCCATGCACAGCTGCGAGATGGCTTCGAGTGTGTGAAGCCACCCGATAAGGGCCGGCTCGCTCACGGTAAGGTCCGCTGCGGTGACACCGTCGGCCAAAACATTATTGGCCCAGTAGTGCGGGGCCTCCATATCAAACCCGGGCACGCTCTGTTGCAGGTAGTCGGCCGTGCTCGTCTCGAGCTTCATCAGGTCGCCCAGGCAGGCGTCGACGGGCGTGTCCGCCAAAATGATGGCGAGCAGCTGGGCATCGACGGCCAGCGCATCGACGCGGACGATCTTGAGCAGCTCATCACGCATGTCGTCGAACAGGCGGTTGCGCGTCTGCTCAAACTCCTCGTCGCTGCCCATGTCCTCGATGCGATGGAGCTCGTCGAGCAGGTGGCGATGAACGCCGGCATAGGACAGCAGTGCCTGGGCATGCTCGGCCTGCGCATACTTTTGAGGATTCGCGCTAATGTCGTTATGGACAAGCTCGCGTGCTGCATCGGTGAGCTCGGGGTGCGACGCCAGATAGGTGCGCTCCAGGTAGGCGGGGATGTAGACGCTCGGATCCATTAGAGGTCCCCTCCCTTAAATGGAAGCCCCTGCTCGGCCGCGCGCAGGATGCGCTCGTCGATCTGGGAGCGCACGCTGTCGTTGGTGGCGATCCAGGCGGCAAAGCTGGCGTTGTCGGGGGCGCCCAGGCCCTCCTGCAGTACCGGCGTCGCCTCGGACAGCGCAAGGACAAGCTCGTCGGTGGAGCCTGCACCCACGTTGACGCGGGCATAGACGCCATCGGGAAACTCGGTTTGGAAGTAGAGCGCCTCGGCTGCGTGCGGGCACGAGCGCGCAAGGATGCGCAGGTAGTGTTCGGCGCCCTCGTAATCCAGCTCGCGCCAGGCAGCGCTCATCAGCGCGATGAGCGTCCACGGGTCCAAGTCGCGTTCTGCATCCTTGGGACGACGGCGCAGCGGCGTGTTGGCGAGATAGGGGACGGAGTGGGCAGAGCGAAAGCGCCTGAGCTCCTCAGCGGGGTATTCGAGCTTTGCCATGGCGAGCATTGCGGTGTGGCGGACGCCGGCAGGATCGTTGGGGGCAAAGTCGAGGCTGCGGTTTGCGGCTTCGAGCGACATGCGGTAGCGGCCGCTAATGAGCGCGCGCGATGCCAAGGCGGCAAGCCAGCGCAGGTAGGGACGGCGGGTCAGGTCGCCTGCGGCCTCGCGCTCGTAGGGGTCCTGCGCCGAGGCAATCTTGAGCGCCAGATCGTGCTCCACCTCGTCGCACTTGGACACCAGATATTGCACGTATTCCTCGTTGGAGTCAGCGGTGAGGGCCGTCAGCATGCGCTGCGCATCCCAGTTGGCCGGATCGAGTGCGGCGGCCTCGCGAAGCATGTTCTCGGCAGCGGCCTCTTCCTGCTCGGCTTGGGCATCGTCGGGGATAAAGGGAATGCGGTAGTCGACGGCCTCGACCACCTTGGCAATCAGATGCCCGGCGCGGTCGCGGTCGTGCACGATGAGCGGCGCGGGGTTGCGGGTGAATTGCTCCATCAGACGCTCGACGGCGGGGCCGTCGGTGAGCGGGATATTGTCGCGGCGCAAGGCCTCAAGAACGAGGCGATGGCAATCCTCTTGAATGGGATCGAATGCCATGGGGCCTCCTTTGCTGCGGTTAGGGTTCAAATGTCTCTATATAAGGTTCTAGTTTACCCGCATGTGGCACACCGGGGGCGCCGCACTTGGACATGCACCTTTGCACCACGAAGACGGATGTCGCACAAATGTCGGCGCCTTGGACGACTGAGTGGTATCACGGTGCCGCAAACGGTCGATTTTTGGCGGCGAACGGGGCACATTTTGGAGGAGCACCGTCCTGCCCGGGATATGTAGTCAACCTTGATAAACGTTTGCCCAGCTTGGGAGTATGAATGCCCCACAAGGGTCTTCAGGGATAGAAAAAACGTTTCATCATTGTCGGCTTTAGGTGAATAACTGACCAACCAGAACGGTAAAATAGTGTTTGTCTGAGCGTTGAGACGTTTAGACATCGCGCATTGTCATCGCCGGCAACGCGCAAAACGGTCCTAACGGAGCCAATCGGGTGCTCCGTTATATACGCAAGTCTAAGAGGGGCTTGTTTAGGAGGCACAGTATGGGACGTTTTACCAATCCTCGCGATCTGTACTTTGGTGAGGGCGCTCGCCACGAGGTGAAGAACCTCAAGGGCAAGAAGGCCATCATCGTTTCTGGCGGCAGCTCTATGCGCCGCGGCGGGTTCCTGCAGGACGTTGAGGCCGACCTCAAAGAGGGCGGTTTCGAGGTCAAGCTGTTCGAGGGCGTCGAGTCCGATCCGTCCATCGAGACGGTCATGAAGGGCGCCGAGGCCATGCGCGAGTTCGAGCCCGACTGGATTATCGCCATCGGCGGCGGCTCGCCCATCGATGCCGCTAAGGCCATGTGGGTCTTCTACGAGTATCCCGAGGAGTCCTTCGATAACATCATCCAGCCGTTCAGCTTCCCCGAGCTGCGTCAGAAGGCTCACTTCTGCGCCATCTCCTCTACCTCCGGTACCGCTACCGAGGTCACTGCCTTCTCCGTCATTACCGACTACGCCAAGGGCATCAAGTACCCGCTGGCCGACTTCAACATCACCCCTGATGTCGCCATCGTCGACCCCGAGCTCACCTACACCATGCCCGCCAAGCTGTGCGCTCACACCGGCATGGACGCTCTGACCCACTGCATGGAGGCCTACGTTTCCACCTGCGCTTCCATGTTCACCGACGCCAACGCTCTGCACGGCATCCGCGAGATCGTCGAGTGGCTGCCCAAGTCCTATGCTGGCGACCATGAGGCCCGTCAGCACATGCACGAGGCTCAGTGCATCGCCGGTATCGCCTTCTCCTCGGGCCTGCTCGGCATCGTTCACTCCATGGCTCACAAGACCGGTGCTGCCTTCGAGAACGGCCACATCATCCACGGTGCTGCTAACGCCATGTACCTGGGCAAGGTCATCCAGTGGAACTCCAAGGATCCCCGTGCTGCCGAGCGTTATGCTTACGTGGCCAAGGAGATCCTGCACCTTCCCGGCGAGACCAACGAGGAGCTCATCGCCGCGCTCGTCCAGAAGATTCGCGACCTCAACGACCAGCTCAACATTCCGCAGTCCATCAAGGATTACGCGAATGGTGGCGTGAAGGTCGACGCCGAGAACCCGCAGATGGTCTCCGAGGAGGAGTTCCTCGCCAAGCTTCCCGAGATCGCCGCGAACGCCGAGACCGACGCCTGCACGCCCGAGAACCCGCGTGAGACCAAGGCTGCCGACTTCGAGAAGATTCTCAAGGCCTGCTACTACGACACCGACATCGATTTCTAATCGACTCTTGTTATCGTAACGAGGGGCTCCGCACGTATCTGTACGGAGCCCCTTTCTTTTTTATTTTAGAGAATGGGATAGTTATGGCTGCAATTTTCAATAGCCCCAGCAAGTACATCCAGGGCCCGGACGAGCTGGCCAAGCTCGGTTCCTATGTCGAGCCGCTCGGTGCTAAGGCCCTCGTCATCGTGACGCCTTCGGGCAAGAAGCGTGTCGGTGCCAAGATCGAGGGCGGTTTTGCCGAGGCTAAGGCCGAGCTGCTGTTTGAGGACTTTAACGGCGAGTGCTCCAAGGGCGAGGTCGATCGCCTGGTTGCGCTCGCTCGCGACAACGGTTGCGACATCATCGTCGGCGTCGGTGGCGGCAAGATTCTCGACACCGCGAAGGCCGTTGCCTATTACCTGGAATCCCCGGTTATCATTTGCCCCACCATTGCTTCGACCGATGCCCCGTGTTCGGCGCTTTCGGTGCTCTATACCGATGACGGCCAGTTCGACAAGTACCTCTTCCTTAAGGCAAATCCCAATATCGTCCTGATGGATACGACGGTTATCGCGGCGAGCCCGGTGCGCCTGACGGTTTCCGGTATGGGCGATGCGCTCGCAACCTACTTTGAGGCCCAGGCGACGCATGATGCCGACGGTGGCACCTGCGCTGGCGGCAAGGGTGGTATGGCCGGCCTGGCGCTTGCCAAGCTCTGCTACGAGACGCTTATGGCCGATGGCGTCAAGGCCAAGGTCGCGCTGGAGAAGGGTGCGCTCACTCCTGCCGTCGAGCACATCATTGAGGCCAATACGCTGCTTTCGGGCATTGGCTTTGAGAGCTCGGGCCTTGCTGCTGCTCATGCCATCCACAATGGCTTGACGATGCTGCCCGAGTGCCACGGCATGTACCACGGCGAGAAGGTCGCCTTCGGCACCATCGTCCAGCTGGTACTCGAGGACGCTCCGACTGAGAAACTCGAGGAAGTCTTGGGCTTCTGCATTGAGCTGGGCCTGCCGGTTACGATGAAGGAACTTGGCGTTGCCGAGCTTACGCGCGAGCAGGCCATGATTGTTGCCGAAGCCGCCTGCGCGCCCGATGACACCATGTGCAACATGCCGTTTGAGGTGACGCCCGAGATGGTCGCAAACGCCATCCTGGGTGCCGACGCGCTGGGCCACTACTATCTCATGGATGAGTAAATCAAGCTAAGGAAGGGGCAAAGCCAGCAGGTGGCTTTGCCCCTTTTTGCTATGGTGCAAAGGGGTCGGGTTGCTTTGCGCCAATTGTTATTGATGAAAGGGCGGATTTTCGTATGGCGCTTCCCGTGGTTTATGGAGGTCCCGGCCGGTATGTTCAGGGGCCGGGCGAACTTTCGCGTCAGGGCAGGTATCTGTCATGGTTGGGCTGCGCTGCCTATGTCTTGTTTGACCAGGGCACCGAGGATCGGCTGTGCAGACAGATCGTCGATGGATTTCTGGATGAAGATCTAAGCGAGCCGTTCTTTAAGATTTATGACGGCCCGTGTACGGAAGAGGCCGTTGTAAAAATGGCTAAGGAAGCCCAGGCTGAGTATTGCGACATGGTGGTGGGTATTGGCGGTGGCAAGATGCTCGATATCGCAAAGGCCGTTGCGTTTTATGCCGAGCTGCCGTTGTGCGTATGCCCCACGGCAGCCTCGATGGATGGTCCGTGCAGCGCGATTTCGGTGCTGTATCACGAGGATGGGTCGTTCGACCGCTATCTGATGCTCGAGAAGAATCCAGACCTGGTCGTGGTCGATACCAACGTGGTCGCGGCGGCCCCGCTGCGTATGACGGTCGCTGGTATGGGCGACGCGCTGGCAACGTACTTCGAGGCGCGTTCGTGCGCCGCGGCGCGGGGCGCCAACGAGCACGGCGGCGCGCCGGGGCACTTGGCTCTGGCTGCGGCTCGCGCCTGCTATGACACGCTCATAGAGTGCGGCGTCGCTGCCAAGCGCGACCTCAAAAAGGGCCGTACATCGCCGGCGGTTGAGCGCCTGATCGAGTGCAATATTCTGCTCTCGGGCGTCGGCTTTGAGAGCGGTGGCTTGGCGTTGGCGCATGCCGTCGCCAACGGTCTGACGATCCTGCCCGAGTGCAAGGCCATGCATGGCGAGGCCGTGGCATTTGGTCTGGTGGTGCAGCTACGCCTGGAGCGTGCGCCCGAGCTTAATCAGGTGCTCGAGTTTTGCCAGCGCGTCGGTCTGCCGACCACGCTCGAGGAGCTGGGCCTTGGCGAGATTTCCGATGCCGATCTGCAGGGTGTTGCAAATGCGGTCTTTAGAAACGAGCGTAATATGGCCAACGAGCAGGCCAAGGTGACCAAACAAAAGCTCGTGCAGCTCATGTGCGAGGCATAGCTTGGCGCTTGATTGACCTTGTGCAATCGATGCGGCGATAGGCCATAGACTATTTGCCTCAAAGGTGCTCCGCGTGTAATTTGCCCGAGGCGTGGGCCGATAGCGTATCATTATCTCTTGCTTGTTTGCACTGCTCAGGGAGGGGCCGCGCATGGCGCAGGAACACGATCTGTTTGATGACATTATCGAGATCAGCAAGGGTTTCGACTTTCTTAAAAACCCGCTTGGCGGCGTGACCGATGCACTCGATCCATCGGCGCCGCAGTGGAATCCTGCCGACTACAAGGAGCGCCCGCGCGGCAATACCATTCCGTGCCTGACCTGCAAAAACGAAAAGAGCGGCTGCACCGCGTGCATGGACGTGTGCCCGGTCAACGCTATCGAGGTCGAGGAAGACGCCATCGAGATCCTCGACTCCTGTCGCAAGTGCGGCCTGTGCGCCGCTGCCTGTCCGACCGAGGCGATCATCTCGCCGCGCCTGGCGCCCAAAAACCTGTATGACGATATCGTCTCGGCAGCTACGAGCCACGAGACCGCCTACGTTACCTGCACGCGCGCCCTCAAGCGCATGCCGCGCGAAAACGAGGTCGTCGTCGCCTGTGTGGGCGATATTACGGCCGAGACCTGGTTCTCGGTACTGGCGGACTATCCCAACGTGAGTGTGTACCTGCCGTTGGGTGTGTGCGATAAATGCCGCAACACCGGCGGTGAGGACATTCTGGGCGAGGCCATCGCCACCGCCGAGGAGTGGGCCGGTACGGGCATGGGCCTGGAGGTCGACCCCAAGAGCCTCAAATGTCATAAGCGCCGCGAGTACGAGCGCAAGGAGTACATGGAAAAGATCGCCCGCACCACGGGCCTAACCGTGACTAAACTCAACCCGGCGACTGCGGCACTGGCCTCGGTGACGCAGAAGCTCAAAGCCCATCGCCATCAGATTACTCAGTTGGAGCGTACGCTCAACACCATGTGCGGCACCACGACGGCCAAACGTCGCCGCACGCTTACGCACGGGCGCCAGCTGGTACTCTCGACGTTGCAAAACCACCCCGAGCTTGCCCAGAACATGCAGGTGAGCACGCCGGAATGCGATTTTGACAAGTGCACGTCGTGTGGCGAGTGCGTCAACGTGTGCCCCACGTTTGCCTGCGATTTGGTGGGAAGCGGCCGCTTTGCACTGGAGTCCACGTATTGCCTAGGCTGCGGAGCCTGCGTCAAGGTGTGCCCCGAGCATGCGCTTAAGTTGGTTGAACATGATGCATCCAACCTAGTCGTCGTCGATCCCGAGGCCGAGGAAAAGGCCGCCCAGAAGGCTAGGGCCCACGAAGAAGCCCAGAAGGTCAAGGCTGAGGCGAAGGCCAAGCTCGACAAGATGCTCGATCAGGTGGAGAAGCTCGCGGACTAGTCAGCGACCCCTATCTCTGCTTCATTCGTGCCGCCGTGGCGTCCGGGTTAGCCCAGATGCTGCGGCGGCGCTATACTTATGCAGTTTGAAATGCTTGTACCAAAAGGAGCTGTCGTGTCCCTTTCCATCGGTATCGTGGGCCTGCCCAACGTGGGCAAGTCGACGCTGTTCACCGCGCTTACCAAAAAGACCGGCCTTGCCGCCAACTATCCGTTCGCCACGATCGACCCCAACGTGGGTATCGTCGACGTGCCCGATAGCCGCCTGCAAAAGCTCGCCGACATCGTTAACCCGGGTCGCATCGTGCCGGCGACGGTCGAGTTCGTCGACATCGCAGGTCTGGTGAAGGGCGCCAACGAGGGCGAGGGCTTGGGCAACCAGTTCCTGGCCAACATTCGCGAGACCGACGCCATCTGCGAGGTCGTGCGCTACTTTAAGGACCCCAACGTCATGCGTGAGGTGGGTCGCACGGGCGAGTTCGTCGATCCCGCCGGTGACGCCGACACCATCATGACCGAGCTCATCCTGGCCGACATGGGCACGCTCGAGAAGCAGCTGCCCAAGCTCGAGAAGGAGGCCAAGCGCGACAAGGAGCTCATGCCCAAGTTCGAGGTCGCCAAGCGTCTGCTTGCCTGGCTCAACGAGGGCAAGCGCGCCGCGTCCATGGAGATGACCGACGAGGAGCGCGCCGCTGCCAAGGGCCTGTTCCTGCTCACTATGAAGCCCATCCTGTATGTGGCCAACGTGGACGAGGATATGCTCAACGACGATCTGGCGCCCATCGATGGTGTTAAGCCGCTGCCCATCTGCGCCAAGATCGAGGCCGAGCTTTCCGAGCTCGATCCCGAGGACGCCGCCGACTACCTGGAGAGCTTGGGCTTGGAGCAGCCCGGCCTGGACGTGCTCGCACAGGCGGCCTATAAGCTGCTTGGCCTGCAGTCGTTCTTTACGGCCGGCGAGATGGAGGTCAAGGCCTGGACGGTTCGTCAGGGCGCGACCGCCCCGCAGGCCGCCGGCGTCATCCACACCGACTTTGAGCGCGGCTTTATTAAGGCCGAGGTCATTGGCTATGACGACTACATCGAGCTCGGCGGTGAGCAGGGCGCCAAGGCCGCCGGCAAGCTGCGTATTGAGGGCAAGGACTATGTCATGGCCGATGGCGACGTCGTGCACTTCCGCTTTAACGTGTAAGGACGACGCGCATGTTTAAATATGGTAAAAAAGCCGGCTACATGGGTATTGCACTGCTCGTGCTTGCGGTGATTCCGCTGGTGGTCGCAGCGTGCGTTATCCCCAACATTGGTCCCGAGGTGGCAACAAAGTTTAATGCCGCCGGCGAGGCGACGCGCTGGGGCAAGAGCTACGAGTTGCTGGCACTGCCGGTGCTCAACCTGCTGCTGAGCGTGGCGACGTACTTTACGGCGGGACGCCAGGCTAAAAACAATGATGACTCCGCCGCCATGGCGCGCATCGTGTGCGAGCGCTACCTGCGCAACGGTTGCATCACGGGTGTGTTCCTCAACGTGGTCAACGTTTACTTTATGTACTCGGCGATTACCGGAACGGGCTTTGGCCTTGGTTTCTAGCTTGTCCTTTTAGGCAACGAGCCTGCACATATATTCAATGGCTGCTGCGAGGCCGCCGCTCGATCGTGGTTTAAAGACCATGTCGGCGGCGGTCTCGTTTTCGTATCCGGAGCCGCGGAGGGCGAGTGCGATACTGGCTTCTAAAAGGAGCGGCAGGCCGCGTTGGCTGGTTGCGATTATGGCAGCCTGATTGAGCGGGCAGCTGTGCGTTTGGCATTGGATGGCAAGTTCACCTTGCGCCGGGCAAGGGATCAGAACGGCGGCGACGCGACTTGATAGCAATGCAAATGCTGTGCGCTCATCGGGCGAAAGGCATTCGGCTTCAACGACGACAAGCTTGGGCGGTGCGCTGTTTGTGCGAAGCGTGGCTGGGTACGTGCGGACCGAAGAACCCGACATAGAAAACTCCTGTGTATTCGGGAAAACGTAAACTATAGTTTACGTTTATGTTCGGCTCCATTTCAAACTCGGCTGCATGGACGAACGTGCGAAACAGATTCTTGGCAGGCGGGTCGAAGAGACACGCAGGGACCTTGGTATCTCCAAGGTTGATTTTTGTGTGGCGACAGGAATCAGCCGACCCTACCTCGACCGAATCGAAGATGGGACGGCAAATTTCACGCTCAAGGTTCTATTTAAGATCGCACCCGCACTCGGTATGACGGTGTCAGAGCTTCTTGAGGGTATCGAGTAGCCTTTTTTGCTAGATTTGCCGCTTGTTGAACGGGTCCCCCCGACGGCGGCGTGCAAAAACGCGAGTATTCAGCATCCCTCAATAATTTGACGGCAGCCGGGGCCACAAATACGACGCGTAATGTTTTGGACTATCCACAAAATTCAATAATATGAGGAATAACAAGCGCGCGGAACGAGTCTTTCGAGTCGAAAGGCAATTTACAGCCAGCGGTTTTAACGTTCCCGGAAGGGGCGGATGCTGAAAACTCCGCTTTTTGCACGTTCCGAGGGGTACCACGTGCCCTACAAGGCCCAAAGAGGCGGATTTTGTTTTAGCTACGCCATCGGGATACGGTCGTGGTTGACTTGGCTGTAGAACAGGCGTTGAATCTCTGCCGCATCACGTGACTGGCCGAGTGCCCACATGGTTTTGGCCACGAGCGTCTCGGTTGTCATATCGTCGCCGCGTAGAATGCCCGGATGGTCGGCGTAGGCACGGCCGACCTCATAAACACCCAAATCGAGGCCCTCCTCGGGGACCTGTGTGGTCATAACGACGGTGCGACCCGAATTGACCCAGCGGAAAATTGCCTCTTGGAATGACTCGCCGGACTCGCCAAACTCGGGGATACCGCCAATGCCAAAGGTCTCCAGAATCACGGCGTCGTAGCTATCGGCAAGGGCGTCAAGGATACCCGGGTTTACGCCGGGCGTCAGCTTAAGGACAAACACGCGCGGGTCGATGCTGTCGTAGAAACGCACCGGGTTTTCGCCCTGATGCGTGCCGTGAAGCCCGTTGCGCACGATGCGGTCGTTGCGGATGTAGGCAATGGGCGGATAGTTGACGCTAATGAACGCGTTAAAGCTCATGGTGCGCTGCTTGCGGGCGCGAGTGCCGGCAATGGCGACACCGCCAAACACGATCGAGACGTCGTGCGAATGCTCGTCGAGCGCATAGAGCAGGCTCTGGTACAGATTGAGCTTGGCATCGGTAAAGGGGTTACCCATGGGCTTTTGCGAGCCGGTGAGTACGATGGGCTTGGGACTGTCCTGAATCAGATAGGAAAGCGCTGCCGCGGTGTAGCTCATGGTGTCGGTGCCGTGCAGGATCACAAAGCCGTCGTGATCGGCATAGCCTTCGACGATGACATCGCGGATGCGCATCCAGTCACTGGGACGCATATTGGTGCTGTCGATGTTCATGGGCTGCACGACGTCGAGCTCGCAGAGGCTCGAGATCTCGGGTACGCTCTGGGCGAGTTCCTCACCGGTCAGGGCGGGGGAGAGGCCGTTGCCGTCCTCGGTCGATGCGATGGTGCCGCCCGTGGCGATGAGAAGGATGCGCTTCATGCTGGTATTCCTATCGTATTTGCCGCCACAGAGGCGGAGTCGTTCGGCAGTATTGTGTCACAGGGCGTCCAATGTTCAAACGTATTACATCATCTGCAACGTTTGGTAACACTTCAATTGCCGTCTAATAGGGGCCCAGGTCGTGCGTTTGCCGTGCGCTGATGGCTGTGAGCGACGAGAAACCCCCATATAACGTGTACACTATGAAAGATATTTTCGTTCATTCACGCGGGTGGGCACCGGCTCCCCGCCAACAAGAGGGGGAACCATGGATCAAAAGGCTTCCGCAAAGGTCCTCGTACTCGACTTTGGTGCGCAGTACGGTCAGCTCATTGCCCGTCGTGTCCGCGACCTCAACGTGTATTCCGAGATTGTCCCCTGCGACATCTCGGCCGACGAGATTCGCGAGATGAACGCCTCCGCGCTCATCCTTTCTGGCGGCCCGGCCTCCGTGTATGCCGAGGACGCTCCGTCTATCGATCCCGCCATCTTTGACCTGGGCCTTCCCGTCCTGGGCTTTTGCTACGGCCATCAGATCACGGCCGTGACGCTCGGCGGCAAGGTCGGCCACTCCGAGGTAGGCGAGTACGGCCGCGCCACCATCACGCGTACGGCCGGCGCCAAACTCTTTAACTCCACGCCCATGGAGCAGACCGTGTGGATGAGCCACCGCGACGCCGTGTCCGAGGTGCCCGAGGGCTTTACCGTTACCGCCAGCACCGACGTATGCCCGGTTGCCGCCATGGAGTGCGTTGAGCGCAAGATTTTCACCACGCAGTTCCACCCCGAGGTCAAGCACTCCGAGTATGGCCAGCAGCTGCTGAGCAACTTCCTGTTTGAGATCTGCGGCCTGGAGCCCAACTGGAGCATGGACAACCTGGTCGAGACCATGACGGCTGAGTTCCGCGAGAAGGTCGGCGACGACCGCGTGATTCTGGCCCTGTCCGGCGGCGTCGACTCCTCCGTCGTGGCTGCGCTGGGCGCCCGCGCCGTGGGCAAGCAGATGACCTGCGTGTTCATCAACCACGGCCTGCTGCGCAAGGGCGAGCCCGAGCAGGTGGAGGAGGTCTTCACCAAGCAATTTGACGTCGACTTTATCCACGTTCATGCCGAGGACCGCTACGCCGAGCTTCTGGCCGGCGTGACCGAGCCCGAGGAGAAGCGCCGTATCATCGGTACGCAGTTCTGGAAAGAGTTCTTCGCCGTGGCGCAGCAGCTCGAGACCGACGGCAAGCCGGTCAAGTACCTGGCTCAGGGCACCATCTACCCCGACATCATCGAGTCCGGCGCTCGCAAGACGGGCGGCAAGACGGCCACCATCAAGAGCCATCACAACCTGATCCCGTTCCCCGAGGGCGTGCACTTCGACCTCATTGAGCCGCTCGACCACTTCTTTAAGGACGAGGTCCGCGCGCTTGGTCTGGCGCTGGGCCTGCCGGGTCACATCGTGTTCCGTCAGCCCTTCCCGGGCCCGGGTCTTGCTATCCGTATCATCGGCGCGGTCGACAAGGAGAAGCTCGAGATCCTCAAGAACGCCGATGCCATCGTGCGCGAGGAGCTCGACGCCTACAACCAGCGTCTGTTTGAGCAGACCGGCGAGCGCAACTCCGAGCACAGCTGCTGGCAGTATTTCGCGGTCCTGCCTGACATCAAGTCCGTTGGCGTTATGGGCGACGAGCGCACCTACCAGCGCCCGATCATCTTGCGTGCCGTCGAGTCCAGCGATGCCATGACCGCCGACTGGGCCAAGCTGCCCTATGACGTGCTGGCCCGCATCTCTGGCCGCATCGTTGCCGAGGTTCCCGGCGCCAACCGCGTGTGCTACGACATCACGTCCAAGCCGCCCGCGACCATCGAGTGGGAATAGAACAGATGTTCGATAAAATAATATAGTATTAGATAGCGGGCACGGTTTCAATCGAATTCGTGTCCGCTGCTGTATGTGTGTCCTTGCACGCCCAATATGTGCCGTAAAAGCCGTCTTCTTCAACGTCAAAGTGAATGGGCTTCATTTTTGCCTTTTAAAATCTAATTTTCACGATTTGCATTTTCATCCCGTTGTCACCGACCCTTGCGAGAAACCGGAAAAAGCCGCTGACAGAAGGGTCTCTCAAATCGTTGTAACCCAGCATATAGCCGCGACTTGTGACCTGCAGACGGCTGTTCCACGTGCCGATTTCCTTGGCGGCATCCGAAACCGCAAAATATGCCCCCCCATCCTTGATTTTTGCAGTCTTAAGCCATGTTTTTGCGATCATCTTTACTGCCGTCCGATTGGCAGCATCAAAGACCAGCACACCGCCGGGGAAAGCGTCCGCCATCCCCCGCACCAGTTCCCGGACCTGCTGGGTCAGAAAGTAATAGAACACTCCGGAGGCAAAGAACACCGCCCCGCCGGAGACATCGATTTTGCCAAACCATGCGGTGTCTTTCAGGTCGCAGGGGATATTTTGTTCTCGATCCCCGGCGGGCAGCAGCTGCTGCCGCAAGGCAATCACATCCGGGAAGTCCAGATTGTAGATCTTGCATCTACCGTTGTCGCAGGTTCTGCCGGTGTTGTCCAGCCCGCAGCCCAGATTGACCACCGCCGCATTGGGGTGGTCTTTCAGGTAATCCCGCACCTCGAAAGCAAGATCACCCTGCCGCATGGCCACCTCCAGCGCACCAAAGCGCTGCATCAGGCTGCGGGAGTTTTTCTCTGCCTCTGAAAAGTCGTAGTCGATCTGGCCGAGCAGACGAACCGCTGTTTCATCCTTGTAAAGGTTCGGGTACAACTCCGTACACAGCTTCCGGGAATACAGCGGGAGGATCAGCGTCTCCTGCACGGTGTTTTTCTCAATTTTACATTTCATAGGTTTCTTCCTCAGTGAATAAAAACTGTCATAATTGCCGCCAGCACAGCCGCTATGACCGGCATGCCTAACTCATGTGCAGGATGGATGCAAAAATGCCCGTGCTTGATGCCCTTACTTCCGCGCCGTGATGCAGAGCCACTTTTTCTTTTTGCGTATCTGCACCTCGTGAAAACCCGCCTGCTCCAGATACGCCTTTAATTCAATGTCCTTGTAGATGGTCATGCCGCCGATGATCTGCGTCCACCTCTCGTCCTTGTCCGTATCGCCATTGCTCTCGTTGCAGATGAGAATTGTCCCGCCTGGCTTCAGCGTCCGCCAGACCTCACGGAGGCATCGGGGCAAATCAGGCCAAAAATAGACGGTCTCAAAGGCCGTGGCGGCATCGAAGTAGCTATCCTCAAACACCATATCCGCCACACTGCCTTGCAGAACGGCGCAACGCCCCTCCTGAATTGCAATTCGGTTGAGCTTTCTAGTCTTCTCCACGCTGACGGGCGAATAGTCGATGCCCTTGACGACGCCATGCGGGCATTTTTCCAGCAGCCGTTTTATGTTCGCCCCGCCGCCGCAGCCGCAATCCAGCACCTTGGCGTTTGGCGCAAGTCGTAGAAAACGAAGTCCCCATCGCGCCACAGGGCCGTGGCCCAGATTCATCATTGCAACCATAAGTTTTCCGCCGAGGCCCACGGGCTTGCGGGTGTTTTCAAAGAACGACATCTGTCCCCTCCGATTTCGTGCATTCCGCATAGGTCAACGGGAACGAGGCCTTCAGCACCGCGCTTTTCTGCACCGACCAGCCGTTTTGACGCAGGAAACACAGGTATTCCTCGCTTGTCCACCTGCTATGGAGGGGGAATCCCGCCATACTCATGAAAAAGGCTTTTGCCTTGCCGGGAACCGAGTTCCCCGCGTGGGTGAAGGTTGGCGCGATGAGCACGCCGTTGTCCTTCAGCACCCGCCTGATTTCTTGTAGGGCCTTTTCCGGATGCGGCACTATGTGAAGCGCGTTGGACGCGATCACCACTTCGAAGGACTTCTGTGCATAGGGCAGGCGGAACATATCTTGTACGGAAAAGTGCAGCTTTGCGGATTGATTGTCCCGCTTTGCTTCAAGGATCATCTTTGCAGAGGCGTCCGTAGCCTCGATGCGCGCCGCCGCATCCACGACGCTCTTTGCGATAAGCCCCGTGCCGGTGGCAACCTCCAGCACGGTCTTTGCTTTCACCACCGGCCGGATCAGCCCATACATCTTCTCATACGCCGCCCGGTCGTTTCGCATGAAACGGTCATACCGACCGGCGTTCTTGTCCCAGAAACCCTCGCGTTCGTGCATGGCTGTCGCCCCCAAACAGTTAGAGCCATCTAACTATAACACACGAATCATGCAGTAAGATGAGGCTAACCTTCTTTTCTTGGCTAAGACGCATCTCTTCGGTTTTCGCTTATAACGGCGCGAATCAGATACTAGGCTGGAGCTGAAGAAGGAGCTCGGCGGACAGATAGGTCGATACCGGTTCCCGGAACGGTGATCCAGCCAATTACACCAGGGCCCTAGTCATTGAGTGGGAATAGAAAATTCCTTAGTTATGGGGGTATAAATTTGATTTCCTTTAGGATACACCCCCATAACTATATGAATTGACCTGCTGACTCCAATGAAGATTGGAGGGTAACGGCCAGGGGTGACGGCCCAGCGAGTGTTATTTTGCGAGCTATGCGCGTTGAAAGCGACCTTTCGTGGTATAAACTACTCGCCGGAAGCCGCGGCTTTCAGAGTACGGCTTACGTGTACGTTTAACCTCCGTGGGCGACGGGGTGCCGCAAGGCGTAGAATATCGCCCACCTGTAGGGGCCTGCAGCGATGCGGGCCCCGCTTCGTATGAGGGGGCGCAACCGATGAAGATCGTATCCATCTCCCAGGACTTCTTTGACCTCGTCGAGGGCGACCGCGAGCTCATGCTTAAGCACAATCTCCCCTGCATCGTGGTGGTGAGGCTGCGTTTCCGCGGGAAGCGCAGGGACTTCGCCGTGCCGCTGCATTCCAACATCGCCCCCAACGTGCCCAAAGACCAGTACTTTGCGTTGCCACCCCGCCCCACGACGCGCCCCGGCTGTCGCCACGGCATCCACTACATCAAGATGTTCCCCATAACCAAGTCCTACCAGCGCCGCTTCAGGACCGAGGGCTCGGCCTACTACGAGACGCTCCAGCGCATCATCGACGGCAACACCAAGCGCATTGTCTCCGAGTGCCAGGCGTACCTCGACCGCTACGAGCGCGAGGGAAGGCCCCGCTTCGCCGTCGACATCGACCGTATCGTGGGGCTGCTGGAGGGCGAGAAGTAGGGCGCCTCGGCTCAACCCCGAGCATGCGGAACCGCTTCACATTTTTGAACGCCGCGTGTGCGTCCCAAATACTTGAGAAACAAGCTGTGAAGTGCAGTGGTGCGCCCGTGCCCGTGCATAGCCGTCACCATCAGCGTCTACGCGGCGTCGGCTTCAAGTGGAACTGGCGCCGCTGCTGTATATGGTTTGCCTTGCTGCAAATGGCGATCAATGCCCACGATGCTTCTGCTTGCGCTTCAACTTCCGCTGCTCGAAGCGCGCCTCCGCCTCATCCGCGCGACGCTGACTTCTTGCTTGAGCCGGCTCCCGCTTCATCGCTTCCCGCTGTGCCGCGAGCGCCTGTTGTGCCTTGGTGCCCATCGCCGGCTGCTTAAGGGCCTTCGACGCCTCGCGGGCGCGGCGCTTGGGGTTCCTCGCGGGCTTGCTCGCCTCGGCGGGATCGTCACCGAAGAACGCGAGCTCCGCCCATTTGCTTGTAACGAATCGCAGGATTTCCTCATCGGACGGTTCCGCGCCGAAGACGATGCGGGCGGCGCCGTATCTGCCGTCCTCGACATGCTCCGCCAGCCCGACCCAGAATTGGCCGTCGTGATATACGGTCAGGGTGGATGACACGCTGATCTGCATGGTTGGTTCCTCCTTTATGTAGATGACCATGCAGAGAAGGGACAACCAAGGAGGCAGGTTACTGATGCGGACTCCCGCACGCCCACGACTACCCGACGGGGACTGTGTTTTCATCTCTGGTGCCCGCATTGTAGCACGCGCGGATTTACGATGTTGATCGCCGGCGCCTAGGCGGAGATGAAGGCGGTTCGATCTAGGTCAAGCCGGTCGCTCGTTCATGAAGCGGCCGATTCCCTGAAAATAAAAGGCGCCCAGGAGGACACCTACAGGCTATCTTCGAAATACTTGGTTTGGGGCAGACGGAGGAAAAAATAGGGCAGAATCGCTCTCACGATCCCGCCCCGCAAACCCGAGGGTTTCTAACTGGCTCCATTATTCCGGGCTTCTCAGTTCTGTCATTGACCCAGGTATCACCCGTCTCCTATAGCGAGTGAATATAAAAATAGGGCAGAGTCGCTTGCGCAAGTCCGCCCCTAAAACCGTGAAGGTTTTGCTATCTGCAGGCTATTCTACCAACCCGAGCGATTCTGTCAACCTGCGAAGGAACTCGAGCGCGGAGCGAGCTGCGGCGTCGGGCCCCTTGTCGGGCAGCGCCTCGGTTTCTCCGTCGGCCCTGGCGAACATCTCGGCGAGCTCGGATGCGGCGCGCGAGCGCGAGGAGCCCTCGGGTACCAAGCCGGAGTGCGCCACGAGCACGGTCGCGACCTCCTGCATGGCCGTATTCCCCATCCACTTCCTCCTGGTCGCCTTGGGGATTCCCACGGCGGCGACCCTTCGGGAGACGCCACTGGACGCCGAGCCCCGGGCGGCGCCCCTCTCGGCGAAGCAGTTGATCAGGCACGAGCCGTGCGCGGCGCAGTTGCGGACGGACTTCACGCGCTTGAGGTCGTAGTGGGAGGCCTCGAAGCGCCTGTCGCCCCATCGCCTGGCGCAGAAGCGCACGAAGTCGATGAGGGTGCCGAACGAGGTGAGCTCAAGGAAGGCCCAGGCAGGCATGTCGCCGGAGTACTTCGCGTAGAGGCTCGAGCTGTAGGGGCTGCGGCCGCTCATCTTGAGCTCGCGCAGGCGGTACTCCCTGTTTGCAGTGGTAAGCGATGCCATGTAGTCGGCCACGATGGCGTAGCCATCCTCTCCACGGTCCTCCATCTCGCGAAGCAGTGTCACCTTCTGGAAGTGCTCGATGTCGAGCGTCATGCCGAGCAGGGCGTGGCGTAGCTCCTGGTCGAGCGCCGCGAGCAGGCGTAGCTGGCCGAAGTCGAGGTCTACGTAGCGGCCGTCGCGCGGGCCTCCCTCGTATTTCGAGAAGAGTTTGCGATAGGATGCGAGCTTGAAGAAGTTGCACTTGTCGCGCAGGTAGTCCTCGGCCTCTTCCTCGGAACACAGCTCGAAGGCTACGCCCTTCTGCTTGAGGTGCTCTATCTGCTGCTCGATCGTGAGGATCGGCTTCCTATCGTGGGGTTCGGCCATGCTCGTTCTCCTGTCATAAAAAGTATTGCCTATTTTACCAGCATGTTCTCGACATTCGGTGAAGGCCTCATCGTCGACTCATGGGCAAGCCGCCTGATACGACTCCCTTTCCCTGCCAGCAGCGCAGTCGCCTGACCTGCGGCTTTGGAATCGCGTTGGAAGCCGCCCTCGATCAATCATTTGCAGTTGTTGCGAGTGGCTTGTGCGTGATGCTGCGGTTGAGTTCCAGAAACGGGCGATTCCGCCCAATCGGGCATCCGAATCACGGCCGGAAGCTCCTTTGGGACAAAAACAAAAACTCAAAGCCCTGAGTTTGAAAAAAGTTTTTGAAGTTGTCCCAGCTTTTGTCCCCGAAGCCGACGAGACGCGACATCGCGTCATTCGGCGGCACGCGTTCCGTGTCGATGCCGAAAACTGGGTGCAACTGGAATGACGGGACGACAGAACCAAAGCCACCAGCGAAATAGTGGGAATAACAGCCCTCGAACCCTTTGGTTCGAGGGCTTTCTGTTTGCATCTCTACCTGGGAAAACGACCCAATTATTCCCGTGTGTCCCTACTGGGCGGTACAACGGAGTACTCGGCGGTACGGGAATAATTAGGCCCTGCGGGAATAATTCACAATTCGGGTCCCCCGAAGGCCGATTTCGAGCGGATGAAACTGACTTGAAACTGCGAGGCGGATTCAAGCCCTCTTCAATTGCATTCGCCCAGGTCAACAAATGGGAATAAAGAAATGCGAAAATCGGTTTCCGCAGTTTCAGTGACCCCGAATGCCGCCGAATAACGCCGTGTATTCTGAGCGTATTGCTTGCATTGTTGCATTATTTTCCACAATGCAAGCATGGAATAAATCGAAGTCATACGAGCCACCAACGACATCGCCTCTTCCCAAAGGGGGCTCTTCACATCTGTGCAGGCGAAGGTGCTCGGCGTCGAGCGGTACGCGCTCTCGAGGCGGGAAGGGCTCGGCAACATAGAGAGGCTCGCGAAGGGCGTCTACCGCATGGGCGGCTCGCCGAGCACGCGGGAGGAGGACGTCCTCGCGGCCTGACTGTCGATCGACCCGGGGAGGCGCCCCGTCGCCATGGGGGCGACGGCTGCATGGCTCTACGGCATCGGCGAGGTCAGCCCCTCGCCCTACGAGTTCTGCACGCCCGAGAGAAAGCAGACTAAGCGCCCGAACCTGATTCATCAGGAAGCGCCGCCTCGACCCGAAGGACGTGGCGATCGTCTCGGACATCCCGGCGACGAGGCCCTGGCTCACGGTGGTGGACCTGATAGACTCCGGGGAGGAACTGAGCCTGGTCGCGAACGTGCTCGCGGACGCGCTCGAAAGGGGCCTCGTCGAAGACGAGGGCGCGCTGAGGGAGAAAATCGACGCCGGGGGGCAAAAGCCGGGATGCCGGCGGGGGCCAGCCTGTACGATTCGGTAGCTAGGAGGCGGGAAGAATGACGTACGAGAACGGCGGTCAGCTCGACAGGGCCCTGAAGAGGGCCGTTCGCGACAGGGGCGGTGACCCCGGGGACGGCTGTCGTCGGGCTTTGCGCGACCGGTTCCTGCGCAGGGTGTTCAGCAACCCCGACGGCCGGTTTATCCTCAAGGGCGGAAGCGGGCTGCTCGCGCGCATCCCCGACGGCCGCGTCACGCGCGACATCGACTTCGCGACGGCATCTGTGTTTGATAGCGTTCAATTTACGGGTTGGGGCTGCGGTGGAAATCCTGGACCAAAAGAGGACCAGGATTTCCACCGCAGCCCCAACCCGAAAATCAGGCTTGACTAAACACAGACGGTCTGCTGCGCGAGTACTTCCCGAAGGGGACCGGCTTCTCTGCGGTCTCGGACGAGGAGGTCGAGCGGGTGTACGATGCCATCAACCGCAGGCCCCACAAGCGCCTGGGGTTCAGGACGCCCTACGAGGTCCACTACTCAGGGGTGTTGCAGTTGCTCTGAGAATTCAAGCTCGAAAAGGCGCAAGCAAAGGTATCTTGACTACGCTCTAAAGCGTGGCGTGAAGTCCGGCATCGTTGACGCGCTGAGGCTTCAGGGAATTGCCGCGAGCGAGGTTGATGCAGTTTCTGTTGTGGTTGACGAGCATTCGACTTCGATCGACGGAAAGTACAACCTGGCAGAATCGGTTGATGAGGAGCTGCGCTGCGGCATGTTCAACCCAACGTGGCAGACCTCCTACCCTCCTGTATTTAGCGACTGGCTGCCCAAGATTCCAGTCTCCTATGTCGACTCCTCCAAGGTGGCTATGGTGAGGGCGGCTGACGTGACGGCGAACTGGGCATTTATGGCCGAGCGCGACAAAGAGACATATCCGCGAGCCTACGAGATGCTATCAAAGGCGACGGTCCTCGGGCTTCTGTAGCGTTGGACATGTAACTATCTGTCTTTTCAAAAGCCGTGAAGATCTTGGTGGATGATAAATTGCGATTTGTCCGCCTCGGCAGCGAAGTCGGCGAACTCCTGTTGGAGGGACAACGGGGGAATTGCAATGGGAATAGCGGCCAAGTCTACTGCGCTGATATTTGCCTGATGGACACTTCCCTTCGCTATATTACGAAGGACTCGCTTTCCTTCCTTTGAATTCAGGTAACCAGATACATATTCGGCAGAGCTGTGGTCAGCGAACCTTACGCACACGATGTACCCAGCAATAACCATGGTCTCTGACTGATGAAAAACGCAAGTTTTCCCAACCTTGTCAATGCTGTTGGTTCGATTAAAAAGCATATCGCCATAGCGGACGGTAGCATTTTCGAGAGCTTGGCCCTTTAGGGTGATTCGCTTTGTATCGGTTAGGTCAAGGATGCCGTCGTCGGTGATATTGTTCATTCGGATGTAGACATAATCGCCATCGGCGCCGGCTTTTGCTGAAGTGCCGTAGTGCATTTCTATGCTGTAGTTGCCGATTGTTTCGATTGGCCATGATGCGTGTGTCTTGGTTCTAAACATCTCGACAAACCGTGATTTGACTTAACAGATATACCTTCTATGAGAGTCCCTTACGTTGTCCTGATCGACCATTGCGTACATCAACGTTGTATCAATCTTTTGATGGCCAAGCAGCTTCTGCACCTGCTCGATGGGCATTCCTTTTCCAATTGCTTTGGTGGCCAGCGTTCTCCTGAACTTATGTGGGTGGACGTGTTTGACGCCTGCTTTTGTTCCCAAGGAGCGAAGGCGGAGCTCGACTCCGCTTACTTGCAGCCTAGAACTCGGCTTTGTGAGACTACAGAATAGCGCGGCGACGTTATCGCTGCGTTCTTGCAGGTAGTTGTTTAGGTGCAGCTTTGTAGTCGCATCAAAATAGACGACTCTCTCTTTGTTGCCCTTTCCGAGTACAATGCACTCTCGCCGATTTAGATCAACGTCTTCTCGATTGAGCGAGACGAGTTCGCCTATTCTCATCCCTGTTGAACTAAGAAGGTTGATGATTGCCAGATCCCTCTTGCAAGAACAGGCGTCTGTGAGGGCTATAAGTTCTTCATCAGAATATACGGACTTGACCGTTCTCTTTGAGCGAATCTTTTTAATGCGTCGTGCAGGGCTTTTGAGTATATGGTTCTCGTCTTCAAGCCAAGAGAAGAATGACGACAGGATGCGCCTGACGTTGTCGACGGTGATGCTCCCTGCGTTATTACCCATGGGATATTCGCTCAGGTATGTTCGTAAGTCATCTGAACTAATCCGGACAATTGGTTTTTTGATTGCTTCGAGCGCCCTTGTAAGTGTGGCCTTGTAGTACCTGATGGTCTTAGGCGAGCATCCCTCGATGGTTTTGGCTGCGAGGAATCGCTCCATGTACTTTGAGGCCTCGTCTTCGACATTGCTGAGCGCGTTCACTTCAAGTTCGATGCCCCTGAGTTCGCTCATAAGGACGCTCTCGAGATACGAAAGCACTTCGCCGCTAACGAGTGCCTGCATTTTTGTGAGAACCGCGTTTGCTATTTCGATCGTCGTGTGCATCAGTTCCTCCCATCCCGATATGGATGGGAGGAACGTATCACGCGAGGAATCGGTCTAGAAGGGCGTCGCGCTCTGCGGAAAGGGCGTCGACCTCTTGCTCGAGTGCAAATTGCGATTTGTCGACCTGAGCGACGAAAGAGGCGAACTCTTGCTGAAGCTCAAGGGGAGGCAAGGGAACCGTCATTCTCTTTAGAGCTTCTTTGGTAATTGCCTCCCTTGTTGCTCCAGCCGCTCTTGAGCCGTTTAGCAGGAGTCTCTGATACGAATCGCTGATCAGCACCGTGTTCAATAGCACCGGCAGCATCCGTTTTTGGTCGACTCTGACAATTGAGACATGCTGATTAACACGTCCACCAGCCAATTCATCTGGCAAAAGACATGAACGAGCAACCGAAGCGCCAGTAATATTCAGAAGCACGTCACCCTTCATCAGCGTGACGCCTTCTAGTTTTGCGGCTTGTTCATCATCAATACAAGCAAGGTCCTTCCACACGAAACGACCGTTGTGAACATTCGTACTTCTGACCAGCGGAACACCTTCGGCCTTGTATGCCGTTTTGCCACCTCGTGGCGTTGCTCCGGAACCCAACTTGGTACAGAGGTCTTCAAGCCTAACGAAAGGCCATTTTTTACCATCGACCGGATCGCCAAATACCTCTACAAACCGTGATTTGACGCTCTCCTTGAGAGCGGCGATTTGCTGTCGTTTGCTATTGATTTCATCTGTTAAGCGATTGAAATCGTCGATGAGGGCTCTCTGCTCGGAGAGCGTCGGGACTGGGATGGGGTATTTGAGCAGCTCATCCTTGTCTCCGCGAGGCCTGCCGGTTCCCGTGAAGGTGGACATATCGTAGTCGAAGAAGTCCTTCTGCCACAGGAGCAGATGGAGAAACTCGGGCAATAGGCTGTCGGTATTTATGCTTCGGAATACCAAAACGTCCTTGGAGCACGCCCCATCGCGGTCTGCGAGCCAAATCTTCTGCAGATAGGGGCGAATATTGGAGACGAGCGTGTCTCCCTTCTTGTATGCGGTGCCAGCACTTGCCGGAAGCTCTCCACTATAGGTGGTTATGCCGCCACGGTCCTTGACCATGTTTTCCGTTGTTACGTAAGTGTCGGTGGTGATGGAACTCTGGGCCACGCTGTTGGTAACGTAGGATGTGATGTCTCTAAGCGTCTTGACTACGGTGCCCTGGGCGAACGAGCGGGGCTTGTAGAAAGAGCGGGGAATCGTAAGAGTCTCGTCGAACTTATCGGCATCAAAGTCAATGAAATCGGCGGTCTTGGCATAGTAGTAGTACTGGGCAAGGTCGCCGGGCTCAACCTGCTCGCCGGAGAACCATGCTCTGATGATGCCGCTTAGCGAGTTCGTGTCGTCCGATTCGTTGTCCGAATAGAGCACGCCCTCACCATCGATGGGCTGTATCCCCTCGTTGCCTTTGCGATTGCTCCATTTGTAGCCAAGGAAAGAGGCGATTTCCTTGGTCGTGTTAGGTGAGTTGATGATGAGCGTCTGTTCACCGCAGACGAGACCCCAAACGCGCAGGCGTTTGCGCTCTTCCTTGTGCGCATGGCGATAGAACAGCTCGTTCTCTGCTTTGAGCCGTGAGTTCTTGTCGGCCGCCTTCCAAGTCTTGCTCTTCCGAAGGGTCTTGAGCTCCTTCGATGATTCGAAAAGATGGCAATAAACGCTGAAGTGGCGAGTGTTTGCCCATTCGTTCCAGTTAGCCTCTCCTGCGAGAAAAGCCCGGTAAGTATCTCCGTCTACATTAATTGTGCCGAGATAAGCGTTGAAAGCGCTTTCGTCTCTCCAGCCAGTGAGCTTCCTGCGCTCAAAAACAGCGTCAACGAAATCAAGTGCGTTCGCATTGCGGGGCGGGATCTCGTCAAAGCGACGTAGGAACATAATTGCGACGTTTGTTCCTGTGGCCGCGAATGTGCCTGATCCAAACCTGGCGATGGAGACGATCTCGAAGGAGCTCAAAAGCACATCGCGTGCGGCCATGAAACTCGAGCTCGTGCTCTTGTCGAGGATCGAGGTGGGGAGGACGATGGCGGCGTAGCCTCCGGGCCGAACAAGCTGTGCCGCACGCTCGACAAAGAGGGTCTCGATTTCCGAGCCGCTATCGCTGATGGTTTCCAGCACTTTGAGTTCGTTGTTGTGAAGCTTGAGATGCGGTTTGAAGGCCGCTACAGAGTACGGGGGATTGGCGACAAGAATGTCGAAGCGTCCCCTGTCGGTTCGGCTGTCGATTCCCTTGTCGGGATAATTTTCAAGTCCGTCGCCGAAGACCACGTTGCTCTGCCCTGCGCCATGCATGTAGGACGAGACCTTGGAAACGCGAGCGAGTCGATAGTCCTTCTCGATGCCGACGAGATTGTCTCTGACCCAGTCGGCGTCTCCGAGGTCATCCTCTATGGTCGGATCATATTGGCATGCGGCGTCGGAGATTTCTTCGAATCCTTCTGTGAGAAAGTGCCCCGCGCCACAGGCGTAATCGATAACGCGTGGATAGTGCACGGCACCAGCCTCGTCCTGCACGATGCTGTCGAGTGGGAGTGACTTCCAAATAAAACGGGTGATGGGCACAGGTGTGAAGAATTGGCCCTCGTTTTGCTTAAAGCCCTGATTAAGGAGCTGTTCGAAGAGGTCGCCCAAGAATTGAATGTCTTGAGTTCCTACGATGCGATACGGCTGTAGAAGTTGCACCGTCTCTACGAGTACCTTGCCGTTCTGAAGAAAGAGTTCCTCGTTGTGGACGTCTTTGAACGCAAAGTCATTGTTGGTATAGAACTTGAGCTTGCGCAGCGTGCCGTTCAGCTCCTCGATGAGCTTCTTGCGGTGCTGGCCCGTATAGTTGCTTATGAGGTTTTCGGCGTAGTCGTTGGGAACGTACAGGACCTCTTCCCGCATGAGCTTTCTCATGCCGTCTGAGTGGAGTCTCTGGAGCCTGTCCTGGAGCGTTTCGTAGGTGTCGCGTCCTTGGCGGTATTGGAACTCAATCTCCTGGGTTGGCATTTTCGAGAGCTCGTCTTGGAGCTTCGCGATAAAGAGCGCGATAAGGCGATTGAAGGCGTTCTCTTTATCGGAGACGTTGTTGTGGCGGAGGATTTCCTCGAAGCGGTTGACGATGCTGTCTTCGGCCCTGAAGTCGACAAGGTCCTTCTTGAGAAGGGGAGGAACCATCGGGTGGTATGCCGTCGACCTATCGCCAAAGAGGATGTTTCCCTCGACTTGTTGGTTGTACGTTTCCGTCCAAACTTGATGGAGCTGTTCCACTGTATGGGCGTCGCGGTAGAGCGCAATGGTGTCATCGCGTTTGGCGAGCGCGATGAAGTTCTCGTCATCGCTGCAGTTAATTGAAACCTGGTCTGGCACGATTTCGTTGTTGATGAAATCGCATGCAAAGAGTACCAACCAGCGAGTCGCGCGCTCTTGTTGCCAATAGGAGAGGAGTTGCCCTCCGTCTGACTGCATGTTCTTGAATTCGTTTTTGAACTCGGTTCCAGGGGTCTTGCATTCGACGATTGCGAGTGTGTCGCCCCTCTCGTCATTAATGCAGATATCAGAGCGGCCGCTCTTTTGTTCGTGCCCAAGGGCCCATTCGCGCTCCAGCTCAAGTGATTCGGGGCGATATCCTTTGTCGAGGAGCATGGTTACGCAGGCGAGTACGACGAAGTTCTCGTTATCGGAAAAGTTACAAGTTGTGTCTTTGTTGACTTTGAACCCCAGGTCTTTCGGGTAGCCGATGCGTTTCTTGGAAAAATCGACCGTGATTTGCGCGCTGGTCTCTTCCCAGGATTTCTGATAAACGGTGCCGTCGCCCGAGGGCTCGTAGCACAGAGCCCTAAGTGCGTCGCGAAGATTGTCCAGAGTAATCATCTAATGTCTCCGTAGCTGCGAGGTGAAAACACAATTCGCTAATTTTATCGCAGAGGGCGCCGTAAGAACGTAGTGTGATTGGCGGTGCTGCTGCTTGCCAGGGCATTTGATTGGATGATGACGCGCACGGGGCGGGATTCGCCAGTCCGCTAAGCCACGCTGGCAACAGTAGCGTACCAGGCGGTTGCTTGCAGAGATCCTCACGCGCGCCGTGCTTGAACCACTGGAGGTACGTGTTTCTCGTCGTGCGTCCATCGGTGACCGATCCGCCTTTTACTAAACAAGTTTATCGAGCGCGCGAAGCGATTGAGCCAATGGCGAAGCTCCAACTTATTCGTCAACTCATGGGCAAGCCACCCGAGACTACTCATTTCTCCTACTAGCAATGAAGGTCTGCGACCTGCAGTTTTGCAAACTGCTTGAAAGCCACCCGATGAGATACCCCCGATTTCCACTTGGAATCGGGGGTATTTTTATTTACAGGCTTTAGCCTGTGCGGGGCGCGCAGCGCGCCGCATCAGAAACCACCCGCTATGCGGGTGGGGACAACCGGCTTTACAAAGCCGCCCCCTCGCCGGACACTTGCGATTGTTCAGGCCGCAAGGAATCCGAGTCGAGAGGG
>DXLX01000033.1 GCA_019414515.1 Collinsella sp.
GTGTATAAGAGACAGTATGAGCGCCGTGCGCGCGAGCGCGTTGCCGGCCTTGGTTATCCCGCCGCGCCGCTCGGACTCGCCGCTCGAGTGCTCCGACGGGGTCAGCCCGCACCAGCTCGCGAAGGCCGGCGCCGAGCGGAACCTGCTGAAGGACCCGGCCTCCGCCGCGAGCCTGAAGGCCGTCAGGGTGTCGACACCCTTGATGCAGGACAGCGCCTCCACCGTCGCCCGCCAGCGGTCGGTGCCCGCCAGCGCGACGACCCTCCTCTCGAGCTGCCGCCTGTCCGACTCCGCGCAGCGGGCGGCCGTGACGTAGTACTCCAGCGCGTCGCGCTGCGGCCCCTCGAGCCTGATCTCCGAGACCCACCTCCAGTGGGCCCTCGTCCAGGCCTTCTTCCTCGCCCCGTCGGCGTTGCGCTCGTCCCAGACGTGGCCCAGCCTGATCAGGAACATGTTGAGACGCTGCCTCGAGCGGCGGAGCTCGCGGGTCGCGTCGTCGAGGGCGCGGTCGAGGTCCCGGGCGGCCTCGACCGCCATGTCGGGCAGCGGGACCTCGACGATGTTGTGGGTGGCGAGCATGCGGGCGATGAACTCGGCGTCGCGCCGGTCGTTCTTGCGCCGGGCGTCCGCCGCCGGCCTCTGCATCTTGGAGACGGCGGCCACGGCGCAGTCGAGGCCGAGCGCGCGCAGCTCGCGCGCCATGTGGAAGCCGGTGGGGCCGCTCTCGTAGCAGGCCCTGAGCTCCTCGAACCCGAGCGCCCACTCGGCGATCTCGGCGGCGTCCGTCCCGAAGTCGCGGTGCACCACCTCGCCGGTGAAGGGGTTGAACGCCGCCGCGGCGACCGATCGCGCGTGGACGTCCAGGCCGATGGAGGTAACATGGGGCATGGGAAGCCTCCTCCCCGCGGGTGCGGTAAGGGCTACCGCACGGGCCGATACTCAAAGCCCATTGTGGCACCCCGAGCCCGCGGAAAGAAGCTGCGCCGCGGGGGAGGCGACCCCAATGGCTTTCTCATATCGTCTTTTTCATGCATTTGAGTAGAGCGGGCGACTCTCTTGGGGCGGTCTACATGGCGTGTGCCTGGCGCGCGTGGCATTGCGTCCCGCCTTCATGTCCGCACGGGCGCCTATCCTTACGGCAATGTAGCTGCCTGTGAAACAGGCGGCAGCTGACGGAGAAAGGCCCTCGCCGTGCCAGACAAAAAGACGCCGTGTATCTCGGCTATCGATACGACGAACTTTGCGCGCCAGATCGTGCTCGACTTTGAGTTTGCGCCAGTGCCAAAGCAGCGCCAGCGCCGCGGACTACGTAACGAGATTATCGAGGTCGGCGCTGTTAAGCTTGATTACCACGGCAACGTGATGGGCGAGTTCTCGCAGTTTGTGCAGACAGAATTTACCGAAGGCGTTGCGTTCCCCGTCCGCGAGCTCACAGGTATATCGGCCGTGGACACCGCGATGGCCGATCCGCTCTACATGGTGGTCAAAAGGCTCAGCGATTGGATCGGTCGCTACTCCGCCCAGATAGTTTGCTGGAGCGGGGCGGATCACCGACAGCTTTTGACCGAGTGCCAGGCAAAGCACATCGACCTTTCCGCATTTCCTACGGACTGGGCCGACCTGCAGGCTTTTTACACCTCGATCATGGAAGTGGGCAGCCACGGGCGCGTCTCTTTGAGTGACGCAGCGACGTGGTTTGGCATCGAGTTCGACGAGTCGACGGGTCACGCCCACAGTGCCCTGGCCGATGCGCGCGTGACCGCCAAGTTGCTCAAGCAGGTGATGGACGGGGACTATCGCGTGAGTCCGCGCGCCCAGGAAGTCCGCCAGCGGTGGGGGATGGGCGAGCGACCCCAGACGCGCCTCTCCAGCAGGTGCCCCGAGCTGAGCGATCTGCTGCTGAAGCTGAAGGCGGAGGGGAGGTAGACCTTTTGAGAACGCCATTCGGTTTGGCATAACGGGGCTGTAAGCACGACTCCGTCCTGCTGTTTGAATCGAAGCGTCAACCAGTATGACGAGCTGTCTGGTCTGTCTGCCTACGCCATCGCAATCCCGCGCGCGGCGCTCAGCAGCTCGTACTCCCTCTGGCTCCACTGGCGCAGCTCGGCCGCGTGCACGGCGTCGCGACACAGGTCCAGGAACACCTCGGCGCCCTCGCAGAAGCACTCGCGTGCAAAGGCGCCAGATCCGTCTGCAACGCACTTGCCGTCTGCAAACAGCTCCCAGCTAGACGGCTCACGCGAGTCGTCTCCGAGCAGCTTAATCTGCAGCACATGCGGATTGCCAACAGCACAGAGCTTTTCCTCGAGCTTCTGTACCATAAAGCGCATCTGGTGGGAGAGGCTGCTCTTGACCATGGCCGAGGCGTAGCCGTTCGGCTTGTCCAGAAGATGCATGCGTTTTGGCTGTGCGTCCAGGTTGTGGAAGTTGCGCTCACTGCGCACAGAGAAATTGTCCATACGGACTCCTTTCATCGGTGTTGGCAGGGCCACCGTGCCTCTTGGCCGGTTGGCGTCGGGATCGTGGAGCCAACTCTCTACCCCGACTCTGGATAAAACGCGCCCGCTCCTTGCGGGCAAGATGGAGTCTATCAACGTGTACGGACTCAACGTGTACGGACAGAAATCAAGCGCCATCCGCGAAATGACGCGCGGATGGCGTTGGTTTCCCAAGTGATTATTCGGCTTTCATCCGGAAAAGTGTCGAAATAGGCACCTTAAAACTTCGGAAAAGTGTAGTTGGATGACAAAACAGCACTTAGAAGCCGGTGCTGGATGCGGGATCCTGCGGCCGCCTTCAGCTCTCGCTACTCGTCGTCTCCGTCGTTGGGGTCGCCCTTGAGGGTGTTGATGTCCAGGTACTGGTTATCGTCCTCTTTTTGCTGGGTCTCCGACTCCGCTTGGGTGGGGCCGCGGAACAGCTGGAATCCCTCAAACGCAATGACGCCGAGCAGGGCAATGATAATGGCGATAAAGGCAACCTTGACTGCCTGCGGAAATTCCGAGAAACGCAGCGCCTTTTCCTCGGCGTAATAATCGGCGAAGCGCTCTTCGCCCGTGCTTTTGGTATATGCCGGTGCGGGCGCGGCCTCCGGGTCATATTCCGGTGCAGGCGTGGCAGCGTACGGATCGTTGAGATAATCGCTCGATGCGGTGTCATAATCCTCGGTCTCGATGCGACCGTTGCCAGCATAGCCATCGGAATAATCGGAATATGCCGCACCGCCCTTATAGTCCGCGGCGCTCGTGTTGGCGGCAAAAAGCGGGTTAACTGGAACATCGAGCGCCGGCATGCCGGTAGAGGTCTCATCCAGATCGGCTGCAGCCCAGGAATCGTAGGCAACCTGATGGGCAACGGGCTCATCGAGCCTTGCGACCGGAGGCTTGCGTGCCGCAGGAACAGGCAACTGCTGGGCGCTGTACATAACGGTGCTGTCGGCCGATTTGCCCTGCGTCGCTGCAGCGAGAAATGCCGCAGTCTCGGACGGGTCGCTTGCGGGGCGGGGAGCGGGCGTGGGCGCCGAAGTGGGTGCGTGCGTAGGCGCTGGCGTCGAAACAGGCGACTGCGCAGGAGTCGGCACAGATACGGGCTTAGGCGCAAGTGTGGGATCGGGGCTTGACGGGCGAGCCCCGCCGCCCATGAGTTCGTCGGCGGTCCACGGGCGATCATCCATCACGTCGTCAAGGCTTAGCGAAAACAGGTCGTCTTCACCCTCATCGAACATGCGGTGCACATGTCCACCAATTGCCGGAATCAATCCGCGACCGGTGCATGATGCCTTGCTCAACGCCATTCTGTTCCATCCTTTCGAAATACTAATGACATCGATTATATGGAACTTCCCAAGCGGCCCAGTCTTGGATTCGTGCTTTCCAGAACTCGCACCCAAAAGGGGGAGGGGCAATCCGGGCGAGTGCCTACTTGTCGCCGGCCGCCGCCTTGGCCTCATTGAGGTAGCTATAGAAGCTGTACTTGGAGATGCCAAAGAACTCGCAGGCGCGCTCGCTCGACTTGGAAATGAGAAAGGCGCCGCGACGGTCGAGGTAGCCAATGGCACGAATGCGCTCGTCTTTGGTCATGAGTGCCGCGGGCTTGCCCACAAACTGCTCGCACTCGTGCAGCAGGTCCTCGAGCAGGTCGCCGATGTTCTTGGTAATAGGCTCGGGCTCGGTATAGCCCGTGCCGCCGGTGCCGGTAAAAGCGTCGAGCGAACGCTCAAAAGCCTTCATAAGCGTAATGTCAAAGTTGATGCCCAAAATGCCGACGGGTTTGCCTTCGTCGTTGCGGATAAAGATCGTCGAGGACTTGAGCAGCTTGCCATCGGTGGTTTTGGTGAGGTATGGCTCGCGGTCGTGTACGTCGGTGGCGCCCTCGTGCATGGACTCAAACACGATATGGCTGGGGCCATCACCCAGTTTGCGTCCGCTGACGTGGCCGTTTTCGATCACTACGATGGAGTGGTCCACGTCCTCGGTCTCCAGATCGTGGACGACGATTTCGCAGTTGGGGCCAAATTGGAGCGCCAGGCCGTGTGCAAGGCGCTTATAAAACTCAATCTGTGCGGGGGTCATAGGTGCCTTCCTAAAAATTAGTTTGGGCTCACTGTGCCATAAACCACACATGACCGCAAACAAATCCATCAACAAGGCAATTCATGACCGTTCGGCGGCGAAAAAGTACCGATTGCGGCAACAAACAATTCGTTAGGTATACCAATCAAAAAGTGTGATAGAACATTACTAACAAACTTTTTGTTTGGCATCCACATAAAAGTTCAGTCGTATGAATGGGAATGGGCTGAAACGCGTATGCGGGGGCCGGCAAGAGAGGACTTAAGGAGTTCACCGTATGGCCGATAAGATCCAGTGGGCGGGCAACACGATGCCCAAGAGCGATGACAAGCACTTGGGAATCATGAGCCTCGACCACGTGAAGAAGGCCCGCGCCTTCCACCAGTCGTTCCCCCAGTACACCGTCACTCCGCTTGCTCGTCTGGACGGTCAGGCCGCGCGCCTGGGCCTGTCCAACCTGTGCGTTAAGGACGAGAGCTATCGCTTTGGCCTCAACGCCTTTAAGGTCCTGGGCGGCTCGTTTGCCATGGCCAACTATATTGCCGACGAGACCGGCAAGGATGTTGCCGACTGCACCTTCGATTACCTGACCTCCGATCAGCTGGCCAAGGACTTTGGCCAGGCTACCTTCTTTACCGCCACCGACGGCAACCATGGCCGCGGCGTGGCATGGGCTGCCAACAAGCTGGGCCAGAAGGCCGTCGTGCACATGCCCAAGGGTTCTACCAAGCCCCGCTTCGATAACATCGCCGCCGAGGGCGCCACGGTGACCATCGAAGAGGTCAACTACGACGAGTGCGTGCGCATGGCCGCCGCCGAGGCTGACGTCTGCGAGCGTGGCGTCATCGTTCAGGACACCGCCTGGGAGGGCTACGAGAAGATCCCGTCCTGGATCATGGAGGGTTACGGCACCATGGCTTCCGAGGCTGCCGAGCAGCTGCGCGAGATGGCCATCAACCGCCCGACGCACGTGTTTGTCCAGGCTGGCGTGGGTTCGCTCGCCGGCGCCGTGGTGGGCTACTTCACCAACCTGTATCCCGATAACCCGCCCACCTTCGTCGTGGTTGAGTGCGCGCCTGCCGCCTGCCTGTACAAGGGCGCTGCCGCTGGCGACGGCGATCCGCGCATCGTGGACGGTGACATGCCCTCCATCATGGCCGGTCTGTGCTGCGGCGAGCCCAACATCCTGGGCTGGGATATCCTGCGCAACCATGCCACCGCCTTCGTGTCCTGCCCCGACTGGGTCACCGCTCGCGGCATGCGCACCCTGGGCGCTCCCGAGAAGGGCGACCCGCGCGTCATCTCCGGCGAGTCCGGCGCTGTGACCACCGGCCTGGTCGAGACCCTCATGCTCGATCCCGAGTACGCCGAGCTCAAGGAACTCATCGGCCTGGACAAGACGAGCTCCGTGCTCTGCTTCTCCACGGAAGGTGACACGGATCCGGATCAGTACCGTCGCATCGTCTGGGAAGGCGAATATCCCACTTGCTAATCGTTGGGGCGGAGTAAATAGGTATCGCTCCGCCACCTCACAGGTAGATTCCTTCGTTTGAAAGGTTATGAACAATGGCTAAAGAACTCGATTTCGACGCTATCAAGGCTGCTGCTGAGTCCCACCGTGCTGATATGACGCGTTTTCTTCGCGCAATGATTAGCCATCCCTCTGAGTCCTGCGAGGAGGGTGAGGTTGTTGCCTGCATCAAGGCCGAGATGGAGAGCCTTGGCTATGACGAGGTCAAGGTCGACGGCCTGGGCAACGTTATGGGCTTTATGGGCGAGGGCGACAAGATCATCGCCATCGACTCCCACATCGACACCGTCGGCATCGGCAACATCGATAACTGGGATGCCGATCCCTATGAGGGCTACGAGACCGACGAGATTATCTACGGCCGCGGCGGCTCCGACCAGGAGGGTGGCATGGCTTCTGCTACCTACGCTGCCAAGATGATGAAGGACATGGGCCTCATCCCCGAGGGCTACAAGATCATGGTCGTCGGTACCGTCCAGGAAGAGGACTGCGACGGCATGTGCTGGCAGTACATCTACAACAAGGACGGCATTAAGCCCGAGTTCGTCATTTCCACCGAGCCCACCGACGGTGGCATCTATCGCGGTCACCGCGGCCGCATGGAGATCCGCGTCGACGTTCACGGCACCTCCTGCCACGGCTCCGCTCCCGACCGCGGCGACAACGCCATCTACAAGATGGCCGACATCATCGCCGACGTCCGCGCTCTCAACAACAACGGCTGCGACGAGTCGACCGACATCAAGGGCCTCGTCAAGATGCTCGACCCCAAGTACAACCCCGAGCACTTCGAGGACGCCCGCTTCCTGGGCCGCGGCACCTGCACCGTCAGCCAGATCTTCTACACCAGCCCCAGCCGCTGCGCTGTCGCTGACTCCTGCGCCATCTCCATCGACCGTCGCATGACCGCCGGTGAGACCTGGGAGTCCTGCCTGGACGAGATCCGTAACCTGCCGGCCGCCAAGAAGTACGGCGACGACGTGAAGGTCTCCATGTACATGTACGACCGTCCGTCCTGGACCGGCGAGGTCTACGAGACCGAGGCTTACTTCCCCACGTGGATCAACAAGGAGACCGCTCCGCACGTCAAGGCCCTCGTCGACGCCCACAAGGCCATGTTCGGTGACGAGCGCATCGGCTGCGAGCCCAGCATGGACAAGCGCACCGGTCGTCCGCTGTGCGACAAGTGGACCTTCTCCACGAACTGCGTCTCCATCCAGGGCCGCTATGGCATCCCCTGCGTGGGCTTTGGCCCGGGTGCCGAGTCTCAGGCACACGCTCCCAACGAGGTCACCTACAAGGACGACCTGGTCACCGCTGCCGCCATGTACGTGGCTGCCCTGAACCTCTACGATCCGAGCCAGGCCGATGGCGATGCCACCGTGTTCCGCGCCGGTCTGACCAACAACAAGATCGACTAGTCCCATTCCTCGATCTTGTTGAACCGGGGGCAGTTTATGCCCCCGGCGCCTCCTGTTGACTTGGGGCCCGCGGTCGTTATCTCCCATGCTTCCTCGACGGTGGCGGGTCCTCGTCATAGCGCTCTGCATGTTCTAGCCACACGCGCATGCCGGAGCGCATCTACTCATTGCGATCGTTTCACCTTTAGAAAGGACATTTACATGGACGCCAAGTTTACCGAGCTCGTCGAGCAGCTGAACGGCCTCGATTTTAAGGGTATGTACGGCAGCGACTTCCTGCACACCTGGGACAAGACCACCGATGAGCTCAAGGCGCTCTACATCGTCGCCGACGCCCTGCGCGAGCTGCGTGAGAACAACGTTTCGTCCAAGATCTTCGACTCCGGCCTGGCCGTCTCCCTGTTCCGCGACAACTCCACCCGTACGCGCTTCTCTTTCTCTAAGGCCGCCAACCTGCTCGGCCTTGAGCTACAGGACCTGGACGAGAAGAAGTCCCAGATCGCCCACGGCGAGACCGTCCGCGAGACCGCTACCATGATCTCCTTCATGGCCGACGTCATCGGCATCCGCGATGACATGTACATCGGCAAGGGCGATGCCTACATGGCCGAGGTCTCCGAGTCCGTGCAGCAGGCCTACGAGGACGGCGTTCTGGATCACCGTCCTACGCTCATCTCCCTGCAGTCCGATTCCGACCACCCCACGCAGTCCTCTGCCGACATGCTCTACCTCATCAACGAGTTTGGCGGCCTCGAGAACCTCAAGGGCAAGAAGGTTGCCGTCACCTGGGCCTATTCGCCCTCTTACGGCAAGCCGTTGTCCTGCCCGCAGTCGCTGATCAGCCTGCTGCCCCGCTTTGGCATGGACGTCACCCTGGCTCACCCCGAGGGCTACGACCTCATGCCCGAGGTCGTCGAGCGCGCCAAGAGCTATGCCGCCGAGTCCGGCACCACCTTTAAGCAGGTCAACACCATGGCCGAGGCCTTCGAGGGCGCCGACATCGTGATCCCCAAGAGCTGGGCTCCGTTTGCCGCCATGGAGAAGCGCACCAACCTGTACGCCGAGGGCGACGACGCCGGCATCGCAGCGCTCGAGAAGGAGCTGCTCGCCCAGAACGCCACCCATCAGGACTGGTGCTCCACGACCGAGCTCATGGAGAAGACCGCCAACGGCCAGGACACCATCTTTATGCACCCGCTGCCCGCCGACATCTCCGGTGTCTCCTGCGAGCACGGCGAGGTTAACGCCGACGTCTTCGACATGCACCGTGTGGGCATGTACAAGGAGGCCAGCTACAAGCCGTACGCCATCGCAGCCATGATGTTCCTGCAGAAGGTTGCCGATCCCGCCGCTACCCTCAAGGCCCTCGACGAGCGCAATACCGCCCGTTGGTTCCAGGCCTAAAGCTGGGCTGAGAAATGGCTAAGCGTATCGTTGTCGCCTTGGGCGGAAACGCCCTCGGAGCCAACCTTCCCGAGCAGATGGAGGCCGTCAAGACGACTTCCAAGGCTATCGTCGACCTGATCGAGGAGGGCAACGAGGTCGTCGTCGTGCACGGCAACGGTCCCCAGGTGGGCATGATCGCCAACGCGATGGCTGAGCTCACGCGCTCTAATCCTCAGAAGTACGTTCCCTGCCCCTTGTCCGTTTGCGGCGCCATGAGCCAGGGCTACATTGGCTATGACCTGCAAAATGCGCTGCGCGAGGAAATGCTCGACCGCAATATCGACAAGGGTGTCGCCACCGTGCTCACCCAGGTCGAGGTTGCGGCGGACGACCCGGCCTTTGCCGACCCGGTCAAGCCGATCGGTCCGTGGATGAGCGAGGCCGAGGCCAAGGAGCTGGAGGCCGACCGCGGCTACCAGTTCATCCACGACGAGAAGCAGGGCTTCCGTCGCGTGGTTGCCTCGCCCAAGCCCGTGAACATCGTCGAGCTCGACACCATCAAGTCGCTTGTCGAGTCCAACCACGTGGTGATCTCCTGCGGCGGTGGCGGTATTCCCGTCACCAAGGCCCAGGGCAACCACCTTAAGGGCGCTGCCGCCGTCATCGATAAGGACTTTGCGGCCGAGAAGCTCGCCGAGCAGCTCGACGCCGATGCCCTGATTATCCTGACGGCCGTGGAGAAGGTTGCCATTGGCTTTGGCACCGACCACGAGCAGTGGCTCGACACGCTGACCGCGGCTGACGTAAAGCGTCTGTCCGAGGCCAACGAGTTCGGTCGTGGCTCCATGCTGCCCAAGGTCCAGGCCGCCTCGACGTTTGCCGAGAGCAAGCCGGGCCGCACGGCGCTCATCACGCTGCTCGAGAAGGCGCGCGATGGCCTTGCCGGCAAGACCGGTACCACGTTTACCGGCGACGCTGAGTAGGCATATCTGCACCATTGAGGAGGGTGCCCTGCGTCGCGGGGTGCCCTCCTTTGTGCTATGGGGAGCCAAGGGGCGTTCGCTGGAAAACGAGTGCGTGCCTGTTCCGAAGGAGTGCGAGCTTGCTATGGTGGGTATAGCAACTATGGTGTCCAAGGCAGCCAGGGGAGGTTTGCGGAGATGAAACTCGGTTGCGTCATTATGGCTTCGGGCGAGGGCAAGCGGTTTGGCTCTAACAAGATGCTCGCCGATATCTATGGCGAGCCGCTGATTGCCCGGACCATCGATTCGGTTCCCCGGGGCTTTGACGTTGTGGTTTCGACGCGTTGGCCCGAGGTCGCCCAGATTTGCGAGGACAAGCATTGTTCGTGCGTGCTGCACGATGGCGAGCTGCGCAGCGAAAGCGTCCGTGCGGGCCTTTCGTGGGGAGTCGAACGCAACTGGAAAGGTTGTCTCTTTTTGCCGGGCGACCAGCCGCTCGTGAGTTCGGATTCTTTTGAGGCTATGGTTCGTGCATTTGACGAGCGTGGCCGCAAGCGTCCGGTACGTCTTGCGTGCAACGGTGAGCCTTCGAGCCCAGTGCTCTTTCCGGCGGAACTGTTCGATGCGCTTATGTGTCTTGAGGGCAAGGACGGCGGCGGTTCGATCCTCAAAGGCCGTACCGACGTGGTGCTGGTCGATGCGCGTGCCTACGAGCTGTGGGACGTCGATACCGCCAAGGGACAGCGACGCATAACGGAGCATATCGCCGCCTGCTCGTATTTTGATCGCGTGGCCAACAGCATCAATCAATAAGGAGCAATTATGATCATCATCAAAAACGGCGCGCTCGTGACGCCCCAGGGGCTTCGCCGCGCCGATCTTGCCATGGATGGCGATAAGATCGTGCAGATCGCCGCGGCGATCGAGCCGGCCGAGGGGGATACCGTCGAGGACGCCGCGGGCTGCTGGGTGTTTCCCGGCTTTATCGACGGCCACACGCACATGCAGTGCTGGACCGGCATGGATTGGACAGCCGATAGCTTTGAGACCGGCACGCGCGCGGCTGCCTGCGGCGGTACGACGACCATTGTGGACTACGCGACGGCCGATCGCGGCGTGACCATGCCCGATGCCTTGGCCGAGTGGCATCGCCGCGCCGACGGAACCTGTACGGCCAACTACGCCTTTCATATGGCACTCGCCGAATGGAACGAGCGCAACCGCGCCGATCTTTCGGCCATGCGCGAGGCGGGCGTATCGTCGTTCAAGACCTACTTTGCCTATGACCACCTGCGCCTGGACGATGCCGAGACGCTCGAGGTGCTCGAGGAGCTCAAGCGTATTGGTGGCATACTGTGCGTACATTGCGAGAACGGTACGCTGGTGAATGAGCTGCAGAAGCGCGTGTTTGAGCAGGGTATCCACGGGCCCGAGGGCCACGCGCTTAGCCGTCCGGACGTGTGCGAGGCCGAGGCAGTGAGCCGTCTGCTATATCTGGCGCACCTGGCCGGCGACGCAACGGTCAACGTGGTGCACCTTTCGACCAAGCTGGGGCTCGAGGCCATCCGTGCCGCCAAGGCGCGCGGGCAGAAGAATATCTATGTCGAGACCTGCCCTCAGTATCTGATGCTCGACGATACTTGCTACTTGGAGCAGGGTGAGGACGGCTTTGCGGGTGCCAAGTATGTGATGAGCCCGCCGCTGCGCCATGCGGGTGACCGTGCGGCACTGCGCGAGGCACTTGTGGCCGGCGAGATCGATACGATTGCGACCGACCACTGCAGCTTTAACCTGCACGGGCAAAAGGACCGCGGGCGCGACGACTTCCGCGCGATTCCCAACGGCGGGCCCGGCGTGGAGCATCGTCCCGTCGCGATTGCAACGAGCTTTGAGGGGCAGCTGGGCCCCGAGGACCTGTGCCGCCTGATGAGCGAGAACCCGGCGCGCGTCTTTGGCATGTATCCGCGCAAGGGCTGTCTTGCCGAGGGTGCCGATGCCGACGTGTGCGTGTGGGATCCCCAGGCACGCTGGACGATCAGCGCCGCGACGCAGCATCAGGCCGTGGACTACACGCCGCTCGAGGGCTTTGAGGCGCACGGCCGCGCCAAGGCTGTGTTTGTGAATGGCGTGCTGGCCGTGCGCGACGGCGAGCCCACTGGAGCCCAACCCGGCCGCTACGTCCCCCGCTAGCAGGAAGATCACCGGATTCCCCTCCGCAGTTGCGGTGGAATAGTCCCTTTAGCCGCCAAATAGGCCGTTTTAGGAACTATTTCACCGCAACTTATAGGTCTGCTGGGGCAGCGCCGGCTATTTGAGGCTGGTGGCGACGACGGAGCGGCCGAGGGCTGTCTCGAAGCGACCTGCCATCGTTGGGTCGGCAAGCGTGTCGACTTGGTTGAGCATGACGCGGACATTGTTGAGGCTCAGCATCCGCAGCTCGACATTGAGCACCATGGCGACGCGCTCTGGGGTGGCAATGTCGGTGGGCTCGCAGCCGCAGCGCTCGCAGAAGAGCTCGGGGCGGTGGACAACCTCGGCGACGGGCTTACCCAGCCCCGAGGCACCGACGACCCAGACAACGTTTGCCGTGGCGGCGGGAATTACCGGCTCCCAGGCGGCATGCGCTTTGAGCGGGAGTCGCTTGCTGCCATCTGCCTCGGCCAGCACATAGTCAAAGCGCCGTGCCAGCTCGTTGAGCGGCTCGGCGGGGGCGGAGAGCTTGCCTGTCTCCGGGTCCAAAACACCCGCCTGGCAGATACTTCCGCGGTTCATGCCCGCGCATGCCTCGCAGGTGCAGCCGGGAACATGCAGGGTCCCCGGCTTCCAAGGCGCGGCGTCCAGGCGACGGCTCGACCCGTCCCATGGCACGCCGGCGACGGGAAACATGTGCGTGGTGGTGCAGAGGAGCACCCTGTCGCCGGCGCGCATGAGCTCAAGACCCAGCGTTTTCAGCAATGTCGACTTGCCGCCACTGCCGATAATTGCGGTAATGCCCGGCTCGATCTTGAGCGCGGAGGCAAGGTTTCCGCTCGTCGTTTCCATCTGTTCACCGCCGTATAATACTGTGATAATAAATAATCATCAGAGTGCGGTCGAACCGCTTTTGCTCTGCTCAAACCGTAGCACAGGGAGGTGCCCCGGGAATGCTCGTTTATGTTCGCGGCGCCGGCGATATCGCCACGGGCGTCGCCGCTCGCTTGGTGCGCGCCGGCATGTCGGTCGTTATGGCCGATATTGCGATTCCCACGTGCATCCGTCGCACAATCAGTTTTTGCGAGGCCATTCGCCTGGGCGAGGTCGAGGTCGAAGGCATTCGCGCTCGCTTGGCTCAGACGCCGGCTGAGGCGCTCGAGATTACCCAAGCGGGGGATGTTGCCGTCGTGGTGGACCCCCAGGCCAAGATGCTCGGCGAGCTGAAGCCCGCGGCTGTGGTCGACGCGATTTTGGCCAAGCGCAACCTGGGCACCACGCGCGACATGGCGCCTGCCGTCATCGCCGTGGGGCCGGGCTTTACCGCGCCGGTCGATTGCGACGCCGTGGTCGAGACCATGCGCGGGCATTTTCTCGGCCGTGTCATTACCCAAGGTTCGCCCCAGCCCAACACGGGCGTGCCGGGCATTATCGCCGGCTATGGCAAGGAGCGCGTTATCCACAGCCCCGCCGCCGGCGTGTTTCGGTCCGACCGCGCAATCGGCGACATCGTGAGCGCCGGAGACGTGATTGGCTACGCGGGCGATACTCCCATGGTCACGCAGATTAACGGCTGCTTGCGCGGTCTTTTGGCCGACGGCGTTCAGGTGACCGAGGGCTTTAAATGCGCCGACGTCGACCCGCGCGGCGATGCCAGCTATATCAACTACATTTCGGACAAGGCGACGTCGGTCGGCGGCGGCGTGCTCGAGGCGCTCGCCATGCTCACCGATGTCTTTAGAGGATAGAAGGCGGCAATGGAAAAGCTTGATGTGGTGAATGCAGCGCTTGGTGCTCTGAAGGCCGGTAAGACGTGCGAGCTGGTGGTAGTTGCCGGCACGGCAGGGTCATCGCCGCGCGGCGTGGGCGCCTGGATGGCCGTCTTTGCCGATGGCAGCCAAGCGGGCACCATCGGCGGCGGCAAGATCGAGCTCTTTGCGCTGGGCGAGGCGCGCGAGCTGCTGGCCGCAGGGCAATCGCGCCTGGTCCGCTACACCATGGGCGGCGAGAACTCCGATACCGGCATGATCTGCGGCGGAGCTATCTGTCTGTGCTATCTGCACCTGGACGCGACCCAGGCACCGTTGTTCCAGGAAATCGCCGACGTCTTGGCCTATCGGCGCATCGGCGACTTCGTCATCGACTTTGAACCGTTTATCGGGAGCGCACTCGAGGGCGATGTGGCCGAGTACCATGGCGAGGAATCGCGCCGCACCATTGCGGGTTGCCCCGGGCTTTCGCTGGTGGAGGAGGGGAGTAAGGTCACCTACACCAACGCCGCCTCCGAGATTCCCCCGGCGCACATCGAGACGCTCTGCCCCGAGGGCCTGACCTATATCTTTGGCTGCGGCCACGTGGGCGCTGCGACGGCGCGGGTGCTCACGGCGGCGGGCTTTGCCGTTGTGGCGTGCGATGACCGCCCCGGCACGCTGACCCCCGATTGGGTGCCCGGGGTCTATGACCGTCGTCTGGTCGACTACAAGAACCTGAGCGAGCAGTGCCCCATCGGCCCGCGCGACCTGGTGGTGGTCGCCACGGCGGGTCACAAGTCCGATATCGACGTGGTGATTCAGACGATGCGCGCCAAACCTGCCTATCTGGGCTGCTTGGGCTCGCGCCGCAAGACTGCCTTTGTGCGCGCCCGTCTGGAGCAGGAGGGCTTTACGCAGGACCAGATCGACGAGCTGCACCTGCCGATCGGAGTCGCCATCGAGGCCGAGGACCCCGAAGAGATCGCTATCTCCATCGCCGCCGAGATGATCCACCTGCGCCGCACCAAACTCGTCCCCCGCAAGCGCTAATCGCATCCCCATATATGAGTTGCGGTGAAATACGGACTGTTTAAGCCTGTTAAGCCGTCAAACAGTCCCTATTTCACCGCAACTTAATTAGGGTTGGCTGGATACCGAGGCTTCACTCGGCAATGTTGCGCAACAACGTTTGGCAGTTCGCTCCTAGCATATGCTTAGAAGAGATTGCGCTCCGCCATGCACGTGGGCGCTCAAGCATGCCCGTCTTGAACGGGCGCCGAACGAGGGGGAGCTTGGATGTTCTGCCGAAACTGTGGGTCGAAAATCGAGGACGGAGCCCAGTTCTGCGCCGTATGCGGCGCATCCGTCGCACCAGATGATCAGGCGCAAACGGGAGGGGCGAACCCCTCGCCCGTTGATACTGCAGCACCTACCGGGTCGCAGCAAGTCGATATGGCGGCTGAGGCGGTCGCGTCCAGCCCCAAACGTTCCAAGAAGCCGTTCATCATCGCTGCCGTCGTGGTGGCGCTGCTCGCCGTGGGTGGCGGAGCCGGTTATTACTTTGGAATCTATGCGCCGGAGCAGGCGCGCGAGACTGCCGAGCAAGAGGCCCTCGCCGCAAAGCACGCCGTGCGGTTTACGGTCTCGGCCGAGGGGTGGGACACGTCGGCCGGCGCGAGCAGGCTGCCACTGCACATCACCGGCAAGGAGGCGCGCGGCAAGAAAGTCGACGTCGTTCGCTATGTCGACAGCACGGGAGCGGGCGTCGAGCTCCGTCGCGGCAGCTATAAGGCCGAGGTCGCAGCCTCGCCCATCGCAGCCGACGGCACCATCTACGCCGTGCCGGGCGAAAAGGTCGACGTCAAGGTTAGCAAGAAGGCGGAGGGCAAAAAGAGCATCGATGCCGGCAACGTTTCGCTCGCCCCGGTCGAGGCAACCGAGGTGACCGATGACGAGATTGCCGCCGCCAAGAAATACGCCGAGGAAGACGCAGATGCCAAGAAGGCGGGCTTTTCCTTTGATGCCGACGCATTGGCCCAGGCGGCAACCAAGCGCCGCGACGACGCCGTAGCCGCCAAGCAAGCCGAGGAAGAAGCCAAGCGCCAGGCAGAAGAGGCAAGGCAGGCGAGAACCATCGAAACTGATGATTATACGATGGTTTTGCCGGACTGGTTCCCGATCGATGAATACGAGGTCACGAAGGGGGACGGGTGGTACGTTAGACTTACAAAGAGGGGAGATGACTCAGATCCGATTGTTGTCGATTTGATAGCTTACGATCCCAACGAATCCGGAGGTCACGGCTGCACGGGCAACGCAATGGAAGTAGAAATTGGAGTAGCCTCGTCGGGCAATCGGGTTATCGTCTTTACACAGGGCGGGACAGACCAGACCCGACCCCTTGGATTGTCCCAAGTAGATTTCTGCAAAACGCTCGCCTCCTGCATGACGCTCAAGTAGTCGTCACGCTCCAACGGAAACGATTCCTGGAAAACAGAGAGTCCCAACGAGAGTGGATAATCCACTCTCGTTTCTCTGTCACCATGGACTACCTAAGTTGCGGTGAAATAGTCCCCCAATAAGCCTGACGGTCGGTCAACCAGGAACTATTTCACCGCAACTGCTTTTTGGGATCCATTTGTGCGGGGGAGTTGTGGAGTTGTGCAGGCAGACGAGGTTTTTCTGGAAATACGCTCCCGATGCGCGTATAGTACCGATTGTTTTGTCGGCTCCTGCTGCGTCGAGTCCAAACCGCAAAATGCCATGAGCGGCGCGGATGCAGCCAGGAGGCACGAGGACAACCCATCGTGGCCACGCCCCGTGCTTAAAACCCCAAGAAGGAGTGAACAATGGCAGAAGAGAAGTATGTGCCGCGTCTGAAGACCAAGTACAACAACGAGGTCAAGCAGCAGCTTCAGGACAAGTTCCAGTACGAGAACGTCATGATGATCCCCAAGTTTGAGAAGATCGTCGTGAACATGGGTGTCGGCGAGGCCGCTACCGATTCCAAGGCCATCGACGGTGCCGTGCGCGACCTGCGCGCCATCACCGGCCAGCAGCCGATGATCACCCGTGCCCGCAAGTCCATCGCTACCTTCCGCCTGCGCGCTGGTATGCCGATCGGCTGCAAGGTTACCCTGCGTGGCGACCGTATGTGGGAGTTCTTCGATTGTCTGACCTCCGTCGCGATCCCCCGTATCCGCGACTTCCGCGGCATCTCCGCCAAGAGCTTCGACGGCCGTGGTAACTTCTCCATGGGCGTCACCGAGCAGCTCATCTTCCCCGAGATCGACTTCGACTCCGTCGATCACCAGCGCGGTATGGACATCACTTTCGTGACCACCGCCAATACCGATGAGGAGGCCAAGGCCCTTCTGGACGCCTTCGGTTTCCCGTTCAAGAAATAGGTTCACCTGCCCTATAAGCGCCGTTCCCACAAGGGGGCGGCGCTTGGGGCGAACAATACTCTATGTGAGGAGGATATAAGTGGCTAAGACATCGATGATCGTCAAGTGCAATCGCAAGCAGAAGTTCTCTACTCGTGAGTACACGCGCTGCCAGCGCTGCGGCCGTCCGCACTCTGTGTACCGCAAGTTCGGCCTGTGCCGTGTCTGCTTCCGCGAGCTTGCACTCAAGGGCGAGCTTCCCGGCGTTAAGAAGGCCAGCTGGTAAGTCACTACCAGCGTTTCAAGCATCAGTTTGGAACAGGGAAAACGCGCTAAAAAGGCTTTGCCGTTAAGGGCGGCGAAGAACCAAGAGCACGTGTTCATCAAGAACGAAGGAGAATCTGTATGAACCTTACAGACCCGATCGCAGATATGCTTACGCGCATCCGTAACGCTAACTCTGTGAACAAGGCCACGGTCTCCATGCCGAGCAGCAAGAAGCTCGTCGAGATCGCTCGTGTTCTGCACGAGGAGGGCTACATCGAGGGCTACGATGTCGAGGACACCGTTCCCCAGAAGACTCTGCACATCACGCTTAAGTATGGTCCCAAGAAGGCTAAGGTCATCAACGGCATCCGCCGCATTTCCAAGCCGGGCCTGCGTAAGTACACCGGCGTTGCCGACATGCCCCGCGTCCGCGGTGGCCTTGGTACCGCCATTATTTCCACCAGCCATGGCGTCATGACCGACCGCGATGCTCGCAAGCACAACGTCGGCGGCGAGATCATCGCTTACGTCTGGTAATTCGCTCGGTAGGTAGAAGGAAAGGAGATCACCGTGTCTCGTATCGGTAATAAGCCTGTCCAGATTCCCGCCGGAGTCGAAGTGGCAGTCAACGGCAACAACGTTGTCGTCAAGGGCCCCAAGGGCCAGCTCGAGCTCGATGTCTTTGAGAAGCTCGCTATCAACGTCGAGGACAACGTCCTCACCGTTTCCCGTCCCGACGACGAGCGTGAGACCCGTGCCCGCCACGGCCTCACCCGCGCCCTCATCCACAACATGGTTGTTGGCGTTTCCGAGGGCTTCGAGAAGAAGCTCGAGCTCGCCGGCGTCGGTTACCGCGTGCAGCAGAAGGGCAAGAACCTCGAGTTCTCCCTGGGCTTCTCGCACCCCGTGATCGTCGAGGCTCCCGAGGGCATCACCTTCGAGGTTCCCGACAACACCCACGTGAACGTCAAGGGTATCAACAAGCAGCAGGTCGGTCAGATCGCCGCTGAGATCCGCGGTCATCGTCCTCCCGAGCCTTACAAGGGCAAGGGTATCCACTACGTTGGCGAGCACATCCGCCGCAAGCTGGGTAAGGCCGCCAAGTAGTCGTAACCGACTCACTCGCATAAGACCAGCACCCCGTCAGGTGCTGGCAAGATCAACCTTTTTAGGAGTTTACGTATGAACAAGCATAAGGCGAAGCTGGAAGGCCTCAAGCGTCGTCAGCGTCGTGTTCGCGGCAAGGTCTCGGGTACCGCCGAGCGTCCGCGTCTTCGCGTGACCCGTACTAACGCCAACATCTATGCCCAGATCATCGACGACAGCAAGGGCTCCAGCCTGACGCTCGTCTCTGCCTCGACCCTCGAGGCCGAGTTCAAGGGCACCCACACCTCGAACAAGGAGGCTGCGGAGAAGGTCGGTCAGCTCGTTGGCAGGCGCGCCATCGAGGCCGGCATCACCAAGGTCGCCTTCGATCGTGGTGGCCGTATCTACCATGGCCGCGTCAAGGCCCTCGCCGACGGTGCTCGTGCCGCCGGTCTCGAGTTCTAGGAGGTATGTAGCACATGGCTCGTAATCAGAAGCAGCAGCGCGAGGCCTCCGAGTTCGAGGAGCGCGTCGTTTACATCAACCGCGTGTCGAAGACCGTCAAGGGTGGTCGTCGCATGAGCCTCGTCGCTCTCGTCGTCGTTGGCGACGGCAAGGGCAACGTCGGCGTTGGCATGGGCAAGTCCGCTGAGGTGCCCATGGCCATCTCCAAGGCATCTCTCGATGCCAAGAAGAACATGTTCCACGTGCCGGTGACCGAGCAGGGCACCATCCCGCACGAGGTTCTCGGCCACTTTGGTGCCGGCCGCATCATCATCAAGCCCGCTGTCGAGGGTACCGGCGTTATCGCCGGCGGCGCTGTGCGTCCCCTCTTTGAGCTTGCTGGCATCAAGAACGTCCTGTCCAAGTCCCTCGGTACCGACAACGGCCTCAACATCATCAAGGCTGCCGTCGAGGGCCTCAAGGAGCTCTCCAGCCCTGAGGACGTCGCGGCTCGCCGTGGCCTGACGGTCTCCGAGATGTTCGTCGGTAAGGAGAACTAAGCATGGCTGACACCATCAAGATCAAGCAGGTCCGCAGTACCAACGGTTGCAAGCAGGACCAGGTCCGTACTGTCCGTGCCCTCGGTCTCCACAGGATCCGCGAGGTTCGCGAGATTGCTGACAACGAGTCCGTCCGCGGCATGATCTTCAAGGTCAAGCACCTTGTCGAGATTGTAGAGGAGTAGCAAATGCAGCTTCACGATCTTACTCCCGCGCCCGGTTCCACCAAGAACCGCAAGCGCGTCGGCCGTGGCAATTCTTCGGGTCACGGCACCACTTCTGGCCGCGGTCAGAAGGGCCAGGGTTCCCGCTCTGGCGGCACCAAGGGTGCCGGTTTCGAGGGTGGCCAGACTCCGCTGGCTATGCGCCTGCCCAAGCTTCCGGGCTTCCGCAACCCCCGTCGTATCGAGTACACCGCTGTTAACGTTGAGCGTCTCGAGCGCAAGTTCGAGGACGGCGCTGTGATCGACGGTGCCGCTCTTAAGGCCGCTCGCATCACCAAGAGCGAGTTCGAGCCCGTCAAGGTGCTCGGCAATGGTGAGCTCACCAAGAAGTTCACGGTCAAGGTCGACAAGGTCAGCGCTTCTGCGCAGGCCAAGATCGAGGCCGCCGGCGGAAAGGTCGAGCTGCCGTGCTAAATGGTCTTAAGAATGCTTTCCGCATCAAAGAATTGCGCGAAAAGATTCTTTTTACCATAGCTATGCTCGTCGTGTACCGCATTGGTGCGCACGTTCCTGTGCCCGGCATTCCCTTCCAGGGGATGCTGGGCCTTTTCTCGACCGATAACAATTCGGTCGCCGCAGGTGCTATGGCCCTCCTGAATCTTTTCTCTGGCGGCGCTTTGAGCTATGTGTCGGTGTTTTCGCTGGGCATCATGCCTTACATCACCAGCTCGATCATCCTCCAGATGCTCCAGGCCGTTGTGCCTTCCCTGCATGAGCTTGCCCGCGAGGGCGAGGTCGGTCAGACCAAGATTACGCAGTATTCGCGTTACCTCACCCTGGCTCTGGCAATCCTCAACTCCGTGGGTTACCTCTTCCTCTTTAAGAGCTTCGGCATCAGCTTTAATGGCGCCGGCGCTCCCGAGATCATCTTCGACCTCATGATCGTCGGCACGCTCACTGCGGGCGCCATGCTGATCATGTGGATTGGTGAGCTCATCACCCAGCGCGGTATCGGCAATGGCATGTCGCTGATCATCTTTGCGAACATCATGGCCGGTCTGCCGCAGGCTATCTTCTCCAGCACCGAGGGCAATGCCGGTGGCATCATCACCATGGTGATTATCTGCGCCATCATCCTGCTGGTTATCCCGCTGATTGTTTTCCTTGAGCGCGGCCAGCGCCGCATTCCGGTCTCCTACGCTAAGCGCGTCGTGGGCCGTCGCATGATGGGTGGCCAGACCACCTACCTGCCCATCAAGGTCAACACCGCGGGTGTCGTGCCGATCATCTTCGCTTCGGCGCTGCTGTATTTCCCGGCTCAGATTGCCGTGTTCTTCCCCGGCATCGGCTGGATCCAGGCAGTTGCCTCTGCGCTTTCGACCGGTTGGCTCAACTGGGTGCTTAATGTTGTCCTCATCGTGTTCTTCGCGTACTTCTACACCTCCATGGTGTTTAACCCCGATGACACGGCCGACAACCTTAAGAAGCAGGGCGGCTTTATTCCGGGCGTGCGTCCGGGTAGGGCTACCGCGGCCTACATCAAGAACGCGCTCAACAAGATTACGCTTCCCAGCGCTGTCTTTTTGGCGCTCATCGCCATCGTGCCTTCGATCATCTTCTCCTTCACGGGTAACCATCTGATCCAGGCATTTGGCGGCACGTCCATCCTCATCATGGTCGGCGTCGTGCTCGACACGGTCGATAAGCTCGAAGGCCAGATCAAGATGTATGATTACGATGGATTCTTTAAATAGGCTAGAGGAGGATTGCTCATGAACCTCGTATTGCTCGGAGCTCCGGGTGCCGGTAAGGGCACCGTCGCACAGGAGCTCGTCGCCGAGTTTGGCGTCGCCCATATTTCCACGGGCGACCTGCTGCGTGCTGCCGTCAAGGGTGGCACCGAGCTTGGTATTCAGGCTAAGAAGTACATGGACGCTGGCGAGCTCGTTCCCGACCAGCTCGTGATCGACCTTGTCAAGGAGCGCCTTGCCGCCGATGACGCCCAACAGGGCTTCATCCTCGACGGCTTCCCGCGCAACACCGCCCAGGCTGTGACGCTCGATTCCGAGCTTTCCGCCATGGGTCGCGAGATCGACTGTGCCCTTCTGGTCGATGTGGCCCCCGAGGTCATTATCGATCGTCTGTCTTCGCGTCGCACCTGCCGCGCCTGCGGTTACACCGGCACCGCTGCTGATGCTACCTGCCCCAAGTGCGCAGGCGAGATGTATCAGCGCGACGACGACAAGCCCGAGACCATCAAGAACCGTCTCGACGTCTACGAGAAGTCCACGAGTCCGCTCGTCGACTACTATCGTGGCCAGGGTCTGCTCAAGTCGGTCAACGGTGACCAGGCTCGCGAGACCGTGTACGGGGATGTCAAAGAGGCTCTCGGTCTATGATCAAGATTAAGTCTGCAACGCAAATCGAGCAGATGAAGAAGGCAGGAGCGCTATCTAAGATGGCGCTCCGCCACGTTGGAGCCATGGTGCGTCCCGGCGTTTCGACTTTTGAGCTCGATCAGCTCGCGGAGCAGATTATCCGCATGCATGGCGGCACCCCGGCCTTTAAGGGTTACGGCGGGTTCCCGGGGACCATTTGCGCATCGATCAACGATGCCGTGGTCCACGGTATTCCCAACCCCGACATGATCCTGCGCGATGGCGATATCATCTCCATCGATACGGGAGCCGTTGTCGACGGTTGGGTCGGCGATAACGCTTGGACGTTTTTCGTCGGCACCCCCACGCCCGAAGCCAAGGCTTTGTGCGAGGTCACGCGCGATTGTCTTAAGGCTGCCATCGAGCAGGCTGTTCCCGGTAACCATATCGGGGACGTTGGTTATGCCGTTCAGTCCCTCGCCGAGTCTCACGGTTACGGCGTGCTTCGTGATTATGTGGGACATGGCATCGGCCGCGTGATGCACGAGGACCCCAACGTTCCTAACTATGGAAAGAAGGGGAGGGGCGTTCGCCTCCAGGCCGGCATGGTCATTGCCATCGAGCCGATGGTTACGATGGGTTCCAACCATGTGAGCACAGGCTCCGACGGTTGGATCGTCACGACCAACGACCACCTGCCCGCCGCGCACTACGAGAACACCGTCGCCATTACCAATGACGGTCCGGTGATTCTCACCACGGATGCGCAAGGTGCTTGGTGTTCGCTCCAAGGCGGAGAAATGTAACAAGTCCCACGTAGTTGTGGAGCCATTACGAAGATATTACGATGCGTGGATGCGTATTGTAGAATACTCAATCGCTGTCGTTTTCTAGAGAAAGATGATTGCTTGTGAAGAAGGAAGACGCAATTGAGCTCGAGGGTACGGTAAAGGAACCGCTGCCCAACGCCATGTTTAAGGTCGAGCTCGAGAACGGTCATTCGGTTCTGTGCAACATTTCTGGCAAGATTCGAATGAATTACATCCGCATTCTCCCCGGTGACAGGGTTGTCGTGGAGCTTTCCCCGTACGACCTGACCCGCGGTCGCATCACCTATCGCTATAAATAGCGACACGCATACACGCTCTTTTCCGACTGCAGGCTTAGCTCAACCTACGGTCGGTTTGCGTGTGAAGACCAGCCATAGTTTTAAACGCCTGCGGCTGGGCGAGTAGATAGTAGGGAAGTAGTTTGAGCGCTACCGAAAGGAAGAACGATGAAGGTACGTCCTTCGGTCAAGAAGATGTGCGATAAGTGCAAAATCATTAGGCGCCACGGCAAGGTCCTCGTCATTTGCGAGAACCCCCGTCATAAGCAGCGTCAGGGTTAAGAGAGGAGACTACGTTGGCCCGTATTAATGGTGTCGACCTCCCGCGTGAGAAGCGCGTTGAGATCGGTCTGACCTACATTTACGGCATCGGCCGCACCACTGCGACGAAGATTTGCGTCGAGTGCAACGTTAACGTGGACACGCGCGTTAAGGACCTCACCGAGGATGAGGTTAACGCCATCCGCGATTATATCGATAAGAATCAGATCATGGTTGAGGGCGACCTCCGCCGTGAGCGCAACCAGAACGTCAAGCGCCTTATGGACATCGGCTGCAACCGCGGCCTTCGTCACCGCAAGGGCCTTCCGGTCCGCGGCCAGCGCACCCACACTAACGCTCGTACCCGCAAGGGCCCGAAGCGTCAGATCGGTGCTAAGAAGAAGAAATAAGGAGCGCTAGATAGATGGCTACTGCTAAGAAGAACGTTCGCGCTGCCCGTCTGAAGCGCGCGGACCGTAAGAACATTTCCGTGGGCCAGGCTCACATTCGTTCTACGTTCAACAACACGATCGTTTCGATCACCGATCCCCAGGGCAACGTCATTTCCTGGAAGTCGGCTGGCCAGGTGGGCTTCAAGGGCTCCCGTAAGTCCACGCCGTTCGCTGCCCAGATGGCTGCCGAGGCTGCTGCCAAGCAGGCCATGGAGCACGGTATGAAGAAGGTTTCCGTCTTCGTCAAGGGCCCCGGCTCCGGTCGTGAGACCGCCATCCGCTCCCTCCAGGCTGCTGGCCTCGAGGTCTCGAGCATCCAGGACAAGACCCCCATTCCGCACAACGGCTGCCGCCCCAAGAAGCGTCGCCGCGTGTAACTGAAAGGATCGTATCAATATGGCAATCGACAGGACTCCTGTTCTTAAGCGCTGCCGTCAGCTCGGGATCGATCCCGCTGAGCTCGGTTACAGCAGCAAGAAGGAATCTATCCGTCAGCCCAAGCGCCGTCGCAAGGAATCTGAGTACGGCATGCAGCTGCGTGAGAAGCAGAAGGTCAAGTTCATCTATGGCGTTCTGGAGAAGCAGTTCCACGGCTACTTCAACAAGGCCCGTAAGATGAACGGCGTCACCGGTGAGAACCTCATGATCATCCTTGAGTCTCGCCTCGACAACGTCGTCTTCCGTCTTGGCTTCGCCCGCACCCGCAAAGAGGCTCGTCAGTCCGTCCGTCACGGTCACTTCACCGTGAACGGCAAGCGCGTGGACATCCCGTCCTACCGCGTCAAGGCCGGCGACGTCGTCGCTGTCGGCGAGAAGTTCCGTGACCTCCTCCCCATCAAGGAGGCCCTGATTTCCTCCGAGCGCTTTGAGGTCCCTGGCTGGCTCGAGGTCGATATCGAGAAGCTGTCTGGTAACGTGCTCGCTCTGCCGACGCGTGAGCAGATCAGCGGTGATATCAACGAGCAGCTCATCGTCGAGCTCTACTCTAAGTAGTCCATCCGGGCTGCTGAGGCTGGAGGTAATACATGTCAGAATTCATTAGGCCTCAGGTTCAGGTCGAAGAGATTAACGAGACCTCTGCTCGTGTCTCCGTCGAGCCGCTCGAGCGTGGCTACGGCGATACGCTGGGTAACTCGCTTCGTCGTGTTCTTCTGTCCTCGCTCGAGGGTGCCGCCGTCGAGGCCATTCAGATCGATGGTGCGCAGCACGAGTTCATGACCATCCCTAACATGGTCGAGGATGTCACCGACATCGTCCTGAATGTCAAGGGTCTTGTCTTCAGGGCTCTCGGCACGACCGACGAGGCGACCGCCACCATCTCGGTTGACGGCCCCTGCGAGGTCACCGGTGCGGACTTCTTTATTCCGTCCGAGTTTGAGCTAGTCAACCCCGAGCAGCACATTGCTACGCTCACCGAGGGTGGCCATCTCACCATGAGCATGCGCATCGGCTATGGCCGCGGCTATGTCTCTGGCGAGGCTAACAAGCGTGACAACGATCCCATCGGTGTGATCAACGTCGACTCGCTGTATTCGCCGGTGTCCCGTTGCGCCAAGCTCGTTGAGGCTTGCCGTGTCGGCCAGCATACCGACTACGACCGCCTTGTCCTCGAGATCGAGACCAACGGTTCCATCGCCCCGCGCGACGCCGTGGTCCAGGCTGCCAATATCATCAACCAGCATATGGCCGCCTTTATGAACCTTGCCGAGACCCCCGAGGTCGAGGAGGAGGCTTCGATCTTCGCTCCCGAGGTCACCAACGACAACGCCGAGCTGGACAAGCAGATCGAGGATCTGGACCTTTCCGTCCGTTCCTACAACTGCCTTAAGCGCGCCAGCATTCACTCGGTCCGTCAGCTCGTTGAGTTCTCGGAGAACGATCTGCTCAACATCCGTAACTTCGGTGTTAAGTCGATCGAGGAAGTGAAGGACAAGCTTGAGTCCATGGGCCTGAGCCTGAAGGCTTAATGCTTCGCATATTTGAGGAGAAACTAGACCATGCGTCACAACGTTAAGAAGGGCCTGAAGCTCGGCACCGATGCGAGCCACACCAAGGCCATGAAGAAGAGCCTTGCTAAGGCCCTCTTCGAGAACGACCGCATCAAGACCACCGAGACCCGCGCTAAGGCGCTGCGTTCGGTCGTCGACCCGATCATCACCTGGGCTAAGAAGGGCGACCTGCACTCTCGTCGTCTGGCTATCGCCAAGCTCGGCGATAAGCAGCTCGTTGCCGAGATCTTCGACAAGGCTGCTCAGGGCATGTGGCAGGACCGCAACGGCGGTTACACCCGCATCATGAAGCTCGGTAACCGTAAGGGCGATAACGCTCCTATCGTTATCATGGAGCTCGTCACCGAGCCTTGCACGCCTAAGGCCAAGAAGGCTGCTCCGGCCCCCAAGAAGGCCGCTGCTCCCAAGAAGGTCGAGGCTGTCGAGGAGGCTCCTGCTGAGGAGACCGCTGAGTAGACATTCTGTCTGCATAGGCTATATTCGAGGGGTACGTTCGCGTACCCCTCTTTTTTTGTCGCAATACCGTTGCTAGTTTGTTGGGAGCGCCCATGACTGCGCCGTCTGATTTCAATTTGACCCCCGAGCTTGACGCCACCCTTGTATTTCGCGTGGCCTACGATGGCTCCTCCTATAGCGGATTTGCCGAGCAGCCGGGCCAGACGACGGTCGCGGGCGAGCTACGCCGTGCCATTGAGACGTTGCTGCGCCGCCCAATCGATCTGACGTGCGCGGGGCGTACCGATGCCGGCGTTCATGCGGTGGCCCAATACATCAGCGTGCCCGTAACGGACGCTGAGCTTGCGTATACGCGCCGTAGGTGGCTGAGGGCTATGGATGCCCTCCTGGGCAAAGATATCGCCATAAACGAGGTCTACAAGGCTCGTAAGGACTTTTCTGCACGTTTTGACGCGCGCTCTCGCACTTACACCTATCGCATTGCCGACCGTGATGCGCGGCCCGTGCTGTCACGCGGTGCAGTGTGGTGGCATCGCTATCCCCTCGACGTCGATGCGATGGCGGCCGCCTGCCCTGCGCTTTTGGGCGAGCAGGACTTTAAGAGCTTTTGCAAGGTCGCCTCTGCCGTGGGCAAACCTACGCACCGCTGCGTAATGCGTGCTGAGTTTGGCCATGAGGTCGCCTTTGGCGAGGACATCCTCACGTTTACCATCGAGGGCAATGCGTTTTTGCATTCGATGGTGCGAACCATTGTGGGCACCCTTGTCGAGATCGGCATGCATCGCCGCGATCCCGAGTGGATGCGTGAGGTAATTGATGCCTGCGATCGCTCCGCTGCCGGTCCTACGGCGCCCGCATGCGGTCTTACCTTTATGGGCGTGGATTACGACCCCACCGAGCTTGTGGTGCTCGATTAGGGAAGTGACTGCCTGACGGCGATCTTTGTGTGCAGCGCCTGTGAGCGGGGCGTGTGCAACATCTGTTCTTGACGTGCATCGCGACGGGCGACCATCCGCATTAATTGACGGGGTGTACCATGAACGGCAGTTTGTTACTGGCTGTCGAGAGGACGGAAAACTTGGTTCGACGTGGTTCGCATCCGCGACTTTCGGTGATCCTGATTGTTGAGGGTTCGCCCAGTTATACGATGCGCGCTCTCGAGAGCATCCAGAACCAAGACCTCTACGATTTGCAGATTGTCGTCGTTCGCCGCGGCGTGGTAGCTGGTGTGCGTCATTCGCTCGAAGTTGCTGCCGACAGAGACATTCATATTGATTTGATTGATGTTGAGGACCCAGTGCCTGGCGCCTGCCTGCGTGCCGGCTTTGCGGCTTCGCGCGGCTCCCAGATCATTGCGATGAATGCCAATGAGTGGTTTGCGCCGCAGTCCCTTTCGCAGATGGTCGAAAGCTCCTGCGACGCTTCTGCTGACATCGTGTTTCCCTCTGTTTCGCTCGATCGCTACGATGTTCACCGCGAACGTCATTCCCGAGTTTTGGACGCGACATCCGTTTCTGAAGATGAGGACCGGGCGGCTTGCCTGACCCAATTGGTTTCCTGTGGTTTAATCCGACAGACCTCCGGCGTGCTGTATGATCGCGCCCTTTTTGAGGCGTGCCTTGCGCATGGCGATGCGTTTCGCACGGTGTCTTTTTTGACGTTCGCGCTTTCGCAGGCAAAGCGCGTTTCGGGATGTGGCCGTGCCCGTTTTCATGCAGTGGCGCCGTCGATTACGGAGACGTTTGACCCCACGATGTTTGCCAGGCTTTCTGATGATATCGGGGCGCTCGACAGGCTTGCCGACTCGCTTGCCGTCGCGGGCGGTGGCGATCAGTTGAAGCTGGTCTGCCAGCGGTATTACTACGCCAGCCTGGTTGCCTGCATCGAAAATTTGTGTCTGAGCCCCCATGGGGTGTCTTCAATAGAGCGTTCGGCCCGTTTGCATGATATGCTCGAAGCACAGCGTACCCGTCAGATGGTTGCGGCCCTTAAGGGCAATCATCGTGGCCTAGGTCTGCTCTATGGTTCGATAGCTGGTGCCAAGCCTATGCGGTGTGCGTTGTATACGCATCTGGCGGCCTTTTTCAATCGTTCGGGCGTCAGGACTGTCTAGTAGCGTGATTTTCGAAATTAATTGCATGGAATTGTTTCGAAATGCGTTCTTATTCACTAAAACCCTCAAATAGCGCTAAACTATTCAATCACTAAGTGATTGTCTCCGCCATCTTTTGGAGTGAGGTTTTGTATGGCCAAAAAACGCAATGGGCGCCAGGATGCCATCAGAGATATTGTGCGCAATAAGGACGTCCGCACGCAGCGCGTGCTGGTCGATGAGCTCCGCGCTATGGGCTTTGATTGCACGCAGGCGACTGTCTCTCGCGATATTGCCGATATGGGGCTGCGTAAGCTCCCCGAGGGTATCTATGTTCTGGCAGAGGACCTGCACCTGCAGCGTATGGTTTCCGAGCTCGTAACGGGCGTTCTGCGCACCGATAATCTGGTTATGATCAAGGCTCAGCCTGGTACGGCTTCCGGCATCGCCGCCGCCGTTGATGCGGCAGAGTTGCCCGATGTGCTTGGCTCGCTTGCCGGCAACGATACGATTTTGGTTATTGCCCAGACGGCCGAGGACGGCGAGCGTCTCGAGGCGCTGATTAATAAGCTGAGCAATTCTCGCAAGTAGGCGTGCGGGTCGTGCGCTCGGCACTGTGTGCGTGACATGGTGGCTTGTAAGGGGGTATCGACGTTGGTCGGTACCCCCTATATTGTTTGCCGGTATAAAGGCCGTCCACCAGGTCGCTTTAAACTAAAAGGCCCCCGAGCACTTTAATAAGCTGCTCGGGGGCCTTGTTGCTAATGGCCGGATGAATTTCTAGCCAACCGTATCGTCAGGCGTGGGCGAGGGGTCGGGAGTGGGTGTAGGCGTAGGCGTAGGCGTAGGCGTGCCGCCATCGCCGCCGGTCGAACCACCAGTGGAGCCGCCCGTCGAGCCACCGGTCGTACCGGTGCCGCCGGTGGTGTCGCCGCCCGTGGTCTCGGTGGTCGTGGTCGTCGTGGTAGTCGTTGTGGTGGTTTCCTCTTCGTCCTCGTTCTCGTCCTTGTCGTCGTTCTCCGTCTTCTTGGTGTTGTTGGTGCCGTAGAACTTCCAGACGCTGTTGTTCTTGTAGGTGGGCGCCGTTCCGGTCGCAAACTCCTCGCGCTCGGTACCGGTCAGAACGGTGTTCATAAACCGCTTAAAGACAGGCAGGTTGGTGCTGTCGCCCAGCAGGTCTGTGCCGTATTTTTGGATGGGAATCTCGCCCGCGGAATAGCCGGTCCACAGGGCGCACGCCAGCTGCGGCGTGAAGCCGCAGAACCACAGGTTGGTGGTGTTGTCAGTGGTGCCCGTCTTGCCGGCATAGGGCTGGTTGACGTTCAGCGCGCCGGCGGCACCCGTGCCGCTGCCCTGCATGACGCCGGATAGAACATCGGTAACCGCGGCAGCCTCGCCTTCGGTGAGCACCTGCGTGGGATTGTCGGTGTGCTGGTACAGAACCGAGCCGGTACGCGAGTCGATCTCGGTAATGGCGATGGGCTGACGGTAGTAGCCACCGTTGGCAAACGTTGCGTAGGCCGATGCCATCTCGAGCGGTGAGATGGACCCGGTGCCGAGCGTCATGACGGGAACGTCCTCGATATTGTCCTTGGCGGGATCGATGCCGAGCTTTTTGACGAGCGACATGATCTTGTCATTGCCGATGGCTTCGGCCACCTGAATGTAGCCGGTGTTGGATGAGTATGCCGTTGCCTGCTTAAGCGTGATGTTGCCATAGCTCTGGTTGCCGTAGTTTTGCACCTCGGTCGTGGTGCCCTTGGCCTTGAGCGGCGAGTTGCAGTTGAGGGTGACGTTGGGGTTCATACCGTTTTGGATGGCAGTCGCCAGCGTAAAGGCCTTAAACGTGGAGCCCACGGGGCGCTTTGCCGTAGCGTGGTTCACGTGATTCTCGTCGGCGTTGTAGTCGTAGCCGCCTACCATGCACTTGATGTAGCCGGTCTTGGGGTCAACGACGACCATGCCCATGTCCAGGCCGTCGAGCGAAAGCGTGTCGAGCTGCGAGCGCACAGCCTCCTCGGCCACCTGCTGCATGGTGGGGTCGATGGTGGTCTTGACGGTCAGACCGCCCTTAAAGAGCACGTCGGTGGAGAACTCCTGCTCAAGCAACTGTTTAACGTAGGAGACAAAGTAGGGCTGAGAGTACACATCGACGCCACTGCCCGAAATCTCGGTCACGTTAAGCGTGATGGGCTCAGCCTGCGCGGCATCGTGCTCTTCCTGCGTGATGTGGCCCAGACGCAGCATGTTGTCCAGAACCTTGTTGCGGCGGGACAGCGCCAAGTCGGGATTAACCGTGGGGTCGTACTGCGAGGGCGAGTTGGGAAGGCCGATCAGCAGCGCGGCCTCGCTCAGGGTGAGGTCGGCGGCGGTTTTGGACAGATAGGTCTCGGCGGCGGCCTCGATGCCATATGCTCCATGGCCGTAGTAGATGGTGTTGAGGTACATCATGAGGATCTCGTCTTTGGAGTACATATCCTCCATCTTGATGGCGATATAGGCCTCGCGCACCTTACGCTCGATGGTCGAGTCGAATTGTTCCTCCTGCAAGATGGTGTTGCGAACCAGCTGCTGGGTGATGGTCGATGCGCCCTCGTGGCCGCCGGTGAGGGTTGCCACCGATGCGCGTGCAATGCCCCAGAGGTCGATGCCGCCGTGCTCGTAGAAGCGCTCGTCCTCAACGTCAACGGTGCCCTGCAGCACGTACGGGGACACTTGGTCCTTGGTGATGGACTTGCGGTTTTGCGTGTAGAAACTCGCAATGGTGTTGCCGTTGCAGTCGACGATGTCGGTGGGCTCGCTCACCAGATACGCGTTGGCATCGGTGTAGTCGGGCAGATCGGACAGCCAGCGGTTGACGTTGCCGATCATGCCGATGCCAAACGCTACGCCCGCGATAAGCAGAAAGCCCAAAAACGAGAGCAAGATCATGGGAAGGGCATGCGTCTTAGAGCGACTGCGCCCCTGTCGTTGGCGAGGACCCATATATTGACCTCCAGGTATGTCGTGCCAGGCGGCAGGTGTTATGCCTGGCAGGATGGACATAAGTTATTACACGATAAACCAAACGAGGCACGCGGGGCCTCGTGTATGCTGGATGACGGCATTTTTCAGAGTGAATGCATACCTTGGTGAGGAGTTTACCGATGGCGATTCGGCCGATGGAACCGAGCGGACAATGCGAAAGCGAGTTGGCGGCGGCTGGAGTGGCGCTGCCCGAACTGCTGGCGCCTGCTGGCGGGCTCGACCAGATGCTCGCGGCGATTGCGGCGGGTGCCGATGCCATCTATGCGGGGCTGGACGGATTCAACGCTCGAGTGAGCGCGCATGGCTTTAACGATGATGAGTTCGCGCGCGGTTGTGCCGTGGCCCATGCCCATGGCGTGCGTGTGTACGTGACGCTCAACGTATTCGTGTTCGATGATGAGCTTGCCGACGCCGTGGCGTTGGGGGCGCATGCGCACGCGTTGGGTGCCGATGCGTTGATTGTGGCCGATGCCGGGCTGGCTTGCGCGCTACGTGCGGCGATTTCGGGGGTCGAGATTCACCTGTCCACTCAGGCGGGCGCTCATAGCGAGGGTGCCGTGCAGTTGGCTGCCAAGGAGTTGGGCGTTGAGCGCGTGACGACTGCGCGCGAGCTGAGCGTTGCAGAGATTGAGACGCTTTGCGCTACTGGCGTGCCCATCGAGGTGTTCTGTCACGGCGCTATTTGCATTGGATACTCGGGTGCGTGCGGGTTCTCTGCCCTTCGACGTGGCCGCTCTGCGATGCGCGGCGACTGCACGCAACCGTGCCGTCTATCCTATGACTTGGTGGACGAGGCGGGGCAGAGTGTTGTCGCTGTCGAAGGGGATCGCCTGCTTTGTCCGCGTGACTATCTGGGCATCGCGCATCTGCCCGAGCTTGTTGCCGCCGGCGTGGCATCGCTCAAGATCGAGGGCCGCATGAAGAATCCCGACTACGTCTTTAACGTGGTGAGGGTGTGGCGTCGGGCGCTCAATATGCTGCGCGACGGCACATGGGATGCCGATGCGGTGCCGGCGCTTGAGCGCGAGCTGGGAAGGTCGTTCAACCGCGGCTTTACCGATGCGTATCTGCGGGGTCGTTCGGGCGCCGAGCTCATGAGCTTTGAGCGCGCGATCAACCAGGGTGTGCGCGTGGGCCACTTGGTGGCGGTGGGTCACGAAGAGGTGACGGTTGAGCTTGATGCCGCCGCGGCGGCGGGCGATACGCTCGAGATCCGATTTTACCCGGGTGCCGACGCGCGTCCCGATGTGCCCAAGCGCTGGCCACAGGTGCCTTGCCCCGTGGATGCCGCTGCGGGAGAGCGCATCGTCGTGCATTGCAAACGCAAGGTGGACGCGGGCTGCGAGGTCTATCTGATTCGCAGTGCCGGCGTGCTGGGGCAGACGGCAACGGTGTTGGAGCGCATGCGGGTCGAGGCAGATGCAGTCGCGCCTGCTGAGCAGTCCGTTGAGGTGCTGCCGTTTGAGGGCGTTCTGGCAGATGGCGATGTACCGACGGAGTTGGCGGGACCGGCGGAGCCGGCAAAGCATGAGGCTTTTGCTCGTAAGGTCTTTGCCTGGGAGCTGATGGATTTGGATCCGCGCGATGAGTGGGATCTGTCCGATGCGACGGTGGTGCTCGACGAAGTGTGCCGTGCAGGCGACGCCGAGCGGACTCGAGCGCTTATGCAACGTGCCGGGCGCGTCGTCTGCCGCAATCTGGGACAGGTGGCGATGGCCCGCGAGCTGGGCACGACGTTTGACGTGGCGGCGCCGGTGTTCTGCGCCAATCGGGCCACGCTTGCCTGGCTGCGCGGGCTTGGCGCGAGGTGGGTATACTTGCCTGCCGAGTTGCTCAGCAATGACAGGGAGCGTATCGCCGAGCTGGCTGCTGAACCCGGCGTCTTGGGTCCGGTCGACGCCGACCGTCCCGAGCTCATGGTGTGCGAGCACTGCCTGCTGACCGCCGAGGGCGTTTGCGCCACCGATGCGACGGGGCGGGTCCGTTGCCGCGACTGCTTGCGTCGTCGGCAGATACGCTATCTGGTCGAGCGTGACGGTACGCGTCTGCCAGTTGCCATCGACGCATGCGGCAGGACGAGGATTTTCCTGTCGTAGATGCTGCGTCGCGTCAGTTTGTTATCATAAGAGAGTTTATGGACTTCCAGCACCGCCGTTTTCGGCGAGGGTGCTATAGCAAAAGGAGGATACCCAATGCTGTCTGTTGACGAGCAAATGCGTATCATCACCTCGGGCGCCGCGCAGATCGTTCCCGAGGCCGACCTTCGCAAGAAGCTTGAGAAGGGCGAGCCCCTCAACATCAAGCTCGGCGTCGATCCCACCAGCCCCGACCTGCACCTGGGCCACGCCGTGCCGCTGCGCAAGATGCGTCAGTTCCAGGACCTGGGCCACAACGTCACCCTCATCATCGGCAACGGTACCGCGTTGATTGGCGACCCTTCGGGCAAGAATTCCACCCGTCCGCAGCTTTCGCAGGAGCAGATCGAGGCCAATGCCGAGACCTACGTGAGCCAGGCCATGAAGATCCTGGATCCCGAGAAGACCACCATCGTGCACAACGGTGACTGGATCTTGTCGATGGATCTGGCTGGTCTGCTGCAGGTGTGCTCCAAGTTCACCGTCGCCCGTATTCTTGAGCGCGACGACTTTACCAAGCGCTACCAGTCTCAGACGCCGATCGCCCTGCATGAGTTCCTGTATCCCGTGATGCAGGCTTTCGACTCCGTGCAGATCAAGGCCGACGTGGAGATGGGCGGCACCGACCAGCTCTTCAACCTGCTCGCCGGCCGTGAGCTCATGGAGAAGATGGGCATGGAGCCCCAGATTGCGCTCACCATGCCGCTGCTCGAGGGTACCGATGGCGTCCGTAAGATGTCCAAGTCCTACGGTAACTACATCGGCCTGACCGACGCGCCCAAGGATATGTTCGGCAAGACCATGTCCATCCCCGACGAGATGATCGGCAAGTACTACCGCCTTGCGAGCTCGCTCACCCCGGCCGAGGTCGACAAGATCGATGCTGCTCTGGCCGACGGCTCTGCCGATCCCTATGAGCTTAAGCGCGCTCTGGGCCGCGACCTGTGCGACACCTACCACGGCGCCGGTGCCGGCGACGAGGCTCAGGCCGAGTTCGACCGCGTGTTCAAGGAGGGCCAGCTCGCCGACTTCCCCGAGAAGCATGTTGAGCTGACTGTTAACGACGAGGGCCAGATCTACCTCGCCGGTCTGCTTAAGGACCTGGGCCTTTCGGCCAGCGCCGGCCAGGCCCGTCGCGACATCGACGGCGGCGGCGTCAAGATCAACGGCAAGGCCGTGGCTCCCAAGAGCTACAACATCGACCCCAGCGCCCTCAAGCTGGGCGACACCCTCTCCGTGGGCAAGCGCAAGGGCTTCAAGTTGATTTAGTTCCGCCGTTCTACCGAACGGCGGACCGGCCGACGCTGCGCGGGCCGCATTTGGACAATCTGACGTTCAACTTCAAGGGCGCGACCAGAAGGTCAGCGCCCTTTCGTTTCACGTCACCTTGTCTCAAATGCGGCCCGCTCGCTGTGGTTGCCAAAACATCGGCGCTCCCGTTGTTGGCACTTTGGGACACTCCTTGTATTGGTGCTCAGCGGCAGCCCCCCCATTGCGCCAAGCGGCGTGTGCCGTTAAGCGGAAGGGGTGTTATCGGCGGCCTCCTTTTGGGCATACAATGGCTATTGGTTTGCTGCGGTGAAGGCCTGTCCGCTCCGCAGCTTTTTTCTACGGTTAAAGGAGTATGTATGTCCGTTGAGGTCATGAGATCTGTGATCGAGGCCGCCGAGGGTCGTGTGCCCGTTGACACGCTGTTTGCCAACGCACAGATTGTCGATGTGTACGGCCAGCGCGTGGCGCCCGGTAGCGTTGCCGTCAAGGATGGCGTGATCGTCGGTGTGCTCTACGATGGTCGCGACGATGCCGCCGGTACGTATGAGGCTGCCGAGGTCATCGATTGCCAGGGCCGCTATCTTGCCCCCGGTTTTATTGACGGACACTTGCATATCGAGTCTTCGAACATCCGCCCTGCCGAGTATGCGCGCATGGCGGCGACGCGCGGTACCACCACTGCCATTGCCGACAGCCACGAGATCGCCAACGTTTCCGGCCTGGACGGCCTGCGCTTTATGATCGAGGACGGCCGTCGCGCGCCCATTTCCATCAAGTACATGATGCCCTCGTGCGTGCCCGCGCTGCCCGATGAGCAAGCAGGCGCTGTGATTACCGCCGCTGACATGCAGGCGTTTTTTGCCGAGCATCCGGGCGATGTCTTTGGCCTGGGCGAGATGATGAACCTGCCGGGCGTCTTTATGGCCGATCCCGAGACCTGCGCTCGAATCGACGCTGCCAACCAGACGCCGTCCAAGCAGGTTGACGGTCACGCGCCGCTCGTTGCCGGCAAGGACCTCAACGCCTATGCCGCAGCAGGTATTATCGCTGACCATGAGTCGACGATTCCCGAGGAGGCACTCGACAAGCTGTCTCGCGGCATGTATGTGATGCTGCGCGAGGGTACGTGCAGCCATGACCTGGCCAACCTGTCGCCGATGCTGCTGGAGAATCCTGCCCGTGCCCGCCGTTGCTGCTTTGCGACCGACGACCGCGCTCCTTCCGATGCGCTTGCGTCCGGCATGATCGACAACGCCTGCCGCGTGGCGATTGAGGCCGGTATCGACCCGGTGGTCGCTATCTCCATGGCGTCCCTTTCCACGGCTGAGGCGTTTGGCCTGGATCACGGCTGCCGCGACCCGCACGAACTGCGTGGCGCCATCGCCCCGGGCAAGCGTGCCGACCTGCTGGTGCTCAATGACCTGACGTTCACCACGGCTCCGCATCGCGTATACGCCGCCGGTGCTCTGGTGGCGCAGGACGGCACCTTTGTGGGCGAGATCGCACCCGAGATGGCCGAGGTCGCAGCCCTTGCCGACGAGCTGCGCGCGTCCGTTAAGCTGCCGAAGCTTTCGCTCGACGTATTCGACTATGCCTTTAAGCCGGGCGAGGCCGTGATTGACGTGGTGCCGGGTAAGGCCATCACGGGTATGGCTCGCCCCGAGAGCGCCGAGGGCCTGCGTCGCATTATGCTGATCGAGCGCCACGGCCGCGGTGTGTCGCTGCAGGCCGAGGGCGCCGACGGTGATGGTCCTGCGGGCCTGGGCCTTGTCGGCAAGCATATCGGTCGCGGCTGGGTGCGTGGCTTCACCATCACCGGTGGCGCCATTGCCTCCACGATCGGCCACGACTCGCACAACGTGTGCGTCGTGGGTGATAACGCTGCCGATATGATGGCTGCTGTTGAGGCTGTGGGCCAGGGTGGTCACGTGCTGGTGCGCAACGGCGAGGTCGTGGCGCGCATTCCGCTGGCGCTCGGCGGTCTGATGAGCGAAGGCACGGCCGAGGATGTCGCCGCGCAGCACGACGACTTTATGGTCAAGGCGCGCGCCATGGGCATCGAGCCGCCGCTCGACCCCATCATGGGCATCATCTTCCTGCCCCTGCCGGTTATCCCGACGCTCCGCATCCGCCCCGAGGGCATGTTCGACGTCACAACCTTCACCTACGCCGACTAGTCATCGGGGACGTTCTTAAACGTCTAGTCGCCTGCGACACTCTTTGACGTGTTGCCTGGCGCTGCGAATGTGGGACCCCTGGTGCGCGTGAGCTATTTGCCAGGTCCTTGTAACGTTTACGCCCGCGGAGTCTTATTTGAGCTCCCTTTGGGTACGTTGGAATCGGATACACGTTCGATTCCAACAAGCCCGAAGGGAGCTTTTCTATGTTTAAACTGATTGCATCCGATATGGACGGCACATTGCTTGACGAAAACGGCCAGGTGCCTCCCGAGACCTACGAACTGATTCTGGCGCTACACGAGCATGGCGTGCATTTCGCCGCATCGTCAGGTCGTCGCTACGATCGCCTGTGCGAGTTCTTTGCGCCCGTTCGCGACAAGATGGACTTTGTCGCAGCTAACGGTGCCCAGGTCTTCGCCGACGGCAAAATGGTAGACCGCGAGGTGTATTCGCACCTGGCGATTCGAAGGCTCGCCCAAGCCGTCAGGACGTTTCCCAATCTGCATCTTGCGCTCTTTGACCGAACCAAGTCCTTCCTGCTCGATGACGAGTGCAAGTTCGTGCGTGAGGTCGATAAGGACCTTCCCAATGCCGAGCGTATTTGGGAGCTGCCCGATCCCAGCGTAAATATCATCAAAGCGAGTATCTTTTGCGACGACAGTGCGGTTATGGACAGTGCGTACGTGCTACAGCGCGAACTTGGTCAGCTCTTTACTTTTGCGCCTTCGGGCAACGCGTGGATCGATGCCATGCAGCCTGGTGTGTCGAAGGCCTCGGGTATCGCGCAGCTCGCGGAGCATTACGGCATTGGTCGCGACGAGGTCATGGCGTTTGGCGACTCGATGAACGACTACGAGATCATTCGCTTTGTCGGCACGGGCTGCGCGATGGAAAACGCGCGCCCCGCGCTCAAGGCGGTGGCCGATCGTGTCGTAGGCTGCAACCGCGACCACGCCGTTCAGCATGAGCTCCGTCGCGTGCTGGAGAGTCTCTCCTAATCCGGCAGCTGGCGACGTTCCTTTTCTGCCGACAGTGGGGGACAGTCCTTGCAGCTTTTTGCGAAGAGTGTCCCCAGTGACTAGTCTTAAGAACATCCCCAGTGACTGGCCAATGACTAGGCGAGGGCGGCCATGATGGTGCGGGCGACGCCGTCGTGGTCGTTGTCGTATTCGGTGATGGCGTCGGCGGCCTCGCGGTCTTCGGACTCGGCGTTGATCATGGCCATGCCGTGGCCCGCTGCCTGCAGCATGGGGATGTCGTTGATGTTGTCGCCGAACGCCCAGGCGTCGGCGAGACGCTCGCCCAGATGCTCACATAGCCACGTGAGGGCTGTCCCCTTGGTGGCGCCCTCACCCATGACCTCGATATTCATGGCGTAAGAACGCGTGATCTCAATGCCTCCGAGCGTGTCGAGCGCCGCCGCGATGGCGTCGCGATCGGCCGGGTCGTGCCAGTACATGGCGATGCGTTCGAGCGTCTCGACCTCGTCGATCTTGCTGTCGATATCCATGTCGATCGGTGTTCGTGTGCGCTTGAGCGAAGCCGCGATGTGGGGGTCGCCGCCGCAGAACTCATCCAGGCGCCCGTAAAGCGAGCGGGGGAGGAAGCACTGTCCATCCGCGAAGATATCGAAGGTCACATCGTGGCCGGCGGCAATGCGATGGATGCGGTGGGCAATGCCGCAATCGAGCGGACGGCTCAAGATGCGCGTGGCGCACGAGGCGTCGGTGGGCACATCGTCGTCGAGTTGCCAGACGCTGGCGCCGTTGGCACAGACCGCGTAGTGTACGGCGGAATGGGCGAGAATGGGCTCAAAGATGCCCGACAGCGGACGCCCCGTGCAGGGAACAAACTCGATGCCACGACGTGCGAGCTCGTCGAGCATTGCCCAAGTGGCGTCGCTCATCTGCTTATCGCTCGTCAGCAGTGTTCCGTCCATATCGGAAAACACAATCATTTGATGCAGCCCTTTCTATTGGCAAAAAAGCGTGGCCAAGGGCTTGGGTCCCTGGCCACGCTCAAGATCTATAACGGTCCGCGTCCTATCGGTCGGCGAGTGGCTTGTACTCCAGCGGCTCGATCACCGGACGATAGGCCGGGCGAATAATACGGTGCGCGCAGAAGAGCTCTTCCATGCGGTGCGCCGACCAGCCGGCCATGCGGGCGACGGCGAATAGCGGCGTAAAGAGCGTCTCGGGCACGCCGAGCATCTTGTAGATAAAGCCTGTGTACAGGTCGATGTTGGCGCAGATGGGCTTGGTCATGCCGTGGTCGCGCATGACCTGGGGTGCCAGGCGCTCGATACGCTCGATGAGTGCGAATTCCTCGCCCAGGTCCTTCTTGGCGGCAAGTGTGCGCGCGTAACGGCGGCATACCTCGGCGCGCGGGTCGCTGAGCGTATAGACGGCGTGGCCCATGCCGTAGATGAGGCCCGTGCCGTCGAAGGCCTGCTTGTCGAGGATCTTGCCCAGGTAGGCCGCGACCTCGTCCTCGTCCTCCCAATTGGAGACATGCGCACGGATGTCCTCGTGCATGGACACGACCTTGGCATTGGCACCGCCGTGGCGCGGGCCCTTGAGCGAGCCGATAGCCGCGGCGTAGGCGGAATACGGGTCGGTGGCCGAAGACGACAGCACGCGGCAAGCGAAGGTGGAGTTGTTGCCGCCGCCGTGCTCGGCATGCAGCATGAGCATCACGTCGAGCAGCATCGCCTCATCGCGGGTGAACGCCATGCCGCCGCGCAGGACCTGTAGGATGGTCTCGGCGGTGGAGAGACCGGGCGTGGGGTGCGGCACGTGAACCTCGGAGCCGCGAAGCTTGGCGACCGAGGCCATGTGTGCGAAGGCGGCGATGCGCGGGAGACGTGCGAGCATGGAAATGGCGACGTCGATCTCATGCTCGGGCGTAATCGCGTCGGGCTCGGCGTCGAAGGCGTAAAGCAGCAACACGGCGCGCTGGAGCACATTCATGATGCTCGACGACACCGTGGTCATGGGGAACTCTTTGACGTATTCGTCGCTCAGATGCCTAAAGGCGCCCAAGCGCTCGCAAAAACCGTCGAGCTCCTCTTTGTTGGGCAGCGAGCCCGTGATAAGCAGATAGGCGACTTCTTCGTAGCCATAGCGATTCTCGGACTGGGCATTGTTGACCAGATCCTCGATGCTATAGCCGCGCAGCGTGAGCTTGCCCTGGTCGGGCACGACTTTGCCGTCGACCTTGTTGTAGCCGTGCACGTCCGAGATACGGGTAAGGCCCGCGACCACGCCCGAGCCGTCGGCATTGCGCAGGCCGCGCTTGACGTTATGCTCGACGAACAGACCCTCGTCGTACGGATCAGTCGGCAGGCCGTGGTAGAGGTTTTCGCTTTCGGGCGAAATCTGGCGGCTCGCCTCATAATCCAAGACCAGGCGGCTCAGATGGTCATCGAAGCGGTAGTAGATTTTCTTGGCGTCGTAAGCCATGCGCGCTCCTCTCGGGGCCGTATGGGGGGCGGCGTGCTTGGGTGCAGATGCGCCGGCCTGTTCCCGTACGGCCTGTTCGCTACAGGCGGTACATAAAGTCAAAGACGTCCTCGCGCTGGATGGACACGTTGACGCCCGAAAGCTCGCCGGCCTCGGCCAGCGCCTTCTGCAGCTCGGCGAAGTCGAGCTTGGACTCGGCGGTGTCGGCCAGCATGGTCATGGTGAAGATGTCCTCGATAATGGACTGCGTGATGTCGCGGATGTCGACATTGGCCTCGCCCAAAACGCGGGTGACGCCGGCGACGATGCCGGGGCGGTTCTTGCCAAGGACGGTGATGACGATGCGGGAGGACGAGATCTCGGCCATGGGAAACCCTTTCGCGTGGTTGCGGCGCGCGCGGGGCGCTCCGCTACGGTACAGTGTTCATCATTGTACCTGTCTGGCGCAAAAAAGGCGCGCTCGCTGCGGCGTTACATGCCTGCAACATGAGCGTAAGGGGGAAGGCCGTACGGGGAAGAGCCGTCTGGCGCGTGTCCGGCTCGTGTTGGGTTGATTTCCGATCTCAGCCGAACACATTGAGCGGACAGGCCGTTCCCGCAGTCAGCCGACCGCCTCCGACGGCTGATTCCGAACTGGAAGCGGAGGGCATCCCCGCCCTTCGGTAGGGGATACCGCTCCGCGGCGCATGCCGCGGGCGGCGCCCCTATCGGACCACCGTGACCTCAGTTGGGATGGGCCCAGCACTGCCGCGTACTCGGTGAGCTAGAGCCAACTGTTCGTCTTCACGGCGCGTATGGCGATATTTCGGTCGTCCGGCTCGGTGATGCCGTAGCCGAACGCCTGGAGCGTCTCGATGGACTCCTGGATCCTCTGTTGGAACATGGGACCCGGATCGACCCTCGGCCCGAGGTGCCCGCGCCAAAGGCACGGCGTGGCGTGCAGCATGTTATGGATTTTGGAGATGGGCTCGATGTCGGCGTAGACGTTGAGCGTCGCCATGGCGTCCTTGTGGCCGAGGATCGATTGGAGCGCCTTGATATCGCCGCCTTGGCGGATCCACTGCGTTGCGAACGTGTGGCGAAGGCCGTGGAACGTGATCAGCTCGTCGTTGGTGCCCATGAGGCCGTTGGTCTCCGAGAACGTCTTGAACGCCCTGCGGATATAGCTTGTCGTCGCGAAGGTCGCGCCCGGCTCCGACAGGATGTAGCAGTCCCCGATCTCGACCGCCCCGGTAAGGCCGCGCAAGCGCAGCTTTCCGCAGTCGATCTCGTGGGTCTCCTTCAGGAAGGGGAGTAGGCCGACCGGGTCGATGGGGATACCCCTGGCGTCATGGGTCTTGGTGTCCTTGATGAACGAACCCATTCCCTTCGCGTACGCCACCGAGTGTCCGATCGAGATCAGGCCCGTCTCGAAATCCACATCGCACCACCGAAGGCCGCAGACCTCGCCGATTCGCATCCCCGTGTGCAGGGCGAGTACGACCGCCCTCTAATCCTCGGCGGACCAATCGAGTCCGAACTCCTTTCGGGCATCCTCTTCGCTCATGACTTCGAGAAGGTCTCCGGGTTGGCAACGAAGGGCGAGGCATAGCTGCTCGAGTGTGTTGAAGCGAATGCCGCGAATATGCCCTTTTTTAATACGGGACAGGTTCACGGGCGTGGTTCCAATCCTTTCGGCAAGTTCGTTCGAGGAAATCTTTCGCTCGGCCATGATCTTGTCGAGGCGAACAATTACGGGCATGGCGTTTCCTTACGCAATCTCGTCGGAGTCGAGGTACAGCTCTCGGGCGTACAAGAAGAGCTGGGAAAGCATGAACAGGACGATGCCGAGAACCAGAGAGGTCCAATCGAATGATGAAGCGATCTCTTGGGCGCCGACGGCCCCCTCGCCGCCAAACATCGAAACGGAGGTTTTGAGTGAGCCGGCGTAGAGGCTGGTGGCAGCTTGAACAACGAAGAGAATGCCGAGCACCTTCAAGCATGTCGCAGACCCTTTCTTGAAGGGGTCTCCGCTCTTGATCGTCCACACGAGAACGGCGCTGAGGATGGTCGTAGCGATACCGATGACGGCAGGGACCAATGTCGAGATCGCAAGGGCTGGATACGCGGGGGAGTCTGCAATTACAGGGTTGTCGAGCACTTCGATTGCTGGCTTTAAGGAGAACGCCACTTGTGCGATGGCGGTGGCGCAAAGGGTCGCAGAGGCTATCGCACATGCGATGCGGAAGGAATGAAGCCGGGGAGTGCGATTGTCGGAACTCATAATAACCTCCGAAGAATTTAAAAAACTCAGGTTACTTTTTAACAGTTTATGTTAAATTGACTTTGCCGGCAAGTAATATGGGCCGAGCATTTTGTTCGGCCCCTCTGTTCCGACTGGATGAGGTTAAGGTTGGCGATGAATATGCTCAAAATCTCGAAGGCGATCTTTAGGTCGCTTCTCTCCTCCAGGTCGCTCTGTGTTGTCGTTGTTGCGTTGATGGTTCTTTGTGCTCTGCCCGTCTTCAGGAGCGCGGCTGGCATCGACGGACGGGTCGAATACCTCGAGTCGGGAATAACCCGTGTTGAGCAGGAATTGTCAGCATCCTATGCGGATGCGCTTGTGAATGCGGGGGAGGACGGTGTCTATACCTCTTCATCAAGCATGCCCGCGCTTCTGTACCCTCTTGCCGCGGGACGTCTTATCTTGGCACCGCTCTCTCCCCTACTTCCGTTTCTGCAGATATCGGATGGAGAGTACACCTATTATGACGGATCGAAGGAGTACTTGCTATGGGTCGCAACGGCCGTTGCCGTCTCGTTCCTTGCCGCGCGTCTTAACAAACGTGAAAAGCTCATCATCCAGGCACCGATGGGCGAGCTGGGTAGACTTGTTGCATCGAGCGTATGGGCGAGTGTTTTTGCAATGCTTGCCGTCCTCGCCATCAATCTTCCAGGGATAATCGCCGCGCTTGTGAAGAATGGCCCGGGCTCGCCGTTCTATCCGATAGGCTACATTCAATATGCGACTCCGGTTATCAAACCGGCTTGGCTGGTGTTCGCGCAGACGGCCATCTTGCAATTCTTGGTGGCAGCGTTCATCTCGCTTGTCGTTCACCTTGCCGTGAAGATTGCCAATAACCCTACGCTTGGAATCGTGTTCGTATGTGCCCTGATGGGGGTGACGATGGTTCCCGGGTATTACGGAAGATCCATCGCTTTACGTGAGTTCGCCCTGTTGAATCCCCTTACGTATGCGAACACTGAGTTGACCGTCGGCGCCTATAGCCCGTACCCGACAACGCAGATAGTGAATCTGCCTGGACTTTGCTTCGAGCGTGGCGCGATTGCCCTCGTATGCGCAATCGGGATCGAGGTGCTGGCAATTAGCCTGCTTTGCGTTGCTGGAAAGAGCGGCTGCGCGTGCCCGATATCCCCGATTTGTCTTGAGAGAGGTTCCTTCACTGCATCGAGAACGGCAACTCGTTCGAGCGCTTGTGCCTCCGCCGTTGCATACGTAAGAACGATGGGGAAACTGCTCCTGCGTTCTCCTACCCTCGCCGTATGCGCGATTGCAATGTCGACGACGATGCTGGCCCCGGCTCTGGTCGAGATGTTTCCTGACGCTGATAACGTTTCCGCTGTTCGGTATAGGGATGGGGAGCTCCGTTCAATAGATCGGTATCTAGAGCAGAACGCTGCGAATATGGACGTCGAGGGCAAAGCGGCCCTGGAAGACATGCGGGATGCTCTTTCGGGTTTCGTGTACGCGCCTATGCCTGCGGAGGGGTTTCGAAGCCTTGCGACGTACGAGCGCGCTCGAGGTGAGCTGGGCGCGGCAGATGCGACTCTCCTGCAATCGATCGGAATCGAGCCGGAGACTCCTTCTCGTGCGGAGGCGCGCGCCCTTCTGCTTGAGTCGATCGCGAGCTTGCCGGACCCCAAGGTTTACGAGTTAAGTACGAAGATGCCCCCATTAATCCTCCTTTCGTATCTCCAGGCAGCGCTTCCCTCCTTATTTTTGCTGTTGCCCGTGGTTGTCACATCGCTCGCGTGCACCCACCTGCAGTGTCGTTCCCTTCTGGTTCTCCAGATCCCCGCAACAGCGCATGTGCGTTTTCTGACGGCTGTTGCGCTGGCTCTCCTGCTTGGCTTGGTGCTGCTTTTGGTGTCGATGGTTCCCGCTGTCGTTGTGTCCGTGATTAAGAACGGTGCGGGTGGATCGGAGTATCCCGTCGCTCTCATTCGGGCGGGAGCTTCGACAACGTCCATGGTGGGGGAGGCGGTGTTGTGCAGTATTCCGTTGCTGGTCATGGCATACGGCGTGATTTCCGTCGTCGCTGCGTTGACAGCAGCGATTAGCCGCAACCCCGTTGTCACCGGAATGGTTTGCGCGGTTCTCTTGGTGTTGGGTTCGTTGAGCGCTCATGTTGAAAGCGTGGGCATGGGCGTCGCGCTGCTGGCTCCATTCGCCTCGTTTGATCCCGCTTCCCAGGTGGGGACGATTGGGTTCCTTGGGCGAGGGACGAACGCGATGCCTTTTGGAGAGGTCGTCGGCGCATCGGGCGCTCTGCTGGTGGTCTTGGGCGCCGTATCTCCGTTGATGGTGCGCCTGAGTGTTCCAAAGATCGAAAGGGGATGATCTCGATGATTGACCTTCAAACGCTGACGATCTCTTATGGAAAGAAGGTGCTCGTAGATTCGGTGAACGCTGAGTTTGCCCCGGGTACGGTCTACGGTCTCGTCGCTCCGAACGGGCATGGAAAGACGACGTTGCTGCGTGCGATGGCAGGTTTGCCGGGTCCTCGCGTGGACGGGAGCATCGTTCTGGATGAGGTGCAGGGTACGGGTGCGAGAGAGGTCCGTTCTATGATCTTCTATGCACCTGGTGAGGGGACGCTGCTGTATCCCGGATTGCGTGCGGAAGATCACCTCAAGATGGTTTGCGATATGTGGCCGCATGCTCGCGATATCGAAGAGATAGTGGAACAAACGCAGATAGGCGAGTTCGCGAAGATGAGGATCCGCACTCTGAGCCAGGGCATGAAGCAGCAGCTTACCCTGGCGATTGCGTATGCGACGGGCGCGCGGTACCTTCTATTAGATGAGCCCATGAACGCGCTCGACCCCAGCAGGGTGGACTTGCATTCCGAGATTCTCAGGAAGCTGGCCGATTCTGGTGCGTGCATCATCATGTCATCCCACATCTTGGATTCGGTCGATAGGCTGTGCGATGAGATTCTGTTTTTGAAGGATGGGAGGCTCATTAGAAGCATTCCGCAAGATGATGCTGCGCCGAAGTCTCCTGGATCCCATTTCGCAAAGCCTGCCGGACGCGCCGAGGGTGCGCTAAGCACGTATCGGAGACTCTACGAAAAGGGCGGGTAGAAATGTAAGTTAAAAATCTATGTGGCCAATGTGATACCGTTGAACCCGCGTATCGATACCGCTCAGCCATTCGCCTCGCCCCCGTCGCACGTATCTTCATTCGGTCTGTCATCATTAATCTAACGATGCTTTGAGGAATGTAGGTGCTTCTAAATGTACTGTCGACTTCTTCTCAAACTAATCCTAAGAGACAAGGCCGTATGGATTTGTACGCTCGTTCTCGCTGCAGCCTTCTCCGTCCCCATTGCGTTCAATTCACCCATCTACGGGCCCTTCTTTATGAAGCAGGGCATGCAGAGCTTTGTCGACGCATTCAATACGCGCGCGCCCCAGGCCAGCGGCACAGACCTATCTCCAGAGCAGCAAAATGACGCGGAGCTTGCAAGATACGCGAACGCCGCCCTTGCCGCTCAAACCGACGCCGCCTTTCTCGATTCTGCCGAGAGCTACTACGCGCTCATGGGCGAAGGCTTCCAATCCGGGTCCATCGTGGGAGACCGAGAGACCAATGACGCGGAGCTCGCATATTGCCGTGCTCTGAGCAGTTCCGGCATCACGGATATCCCGGCCTCCGCAAACGACCTGCCATTCCTTTCCTTCCTGCCTTATGCCGTTGCCATGGTGCCGTCTTTCCTTCCCTTCATCCCCTTCCTTCTCTCGTCGATACTCGTGCTCGGCGCCACAAGGCCCGGGACCCTGGCGGCAAAGGCGCCCGTGCCCAAATTCCGGCGCCTTATCCAGACCGTGTTTTCGATAATCGCCGCGGGGACCGCGATGCTCCTCGCCGGCCTCGCACCCGGGGGCATTTACGCCTTGGCCCTAAACGGCTTCGGGCAAATTGGGTACCCGATCGCCTTCTTCCATGACGGCGCGCTTACCACCACGACTGCGGGAAACGTCTTCACAGCCCTGCTTATCGCGCTTCTTGCGGGCGGAACCTTGATATCCGTTTGCTCCGCCGTCCTATCGACCGCAACGAGGCGCGTCCTCGCGGGCCCCCTTACCTCCGCGCTGCTTGTCGCGGCCCCGGCATTCCCGTTACTGTCCGATTCGGCACTGGAGCATAACGCCGCGCTCAATCTCCTGCCGCTGGCCGTATTCTCGCCTATCGAGGCAACGGGTTACGTAGGATGCTTCCCGACAGAATTCATTGGCTCCGGTTCAGGCAGCGCATCGATGCTTGCCGTGGCCCTGGCATACGTCGCGGTCTTTTTTGCGGTCGGCGCCGTTGCGACACGTTCGCCCAGACAGCCTGGACCCGCGAAAAAGCACCATGGGCTCGAACTTCTGGACGCGAGCGTGGGATACGGAAGCACGACGATACTTTCAATCGGGTCGCTTTTCCTGAGCCCGGGAACGGCGGCGGGCCTCGTTGCTCCCAACGGCTCGGGGAAAACCACCCTTCTTGAAGCGCTGTCGGGCCAATTTCCCACCCGCATCCGCTCGGGAAGCCTGGCGGCAGACGGAATCAGCCAACGTCGATCAGCCGAATTTGCAGAACTCGTCTACCTGAGCTCTTCAGGCGGCGCGGATCTCTATCCCACGCTATCAGCCCTCGAGCACCTTGCTTTCGTTAGGGAGGCGTGGAAATCGGCCGCCGACATCGACTCGCTCTGCAGCTCCCTCGGAATCTCCCCATATCTCGACAAGCCGACCCGTAAACTCTCGACAGGAATGAAGCAGCAGGTAAAGCTTGCCATGGCGATAGCGACCGATTGCCCGTACCTCATCCTCGATGAACCGCTGAACGG
>DXLX01000034.1 GCA_019414515.1 Collinsella sp.
GCCCGGATGCGACACCCGTAGGTGTCCATCCTCGCAGTATCCGGTTCTCAAGGTGCACGCCTGCGCGGTCCATCCGGTTCGACCGGGCCGCGCGGCAAGGAGATATATTGCCAGACCGGAGGGGCGCCGGGGGCGGGAATCGCGCACTCCATATTTTGTTCACAAATGAATAGATCCCTCAGTCGCGTCACTGAGGTTAAAACTGAAGCATTGGCTTCTGATATTGGCGATGACCAGCTGTTTTACGAGTATTGAGACATCGGTCATCTCTGGAGCGCTACTTTACTCCAAAGGCATCAGCTATTTGTTTCCCATCGGTAAAAGGCGGGTTTTGTTCGCCAAGCGTTCTTATATATAGATAGATACGGGTTCGAACCCATGAAAGGGCGACAAAAAAGACGGCCAACCGAAGTTGACCGTCTCAACAATCTTTGGGTGGGCCGTCAGGGGTTCAGCCTGCTTCGCAGGCGGCCGCTGCGGCGCTTTCGCGCCTTGCGCGCTGCGCTGGCAAACGCTCATACGTTTCCTCAGCTCCGCGCCCTTTCGGGTTCGAACCCGTGCCGCGGTAACAAAAAAGCGGCCGGCATCCGCCAGTCGCTTTTCTATTCTATGGTGGGCCGTCAGGGGTTCGAACCCTGGACCTTGGGATTAAAAGTCCCCTGCTCTGCCAGCTGAGCTAACGGCCCGCGGGTGGCATTGTACCACGGTCTGGGACTATTCCCAACTCCATTGGCCGTTCTGGAAAATCACAACTTCACGTCCATCAGGCGTAATGCCCGTAATATCGATGTCGTCCGTGCCGATCATAAAATCGACGTGCGTGCTCGAGACGTTAACGCCATGCTCCAGGAGCTCCTCCTTGGACATGTCATACCCACCCTCGATGCATTCGGGGAAACCGACACCTAGCGCGAGATGGCAGCTAGCGTTCTCGTCATAGAGTGTGTCATAGAACAGAACGCCGCTTTCGCGGATCGGAGTGTTCTTGGAAATGAGCGCGACCTCGCCCAGATGAGCGGCACCTTCATCGGTGTCAATAATGCTCGCAAGCGTTGCCTTGCCCACGCGGGCGTCGTAGTCCACCACGCGGCCGCCCTCGAACTTAATCCAAAAATCTTCGACTTTATTGCCGTGGTGGATGAGCGGCATGGCCGAGTACACGATACCGTCGGCGCGCATGCGATCGGGCGAGGTGAAGACTTCCTCGGTGGGAATGTTGGGGAAGAAGGGGTGTCCATCGGGCGTCTTGCCCTTGCCGCCGGCCCACTCGTGACCCTTCGTCATGCCAATCGTCAGATCGGTTCCATTTGCCGCGGTGTAATGCAAGTAGTCGAAACGATTGTCGTTCAGGAAACGCAGGTTCTTTTCGAATGCGGCGTCATGGAGTTCCCAGTCGCTCTCCGGGTCCTGGCCATCGGCGCGCGCGGTGTGCAGAATCGCATTCCACAGTTTATAGATTGCAACCTCATCGACGTCTCCTGGGAACACCTCGTGCGCCCAAGCCACGACCGGAGCGCCGGCGATGCACCACGGATTGATGTTGTAATCCAGTCCGCGGCGGAAAACTTTGCACTGCGTATTCCTCGCCTTTGATGCCGCGGCCGGCTTGGCTGGATCGATGCCCTTGAGGGCCGCAGGATCCGCACCTTCGATAAAGACAAAGCAGGCACCATCCTGGGCCAAGGAATCCAGCTGCATGCGCTTCCACTCGGGTGTCTGCTCAAAATAGCTTTTCTCGACATGCTCGTACGTGAGCCTCGTCACGGCATCATCGGCCCAAATGACCGTCACGTGGCCGGCGGCGGCAGCATAGGCCTCCGCGACCACCACGCGCGCAAACGGCGCGCACTCGACCGGAGACTGAACGACGACCTCCTGGCCGGGCTTGACGTTTACGCCCTTGCGGACGACCAGGCGCGCGTAGTTTTTAATCTTGGGCTCCAGGGCCTTCATGCCCTCCAGAGCCTCTTCGACCGTCAGGGCAGCTCGAATCATGTGCCACTCCATCTATCTATAGAACAGTAAAAAGGCGCGCCGCAAAAACGACGCGCCTTATATCTTAGCGATAAGTATGTATGCAAACGCTACTTCTTCTTGGAGTCCTTCTGGTCCTCCTCGGCAGCCGCGCGCTCAATAAGAGCGTTGAGCTTGTTCTCGGACATGCCCTCGGCCTGCGCGCGGTACATGTTGCGCAAGGGACGAATACGAGCGAAGTCGTAGATAAAGTCACCTAGGATGATGACATAGGACAAAACGATGCCGACCATCTGGACAGGGCTGGACACCATGCCAGCGGGAGCGAAGTACAGCGAGGCCCAAATTGCCACGACGAGCACCATGCCAATGGCGAGCACAATCCACCAGATGCGACGGCGCTTGGTGTAGTCCTCGTCCTGCTTGAGGAGGATATTCGACACCGTATAGATGCGGTCCTCCTTGGCGCGCTGCTTGGCCTTGCGGGCGCGCTTCTCCTCTTTAGAGAGGCCCTCGAGGTTCTCGCCCTTCTCGAGCTCTTTGCGGCGTGCCTTAGACGAAGCCGGCACGATGCGAACGGAGCTCGCTGCTTGGCGGGCGGGCTTAGCAGATGCGGCAGACTTGCGCGCAACCCCGGTAACTTCGTGGGATTGCGTGCGCTTGTTCGTGGCGCTACGGGTACTCACTTATGCGTTCTCCTTCATGCTTGTGAACTGGGAGCCGGTGATGATCTGGAAGGCCTCGCGATAGCGCTCGGACGTGCCATCGATGACCTCGGCGGGCAGGTGCGGGGTCTCCCCCGTCATATCCCAGTTGGCCTTGAGCCAATTGCGGACGAATTGCTTGTCGTAGCTAGGCTGGATCTTGCCCTCCTCGTAGCTGGCAGCAGGCCAGAAACGGCTGGAGTCGGGCGTGAGGCACTCGTCGATCAGCGTGACCTTGCCATCAATAACACCAAACTCGAACTTGGTGTCGGCAATGATGATGCCACGGGTCGCGGCGTACTCGGCAGCGGCCTTGTAGATCTTGAGGGAAAGGTCACGAATCTGCGTGGCGATGTCCTCGCCCACGATCTCGCAGCAACGCTCGAACGAGATGTTCTCGTCGTGGTCACCGATCTCGGCCTTCGTGGACGGCGTGAACAACGGCTCGGGAAGCTTGGAAGCCTCGGTCAGGCCCTCAGGCAGCTGGATGCCGCAGACGGTGCCGTTCTCGTCGTAGGTCTTCTTGCCCGAACCGGTCAGATAGCCGCGGACGATGCACTCGATAGGAATCGTCTGGGCCTTCTTAACCAGCATGGCGCGGCCAGCGAGGTAGTCACGATACTCAGCAAACTCCTCGGGGAAATCCGCCGGGTCGATGGAAACGAGATGGTTGGGGACGATGTCGGCAAACTTATCGAACCAGAATGCCGAGATGCGATTGAGCACCTCTCCCTTAAACGGAATCTCGTCGGGAAGAATGAAGTCGAACGCAGAAATGCGGTCGGTGGCGACCATCAGCAGGTTTTCACCGGCATCGTAAATATCACGAACCTTGCCACGGGAATCCGGACGACGCTCCATCGTTGTCACGTGAGTCACTCCTTACCTAAATACGACAGAAATGCGGGTTCTTTCCCGCATGTTTTCGCAAACTCGGAGCGGCAGGGACGCGGCCCCTCCTTCACCGAATAGCGAAAAGCTAGTGCTCCATTGTAGTAGATGCCGCGTCTGCCGTGTGCTCGCGGGGCAGATGAATTGTAAAAGTCGTACCCTTTCCAAGCTCCGACTCCACGGATATGTAGCCATGGTGACGCTCGACAATCTGCTTGGTCACGGCGAGGCCGACGCCCAGGCCGCCAGCTTCGCGGGCGCGGCTGGCATCGGCGCGCCAAAACCGCCCGAAAATGCGCGACAGATCGTCTTTGGCAATACCGATGCCGGTATCAGAAACGGCAATGCTGACGTGCCTGCGGTCACTGAGCACCGACACCACGACCCAACCGCCCTCGGGGGTGTAGCGCATGGCGTTGCTCATGAGGTTGATAACACATTGCGTGATCATGTCGGGATCTGCCTCGACAACGTCATCGTGGCCCTGCGTCTCATCTGCAAAGCGCAAACGCAGGTCACGGTCGGCAAACAGGCGCTCCTGGCCATTCACAATCGATCGCACGAACGGAACCATGTCCACCGGTTCTAGATTGAGCGGAGCCGTGCTGTTTTCCATACGCGATAGGTCGAGCATCTGCTGCACCAGACGAGCCAGGCGACGCGTCTCGGAAGCAACGGTCTCCAAATGCTCATCGTCGGTGGGATACACGCCATCCTGCATGGCCTCGACCGTTGCGAGCATGGCCATAAGCGGCGTGCGAAGCTCGTGTGCAACGTCTGAGGTCAGGCGCTTCTCGTGTTTCATATCCTTCTCGAGCGAAGTGGCCATCTCATCGAAGGTCTCACCCAGCTGATCGATCTCGTCATCACCGCGCAGTCCCGTGCGAGCCGACAGGTCGCCGTCACGGATTTGCTTTGCGGTACTGGTGATGCGATGAATCGGCTTGGTGAGCATGCGCGACACGAGCGATCCGATAACGACCGAAATGCAGATTGCAACAACCGCGGCGAGGGCCATGGCGTTAAAGGTCTTCTCCCTAAACGCAGAGTCCGCCTTGGTGAGCAGAGCGTCGGAGCCGATGGCCCACAGCTTTACCTGTCCGACATGCTCGCCGGAAGACGTTACAATCTCGACGTTAGCAACGCTATCGGAGTCGGTTGGAGCAGACGAGACCGGGCTATGCGATGCCCTCTTGCCGCTCGTGTCGTCGGTCGTAGCCTGGTTTTCGCGTACATCGGCGGTGGCGCTTGCCGAGGGCCAGGAATCGTCATAAACGATCACGCCCTTTTTATTGACGACCTGCATGCCCAGATCGTCGGAAACCAAACTCGACGTTGCGACCGTGCGCAGTTCTCCCGCGGTCCAAGAGCCGTTTTCCTCATATGAGGTCGCCAACTTCTCGGCAGCGGAATTTGCGATGTCGACGATATTGGAGCGTGTGTAATCCGAAAAGACCGTGCCCCACACAACAGAGACAACGCCCACCAGCACCAATACTGTCATGAGCGATGTCAGAGCAAAAGCAAGTGCCATGCGCGAGGGATAGCTCATCGTTGGCCGTGAATCGGAACGAGGCGTGTTCCAACTAGCCTTGGAACCCGCCTCGCTCTCCTGCTTGTGCTTTTGTCCGATTTCAAAGCGCGCAGGTGTCATATGTGATTTCCCTATTTCTCGTCCGACTTATCGGTCTTGGCCGGAGCCTCGAAGCGATAGCCGACACCATGGACGGTGTAGAGCCACTTGGGCTTCTTGGGATCATCGCCCAGCTTGGCGCGAAGATTCTTCACGTGGCTATCGATGGTGCGCTCATAGCCCTCAAAGTCATACCCGAGCACTTTCTCGACCAGCTCCATGCGGTTATACACACGGCCGGGATGGCGGGCAAGCGTGGTGAGCAGCTTGAACTCGGAAGCCGTCAGATCGACTTCCTTGCCCTCGACCAAGATCTTGTGGCCCGAGATATCGATGACCAGATCGCCGAAGTCGAGTACCTCGACGGCGGGCTCGTCGGCTTGATGGGCACGGCGGAACAGAGCGCGAACGCGGGCGACGAGCTCGCGCGGCGAGAACGGCTTGATCAGATAGTCGTCGGCGCCGAGCTCAAGACCGATAATACGGTCCTCGATCTCACCCTTGGCGGTAAGCATGATAATGGGCACATCCGAGGTATCGCGGATAGTGCGGCAAACGCGCTCACCGGGGATCTTGGGGAGCATAAGATCGAGCACAACCAGGTCGAACTGGTGCTTCTCGAACTCCTCGATCGCGGACTGGCCGTCGCCGACGCCCACAACCCAGTAGCCTTCGCGCTCGAGATAGGCAGCGACGGCGTCACGGATTGCCTTCTCATCCTCGACCAGCAGAATCTTTTTTGCATCTGAAGCCATAACACGGCCCCCCTGTCTCAATTAGCTAAGAACAAGCCCATTTTAACGCACCTGAGCCCGCCGGATGCCGCTATGACGCGGCAGCTCGGCGGGCGGTACTCACAATTACAACGCGTTTATTCCCCTGTTGGCGCCTTTTTAACCCCTCTAAGCTTAAAGAGAGAATAGGCGTGCAGTGACCGTCTCTGGTATACCCTGGCTGTTGCGCACCGTGGCGTACGTAAGGAATGGGTCCGATTTTCCCGCCGTAGCTGGATAATCGCCATACTCCAAAGCGCGGTCGGGCGACAGCAGCGAGCCATAGGTCTTGGCAGAGGTGTCGATCAGGAAATGCGACGCCTGCACCTTAACAAGGTATTTATTCTTCTTGCCAGCCGCACATGCGAGCGGCTCGCGTGACAGGAAGAGGTACGGCCCTCCCTCATTACCGATATACGTGCCCATATTGCCCAAGCTGCCCACGCCACTATAGGTCGCCTCGATAGAAAACACGAAGGTATCGCCCATATATACGGCCTCGAAAGGCGAGACTGACGAGGGAAGGACTAGCTGGGCACGTTTGGTGTTGTTGCCGTCGGTCAGATCGATTGCCGTTATGCCGTAGTAGACACCCTCGTCGTTGCGGACACGCGGCGAGATGGTCAAAATGCCGTCGCTCGCACGCGGGGCCGATGCAAAGCGGCCCGTCGATTTCCAAATTGTCTCGGCCTTGGATTCATCAAGCGAGCGACGATAGCAAAACGAATCACTACTCGTTTTATTGCCGCCTGCCGAAGGCATTTTATACCAGATGACTGATGATCCGAACGCCGTAAACAGTGGCGGATCATAGTCCTTGCCACCCCGATCGAGCTCAACCACGTCGCCAGAGAGCGAAGCGCCCGACAGATTTTGAGCGTAGAGCTTCCACGATGAACTGGCAAAGTTCATCTCAACCCACGCAAACACGCCATCGCCGGCGCGGACATCGTAAAACGAATACCCCGCACCTTCGATAGGATCCTCGATGAGCGTCGTGAGCGAGCCGTCGCCCAAGTTGAGCACGCCAAGCGTGTTGGCATGCAGCGCAGACGCCGGGGCCATCATCGCCGCGGCGTAATCGCCGTCGCAGTAGTACAGCAGCGTACCCAAGGGCAATGTCCATGTCGCCATGGGCTCAAGATCGATATCGACGGCCTCATACTCATCCGTAATCGAGACAATCTTTGAGTCGTCTTTGATAACCTGCGGCTCGCCGGCGGCGTCGTCGCTGGTACCCGTTTTCTTTGAGCATCCGGCAAACACCGTGGCAGCGCCCGCGGCAGCCCCTCCGAGCACAAAGCCGCGGCGCGATATTCCGTTCTTGATCTGGTCGGCGATACTCATTAGGCGATCTCGGCGCGAGCGGCCTCGATAGCGCGCGTGAGCTGATCGGCGCAAGAAGTCTTTTTCATACCGCAGGTATTACCAGCGAGAACCTCGATGACGCGATCGGCAGGAGCACCCTCGACCAGCTTAGAGATAGCCTTGAGATTGCCGTTGCAGCCACCGGTAAACTCGACGCCCACCACCTTGTTGCCGTCATCGGACAGGTCAAGGTGGATATTGCGAGTGCATACGCCCTGAGGCTTGTAATCAAAACTAATCATTGCGTTCCCCTCTCGTAAAGCAATTTCAGACGTCTATTATCCCCGTCCGAACCGATAAAGTATCGCGGGCACCGATTCAACATTCCCCAATGCGCAAACCGGCGGTAGCAATACTAGCAATCTGCTTCCCGAGCGTGGACTTTTCGTTTCTCTTGATACATGTTGTGGTCAGCGATGTGGTAAATCTCGGTCAGCGTATAACCGGGTGCCTCTGCCGTCGCGACGCCAAACGACGCACTGACCGTCAGCACCTCATCGCTCGCAGCAGCAAGGCTGAGGCGAAGATCTTGCACTACTTCACATGCGGATTCGCGATCGGTGTGAGGGCAAATCAGCAAGAACTCGTCGCCACCAATGCGCATAGGCACAAATTTCTCACCTGCCGCCCGCCTCAATACAGACGCCGTACGCCGTAGCAGTTCATCGCCCATTTCGTGACCGTAGAGATCGTTGGTACGCTTGAGGAAATTGCAGTCCATCATGATCACACTCACGGGCAGGGACTCGTTCACCAGGTCGTCGCCAAGGGACTCAAGGTAATTTCTATTGCGAAGTCCCGTCAGCTTGTCCTGGAAAGAAAGCTCCTCGGCGCGCTTTGTCATCGAGATGTTATGCATTGCCACGACGACCGATTCCAGTCGACCCCGCTCATCGCGGCGCTGTGGAACAACCTGCAGCGAATACCACGTACCTCGGCAGTCTCGTACCTCGGCATCCAAGTACGGCACGCCCTCCATACGATCCCGAAGCGTCTTTATATCTAAGAGCTCCATGACCGCCTCGCGACTTTCGGGACTCACAATGTCTCGGCAAACCGTTGCAAAAAAGTCATATGCCTCGGAGTGCTCGGCAAATATCTTCGCCACCGATGGCGACATGTTAATCCCCTCGATCTCAAGCGTGTCGAGATGCAACAGGAGGGTCGACTCATACGTGGTACTGATGGCATTGATGATGCCGAGCTGCTTGTCCTTTTCGGCCAAATTGCGACGATCGGCGACGATACGCACCGACAGCACTACAACCAAAAACACCAGGAACGCCAGTACGCCGGCAGTGATAAATGAAATCCTGCCCGACATGACCTCAGATTTGGGATAGAGCGCAAACAGGCGATAGTCCTTATACGCCGCACGCACGGCATACCAGGTACTTCCCCGATATTCGACACGTGATAAGCCTTCGTCTTTCCAATCAATTCCGCTATCGGCAAGAAGCCGGGCGAGAGCTATATCGACGGTCGAATCGTTTGAAGAAACGATTTGTGCATCGCGCATCACGAACACCGTTGGGCTCTGATGGAATGTGTTGTTCACGAGCACGTCGGCGATCGTATACGAATAATCATCGGCGGGCTCGGGCGCAAGCGATCGATACCCCAGCGCTACGCCATCACCGTACGGAACAACACTCACGGCAAAGTCGACATCTCGACGCTCTACGACCGTCGAGTAGGACACTTTGGAGCCTCGGTACATCGATGCGACCGACGAACAGGCAAGCTCCTCTCGCCACAGCATCAGCGGATCGCGACCGTCGATATCGTAATGAGCGGCCATATGACCGTCGGCGTCCATGACCAACATTCCCGAAAGGTGCTCGGTATGAACGTACTCCTCGACGAGGTCATCGTTGACTTCAACGTGATCAGGTGGCAAGAACGTCGCAAACGACTCGAGCGCGGCATCCAAATTGTGCGTCGCCTCGGTTTTTCTTCCCTGTTCATATCGGTCATATTTTTCGCAGGCGTTTTTTAAAAACACCATGGTTTCCTGGCCAAACCCAAGCGTTTTATCGAGACAGCGATGCGTGCCGACCACATACAGCAGACCCAACAAAGCAGCGCTGGCCACAACGCAGATAGCCGCGGTGACTAATGCCTTTCGGCGTAAGCGGTGCTCATCATTTGTCATGATTCCGCTCCTTGCCCGTCCGTCGTCGCCCCCGCCTTGTACTTGCCCACAATGCGCTCAATCGTGCCATCTTGATCCATCTCGAACAGCACGGTATTGAGGTTTTTGACGTACTCCCCCTCATAGCCGTCCTTAAACGCGACGCCAAGGTCAACCGTCATAACGTTGTCGGCGAACACACGATACAGGCCGGGATACTGGGCGACAAGACAATCAAGCGACTGAACGTCCGCCATCCAACAGTCAACATACCCCTTGACGAGGGCGGCTTTGCAGAGTTCGGCGGAGCCATATGATTTGATATGCACGTCCGACGAGATTTCCAGATCGCCTGCAAGCAATCGGCGTTCACTCACCGAACCGGCAATCACTGCAATGGTCTTGCTTCCGTCGAGATGCGCCAAGGACTTGATGCCGCTCGTTTTCTTGGCGGCAACCGAAACCGTTATGGTTAGATACGGCTCAGTCCAGTAATAATCGTCTTCGCGATAACAGGGCGAGTAGTCGCACCACAGACAATCGATATCGCCATTTTTGAGCAGGCGATCGCGGTCATTCCAAGATATGTCGACGAATTGCGGCCTGAGCCCCGCACGTTTGCAAGCCTCGCGTGCGATATCGATATCGATACCAGCGTAGTCGCCCGTGATATCGATATACACATAGGGATCGTTATCCGTAACGCCGATTTTAAGTACCGGGAGATCTTTATCGGCTTCGCTCGATGAGGTAGAGCTGTTTCGAACGGTATACGTCAGGGCGACCGCACAAACGGCAACAAGGAGTATGAGCACGGACGAGACGATGGCGCCTCGTTTGATACGTCTGGGCACAGGGCTCTTTTCATCGAAACAGCAGATAAGGTTCATTTTATTACCAGGGGGCCAGTGCAACAGCGAAAAAAGCGCCTTGCCCAAGACGGGCAAGGCGCCAATGGTTGAAATGCATCCGCAGGCGGTCGAATTAGGTCAACCCTACTCGAAGCTCAGCTGCTCCCGAATGCACCCCCGACCGCTGCCTCGTTCAGGCCGTTGGCGCCGACCGCGTATCTGGCGGTTTCCGACGCGCCGCACTGCACGCGACACACGGGCTGAAGTCTTTAACGGAAAAGCCCCGTTAGTAAGACGAGTTACCAACAGGGCTTGGACTGAAAGGTCGCGCTTAAACGAGAGGGGCGCCCTAACGCTCGAGACGTTTGCGCATAAGCGCGAAGGCAATCAACGAAGCGCCGGCAACGGCCATAATAAAGGCGACGGCAGGGGCCTGATCGCCCGTATTGGCGAGCGCACCCTTAGTAGTCTTAGTAGACTTTTTGGTCACCTTGGTCGTCGTCTGCTGACCAGGCTGGGACGGCGTCACGGGCTGCGTAGGCTGAGCCGGCTCCCCATTGGCCTCCTCGCCCGTCACCACGTACGTCGAGAAGTGGCTCGTGCGGAAGCAGAGGTAGTCCCCCTCGATCCACGTATCCATAGCCTGGGTGGAACCATCCTCAGCAACGTAGAGCACCTTGAGATTGGTGAGCGCCTTCATGGCGGCAGTCATCTTGACACGGACGATGAAGGACATGCCTTCGTAGTCCTCGATAACCTCGCCGTCCTTGAGAAGCTTGATATCGAGCTTATCGGCAACCTTGGTACTCCCCTGCTCAAGGCCGGAAATTGTAGCATTGGCGGCGTCGGTAAGATTTGTCGGTTCCTCGACCACAAGAGAGATGCTGTTGTTCTGGGCAATGCCGGCAGCGGCGTTGTTCTCGGCGCTTACGCTAACGTCCGTTCCGTCGCTACCTGCAACGCCCGCAATGGTCCTCGCCGCTACAGTAACGGTACAGGTCGTTGTTTTGTCACCACAAGTGGCGGTAATCGTGGCGGTACCGGCCTTAAGCGGCGTCACGACGCCGTCTTTGACCGTAGCGATCGACGAGTCGCTGGAGGCCCAGCTCACCGTCGTATCGTCTGCATCGACAGGACTCACCGTTGCGGAGAGCTTTACGGAGGCATCACCGACGGTAAAGGACAGGCTCGTCTTGTCGAGCTCGACTTTCTGGACGGGGTTGGTCACGGTCACCGAGACGGTTTGGGAGAGCGATTCTGCAGTAATGACAAATGAGCCAGAACCGGTCTTGAGGGCGGTAACGGTGTAGGAGCCATCGCCGTTGTCGACAACCTTAAACGCCTTCGAAGCGCCCGTGTTATCCAGAGCAAGCTTGGTCTCGTCGACCTCGCCCGCAAGGGCTCCAACAAGAGAAATCTTCACGGTGCGCTCTTCGCCCTTCTTGAGGTTAAGAGCGATCTGGTCGACCGTAAGGTTCGTTGCGGGGTTGGAAACAGTCACCGCGCAATCCTGAGAATAGGTGCCATCTTCGGTCGAAGCAGTGATGGTTGCGGCGCCCTTGGAAACAGACGTCACTTTGCCGGTTTGATCGACCGTAGCGACGCTGTCGTTACTGGACTTCCAGACAACCGTCTGGTCAGCCTCCGCGGGAACGACCGTTGCCTTAAGCTGCTCGGTTGCAGCGCCCACAAGCGTGACCTTCTGCTTATCGAGTGTGATACCCGTTGCAGGTTGAATAACCGTCACCTTGCACGTGGCGCTATACTCGCCGTCCTCAGTGGTAACGGTGATCGTGGCAGCACCGGCCTTGACCGGGGTCACGACGCCGTCCGCAACCGTGGCGACCTCCGGGTCGCTCGAAGACCAGGACACATTCTTATTCGTTGCATTGTTGGGCTCAACCGTTGCGGTCAACGTCGAGGGCTCACCGCCCACAGCAAGCTTAAGATTCGACGCGCTGAGACTGACGCTCGAGACCCTTACTACCGGAGTGGTTACCGTAATTGTATCCGTGGTTGCAGAGACTCCATCAACTGTTGCCGTGATCGTGGCATTACCGTCACCGACAGCGATAACAAGACCGTTGCCATCGACGGTAAGGACGCTCTCGTTAGAAGAGGACCAGACAACCTTACTGGCCTTATCGTCAGGGGAAACCTTTGCCTTCAACTGCTGAGTCGTGCCCTTGTCCATAGATGTTGAGTAACCATCCGTAATGGAGACCGTAGTTTTTGCAGGTTCCTCGCCCGGCTTGACGACGTGAACGGTCATAGTGTCGCAGAGACGACCACCCAAGTACATTGAAACCGTTGCATCGCCGTAACTATGAGGCACTAAATACCCCAAGTAACTGCCACCATTAAACATCGGTCCTTTTACCTCGAGGACATCGGGATTATCTGAAGTGAAAGAATACTTTGCGCCGGCATAGGAGTCCATCAATTCCTCAGCGCTTTTGCTCAGCACGCCCTTTGGATATTCAAACCCCCTGTCACATTCCAGCCAAAGCCAATCTTTGGATATACTATCTGAACTGACCTCACAGGGAAATGTATAATCGCTCGACACAAACTTAGCCTTCGAAAGGCTCACTTCCGCAGGGTCGACAACCTCTATCTCAAAGGGATGGTCATTGCCAAGGCCATCACGAGCATGAGCCTTAACGGTGCCAGGCTTTATTGCCTTAAACGAGTTTTCACCATCGGTAAGCTCAACAACATCGCTGCTTTCTAGAGAATAGGTTACAGAGCTAACGAGCGCATCCCAATGTGCACGCTGGCATGCCTTCAGTGCTTCATTTGGGGAAACGTTGAGAATGGCAGAAAGATAAGAGCTGTCCCCAACCAGCATCTTTTGTTTTTTGTTCCCACGCTCATTGAATCCAGGCTCCTGATTCTCGGTTACAACATCACATAGCTTCTTCGTCTCGGTCTCGCCGTTGCAATAGTCGACAAGAACCTTGGCCTCTTTTGCATCTTTCGCCAACGCCTCGAGTTGCAAAGAAGCGCTTAGCTCAGAAGTTCCATATGAATAATAATTCGAATTCACCCTTGCCTGAACTTTGGAATCCTTTGAGGGATCTTCCTTTATTTCAAAATATGTAGCCGCACGGGTCTCGTCCTTGGGGCGAACGTAAACTGTCCCCTCTAGCAATGCATAGTGCGTGTTCCCGCATTTTTGCGGACAATCATCCGTGTAACCCAGCGTTGCAGTCGTTGTCGTCGCACCGGATTGGTCATAGGATACGAAACTCACCTTAATTGGATTGAGATTAGCCACGCTCTTAATCTTAAGAGAACCGTTTAAACTCTCGTCAGCCCTGCTCTTCATGGTTATAGTCGTTGTGCCGACTTTGGTGGGACTAATTGTCAACACCCAATCACGTGATTTATAGCTCACTTTAGCGATATCCTCATCAGACGATGTGATATCGATATCACTAGGGTCAATGGGCGCCCATTCGTGATTTTTATTAAAAAAGGAAAGCCTTCCTTTCACCGTCTGTCCAACAGCGACATCAAATTCTGACCACACATCGCCTGTAGACGAATCGTATGGGAGAAACGATGCACCCATGGAACCATCCTGCGACTCCAGCATGACAGCATCCGCATGCGGGGCGGCCACCGTCAGCCCAAACGTTGCCGCCGTTAAAGCAACGCAGATGCCTGCGGCTATCCTCCAAAACCCTTTTCTCATTCCCCTAAGTCCAATCTCTCGTGAAAAAACGCAGCATTCTCCCACACCTTAAAATTGGCTTAAGGATACCCCCCCCCCAACGAGCACTTGCAAGCTAACGTTTGCCAGAAGGGGCAAATTAACGGCAAGCGACATTTCTGCAATATACCATCACCCGCTGAAGTGTGACTTTCCCGACGCTCCCACGCAAAAGCCCCGTTGATAAACGCGTTACCAACGGGGCTTGGGCTGAAAGGCCGAGCTTCAACGGAGGCCGAAAGTAAACTGATCGGTTTGACTTCGTCCCCAATCGATCAGTTAGAACTCGAGCTGCTCCAGACGATCGAAGACCGTGTCGATGCGGGTGAGGAAGTCCCACGGATCAAAGATCTCGTCGAGCTTCTCCTGGCTGACGGTGCAGCGCGGATCAGCCTCGAGACGCTCCTTAAAGGTGGGACCGGAGACGCAATCCTGCACCTCGTGCCAGGTAGCCATGGCGTTTTCCTGCACAATCGCATAGGCATCTTCGCGGGTGATGCCCGTATCGACGAGGGCAAGGAGCACCTTGGAGGAGAAGATGAGGCCGCGAGTCTTGTTGAGGTTGGCCATCATGCGAGCCGGATACAGCTGCAGGCCGTCGATAACGCGGATGAGACACTGGAACATGTGGTCAAGCGCAATAAAGCTATCGGCCTGGGCAACGCGCTCGGCAGAGGAATGCGAGATATCGCGCTCATGCCACAGGGCGACGTTATCGAAGGCAACCTGGGCGTTGGACTTCACGACGCGCGATAGGCCACAGACCTTCTCCATGGTGATCGGGTTGCGCTTGTGCGGCATGGCGGAGCTGCCCTTTTGACCCTTGCGGAACGGCTCCTCGGCCTCGAGCGTATCGGTCTTCTGCAGATTGCGAACCTCGGTAGCGATGCGTTCGCAGGTGGCCGCCGTGGTGGCGAGGACTCCGGCGAGATAGGCATGATGGTCGCGGGAGATGACCTGCGTGGACAGCGGGTCGTGGACCAGACCCAGGTGCTCGCAGACGTACTCCTCGACAAACGGCTCGATGGAGCTGTACGTGCCGACCGCGCCCGAGATGGCACCGAAGGCAACGTTCTTGCGGGCATCCTCAAGACGATCCAGATCGCGCTTGAGCTCCCAGGCCCAAGAGCCAAACTTCATGCCGAAGGTCATCGGCTCGGCATGGATGCCATGGGTGCGGCCAGCGCAAAGCGTGTTGCGCTCCTCGAAGGCGCGGCGCTTGCAGATCTCGCCGAGCTTTTTGACGTCCTCGATGATCAGATCGCAGGCCTGGGTGAGCTGGTAGCACAGAGCCGTATCGCCCAGATCGGAGCTGGTCATGCCATAGTGAACCCAGCGGCTGGGCTTGGGGTCGCCCTCGGGAACATCAGCGTCGATGTACTCCTTCATGTTGGTCAGGAAGGCAATAACGTCGTGGCGCGTGACTTCCTCGATCTCGTCGACCTTTGCCTTCTCAAAGTTGGCGTGGTCGCGGATCCATTGGGCTTCGTCTTTAGAAATGCCGATCTTGCCGAGCTCCGCCTGGGCCTCGCAGGCCAGGACCTCGATCTCCTGCCAAATGGCGTACTTGTTCTCGAGGGAGAAGATGTGTCCCATCTCCGGGCGGGTATAGCGATCGATCATAGCGGCTCCTTTTTGGTTATTGGCACGTTGGTCGTAACCCAACCATTGTACCGTGCGCGGGTGCAAGTATGGGCAGCAGGCATGAACCTAACATTTTGGAATTGGAGCGGGCAACGGGACGTCCGCGCGCCCGCGTCGCGGACGCGCACCGGCTGTGGGCGATCTCCTCGGATTCATGGAGACGATGGGGAGGCTTTGTTGAATTGGCCGTCCCAAGGTCTCCCGCGCTCGATGGAGCGGGCGACGGGACGTCCGCGTATTTGCTTCGCAAATCCGCACCGGCTGCGGTCGATCTCCTCGGATTCACGGAGACGATGGGGAAGACTTTGTTGAATTGGCCGCCCCAAAGTCTCCCGCGCTCGATGGAGCGGGCGACGGGACGTCCGCGTATTTGCTTCGCAAATCCGCACCGGCTTCAGGCGCCTGCCGGCGCCTTCGCCTGCTCGCTACAAACGCTTCGCGTTTGTTTTATGCTCGCACCCTGGCGGGTTCGAGTCCCGGCGCTTTATTGAAAAAAGCACGGCACCGGAACGGTGTCGTGCTTTTTCTTTTTCTGGAGCGGGCAACGGGACTCGAACCCGCGAGTGTCAGCTTGGGAAGCTGATGCCTTACCACTTGGCGATGCCCGCTTGTGTGTTGGCTAGTATAACGCGGTTGTCTTGTTCGATACAAGGGTGGTGATGCTTGTTTTAGCTGTGGAGATTCGTTTGAAAATCGCGTCAATTGTGGAGATGAGGACCTTTGACCTCCTGTTCTCCCTATCTTCTACCTGCGCTTTTGCTTGATTGTTGTATTTGAGCTCAATTTGTCAGGAATTGGGCAAGCTTTTGGTCAGGCTCCGGTACTTACCCGCATGAACCTCGGGGGTAGCCTCATCCTACGCGTCGCAGCCTCCCCGTGCGGCGCACGAGGGATAAGGAGCAGCCATGTCCAACGCACCCACGCACTCTGTCCACAGCGCAATCGCAACAGGCCCGCTGCTCCTGCTCCTCTTCCTGCTTTTCGGCTGCCTGGCACCGGGAGCCGCATTTGCCGTCGATGGCTACGACCAGCTCGGCTTCCGCACTATTAGCGATGATTGTGGGCCCTTCTTCATCGGCAAGTATGAAGCTCAAGACGCCTCGATTGCCTACTGCATGAACCAGGAGCGCCCCGGCCCCACCAAGCCGGGCGGCCCATGGCTCAACTTTGATCAAGGCTGGGTGTGGCTCGACGACGAGTTCGCGGCAATCGTTTGTCACGGATATCCTACCGCCACGTCGTTTGGCGGTTACCATCTTTCACCAGATCGCGCCCGCGCCGCCACCCAGCTTGCCGTATGGATGCTCAACGGCACTACCCATGTCGACGGCACCTACTCCTACACGACCGCTCAGGGCAAAACCAAGAGTGGGCACTTTACCGCCGACAATGAAGTCGTGGCGGCTGCGCGATGGCTCCACGACAGCGCAAAATCAGGAAGCATCAAAGCCGCTCCGCACCGCGCGCGGCGCTATCTAGGAGCCGTATCGGGCGGCAGCAAACGTCAAGACATGCTCTATGTACTGCCGGCGGTCTCTGTTTCCTTCCAAAAGCAGTCTGCAAACGCTGCCATTACCAGCGGAAACAATACTTATCAGTTTGACGGGGCAACATTCGATGTTTTTGAGAGCGCCAGCGGCGCGCGTGTCGGCACCATCCAGATGGACAGCAACGGTCGAGCGCAGGCAGCACTTCTGCCCAACACGGCATACTACCTAGTTGAAACAAAGGCGCCGGCCGGCTATGTCCCCCGTCGTGATCGCATCGCCTTTACCACGGGGAATGACGGTGGACAGGTCGCCGTTGATGAACAACCCGGCACCATCACCCTGCATGTCGTAAAACTCGATGCCGCGACGAATGCCGGACCCCAGGCTGGAGCTTCACTTGCGGGAGCAGAGTTCACGTGCGTGTCGCAATCCACCCCCGGATGGGCGCAAACCCTCACAACCGATGAAAGCGGTCGAGCTACCCTCACCGATGTCCCCCTAGGAACCTTTACCATCTATGAGTCAAAAGCCCCCGAGGGCTACCTGCCAGCCAACAACAGCTGGTCCTATACCGTTGGAGCCGACCAGCTCGGTGATTCAGGCGTGGTCGAGATCGAATCGCGCGTTTCCGATATCCCCATTGCGTTTGACCTTGAGATTTCCAAATTCAAGGACTACGGCAATAGCGATCAATCCGGCCTGGAGCAGCCGGCAGGAGGTGTTGTCTTTGAGGTTGTCAGCAACAGCTCTCAGCAGGTTGTTGGCACACTGACCACAAACATCTATGGCTTTGCCTCCACCAAAGATCAGTCAGAAGCATGGTTCGGCGCAGGCAAGCGACCCGCCGGTGTCCACGGAGCCATCCCATACGACCGCGCCGGCTACACCGTTCGCGAGGTTCCGGAAACCGTCCCCGAGGGTTTTAAACGTGTAGGGGAATGGACCGTCGGGGCCAATCAGATTTCCGACGGCGCCGAGCTTCAATATATCGTGGACAACCACGCTCTGTCGACGCATCTCCAGATTGTAAAACGCGATGCCCAAACAGGCGCTTCTGTTCCGCTAGCCGGATTCACCTTCCAACTCCTCGACAGCAATCACAAACCTGTCTCACAAACATGCTGGTATCCAGCACATAATGTAATGGACACCTTTACGACTGACGCGACCGGCACCGTCACACTGCCCGAATCGCTCGTGCCGGGCACCTATTATGTACGCGAAACCTCGGCCAAAGAGCCCTATCTTGTCGGTGAAGAGATCGAGGCAAACATACCCGCCGACATGAACCTAACGCCCATTGCAATCGCCTCGTATTATGACCACGCCGCGACCGGAAACATCAGGATCGTTAAAACCGATGCCGTAGACGGCAGCAGCCTCGCGGGCGCCATCTTTGAGATCCATGCCTCGGGTGATATCGTGCGCCCCGATGGTAGCATTGCCGCGCTCGACGGTGAGACCGTCGCGACCGTCGCGACGGATGAAACTGGAGAGGCACGCGCGGACGACCTCCCGCTGGGATCTGGCACCGCACGCTACGAGGTTGTCGAGACTCAAGCGCCGACCGGCTTCTTACTCGACCGGACGCACCATATCGTCGACCTTACCTATGCCGACCAGAAAACACCCGTTGTGGAAGCACGGCTTAACGTATCCGACGATTACACCAAGGTTGATATCTCCAAGGTCGATGCAAGCGGAGAGCAGGAAGTGAAAGGTGCACAGCTCACCCTATATGGTCCCGATAAAACCGAAATAGACTCCTGGACCTCATCCGACAAGCCACACCGCATCGAACATCTTGCACCCGGCACCTACTCGTTGCGTGAAACGATGTCTCCGCGGACCTATGACCTTGCCGAGGAGATAACGTTTGAAATAAAGGATACGGGAGAAGTCCAATCCGTCGCGATGAAGGATGCGCCCATCGAGATCAAAGGACAGGTCGACAAGCGTCAGGAACTTGTCCAACCTATCGGGAAGGGTCTGCTGGCCAACGGCGATGGTAAAAATCGCGCCGCGACGCAAACCAATACGGACGGACTTTTCTCCTATACCATCGACGCTCGAAACGATTCAGCTACCTGGGTTGATGAGTTTACGATTACCGATGATCTTGAGTGTGCCAAAGACGGCACGGCGAGATTCGTCTCAATCGAAACCCCCGTCGTCATCGGCGACCTCAACGGTCTGTGCAACGTGTGGTATCGCACGACGCCGTTGGACTCGACAGACGTCGATGAGTCGGCAAACGCGACACTTGACGATGGGCACGAAAATCCTTGGCTTGAGTCCGACGAAGTAAAAGAGAGCCTGGGTGAGGATTGCCGCCTCGTCGATTACGACGGCTGGCACCTCTGGAAGGCGGATGTCTCGACCACGGAATCCACCACACTCGAGGCGAAAGAACTTGACCTTGCATTCAATACCGTCGTAACGGGCATTCGCATTGAATACGGTGCAGTAGCCGCCGACTTTACGACTCGAAGCGATGTGGATTCTTGGACCCGTGATGATCTCAAAGATGAGCACGACGACCTTGACGATGCCAAAGCAATCCTTGGCACAGACGCTCGGGGCGCAGTCGTACACATGCAGGCAACGTCGGCTTATACACCCCAAACTGCACTCACCAACAGCGCACGCGTCGATCTTTGCCGCAACGGCGGCGGCGATAAACTTGAGTCACATGACGAGGACCGTGTCATTCAACGCTGTACCCTACCGCAGGACCTACCGGCAACAGGATCAGTTCCCATCGCCGCTTGCATCACCGCGCTCCTGACCTCGGGTGCCGCAGCCCTATGGTTCGCTCGCCTTAGGTCGATCCCAAAGAAGCGCTAGCGCGATAAAAAAGCGGGCGAGCCAGTCCCCCGGCTCGCCCGCTTTCAATCATGTAAATCGCCGTATCTACTCTGCAGACGAAGATCCACCATCAACGATTGCCTGCTCGGACTCAGGAATCCCATCGGCACCCGTGCTCTGTTCTTGCTCCACCTCTTCGCTGATTGCGGAGGCGGGGGTCGAGCCCTTCGCACCCACGATGTAGGCAGCCCCAAATCCTAACGCAATGGCAATCAAGGTCAAAATCACGTAGACAGGCCAATGGCGCTTAATATACGAAAACACGTTGACTCCTTAGAGCTCCGTCTACGAACGGCGGATAACCTCGGTCACGACCTCGGATACCGTGGCAATGTTCGTCGGGTTGACATTGTGGGGCAGGTCGTCCTCGGTACGAGCACAAGCCAGGCGCGTGCCGTCCACGCCGGCGATGGTGAGGGCTCGGCGGCTCGCCTCGAGCGCGGCATAGGCATCGGTCTTGGCATAGGGCATCTCGAGCGCGCCACAATCGACATGGAACGACTTGCACACCTTGCTGACCAGGTTCATGATGCGGCGATCGCCCTTGAGCAGCTGCTGTTCGCCCTCAACCGTCACCACCGAAAGCCTACCGGCGCCGACGGATTCAAGATTGATGAAGAATACGCCGCGGAGCTTATCGCGATGCGAAGCCAAGAAGGCCTTCATACCGGCGCCATCACAATCCGAGGCGCCCGTTGCCACAAACCAGATATCGTGACCGAGCAGCTCATCGTCACCCATAGAGGCGACAGCCGAGAGCATATCTTCGGAAGAAGCGCCGTCGGAAGACGTAGCGCCGCCCTTCCAGCCATCGTTATCGTCCTCGAAATTATCCCACGAACCGATGCCGCGACCGGACTTCTTGGCATCGTAATCGTCTTCGACGCCCAGCCAATCACTCATGCTGTCCTGTTCGTTTTTCTTTTTACGACCGAACAGGCCGCCCAGGCCGCGCTTGCGAGACTTGGGTGCCGCCGGGGCGGGAGCCGAAATGGTCTCGATCGGCTGAGCGCCCGACGCAACGGGCATAGGAGGCGCAACGGGTGCCGATGTGGGTTCGGGACCCTGAGCGGTAGCAAAGGGGTCGTTGACCTGTGCGGAGGGGTCGGGAAGGTCGAACAGCGACGTGCGAGACGCAACGTTTGCCTGCTTCATCGACGGCAGCGACGGATCGGGGACCGAAGCCAGCGGAGACGAGGAAGGTGCAGGCGACGGAGCTGACGCCGGATCGGGAACATTCATCTGCGGACGCGGCGATGCCTGGGAGGAAATCCGGGCCATAAGGGAATCGACCGTTTCGTCCTGGGTGGGAGCAACATCGGCAACCGTGGCACCGGAACCACTCGGGGTCGGCATGGTGAAAATCTGCGTGGAGTAAGGCCTCGACTCATCTGTCTCGGGAGCCTCGGAAACCGCAGGCACTTCCTCCTGCTCGACCTCGGTCGAATCATCTTGCTCGGCTGTTGCGTATTGCTCTTCGTCAGAGTTGGCCTCGACGGGCTCGTCCTCGGCGGCATCTTGGATTGCGGCAGCATCAATAGGCTCGTCATCGTCTGCCGCATCGCCCCGCTCATCGGAAACAGGAAGGGACTCGGCAATCGCGGTGCCTTGCTTTTCAAACGTTATCGTGGAATCGAACTGCGCGGCATCAAACGACATGGTGCTATCGACGTGCTGCTGAGCCTCGAAAGACGTCGTCGCCTCAACAACATCCGCGGACGCCGGTTGCTGGGACTCAAAGGACGTCGTAGCTTCGGCAGCGTCGACGGGCACGGACTGCACAGCCTCGTTCTGCTCGAACTCTTGCGCCGCGCGCTCACGTGCCGCCTCGGCTGCCTGCTGCTGAGCGATAGCCTCCTGCTCGGCAGTCTCGCGTGCGGCAGCGCGCTTCTCCTCGAAATCGTCGACAAATTTCCTGCCCTTTGCAAGCGCACCCTTAAAGAAGTTGGAAGCGCTGGCGCCAATCGAAGAGAACGCGGATGCAATATCGGCATGGGGCGTTGCCGCGGGAATCTCGGCCGAGAAATCAGTATCGCTCTCGTAAGACACACGCCTCGGCTGTTCAACGCAATCGTCGTCAGACTCGTCCGCAACGTCTTGCGCCGGCGCGGCGGGAGCCAAAATGTCCAGTCCTGCCGCGGGATCGATCGCGGACACTGCCTCGGGCTCGGCAACGGCAGCGGTAACCGCGGCAGACTCATCATCCACGGTGGCAACAGGCGCAGGCGCAGTCACGACGGGGGCAGGCTCGGGCTCAAACGTCGGCTCCTCGCCCTCCTCGTAATCGAGCGTGCAGGACTCGGGAAGCATTCCGAGCGCACGGATGGCATCCGAACCAAAGCGGATGTTGCCGGCGGCATTGCGATAGAGCTTGGGCTCGGGCTCGGCCGCGACAGGCTCCTCCGCCGGCTCGGCAGCGGGAACCTCGTCATTGAACTCTTCGGCCTGGACAGCCTGATTCTGATCCTCGGGCACAATGGCGCCAATCAGCGTCTCGTCGGCAGACGCACCCTCAAAGCCCTCGATCTGCTCGTCGAAAGCCTCACCCTGTTCGGGCTCGGCCGGAGCGTCGGGAGCAATCGGCTGACCGAACTCGTCCTCGGCGTAGGTAGGCTCTTCATACTCGATGGTGTTGCCGTAGTCGTTTTGCTGCTGGGCCGAGGCATACTCCGCCGCCGCGCGCGCCATCTCCTCGGCGCGACGCTTCTGCTCGCCAAAATAGGTATCGAATGGAATGTCATCGGGGAACTCGTTTTCGCCCTGATAGGGGGCAACGTTGTCCATGACACCGAGCATGGCGGCAACAGAGGACTTGTTGCACACCGCGCCAGACGTGTAGGGAAGCACAAAACGGTTGGAGATGATATTGGCGGCGTTAGCCAGCGCCACAAGGGAGGCCAGAATCGCGACAACCCACAGCAGCACCTTGAGCACGCCGGGGAGCGGCAGGATACGCAGGATGGCGACAGCCGCGGGCGCGATCGTGGCAACAGGCAGGAGCTTGGCGATGAGCGCGCGATACGGAGCGTAGGGCTCGCGAGCAAGGAGCTCGGCACGGGGGGAATCATAGTGCGCCACCACGACGACCGGGCGGTTGCGCGGAGACGCAAGCGGGCCCGAGGCCTTGTGATAGGCGATGACATTTTGGCTCACACCGGTCTTTCCCAGGCGCGAAACCACGGGATGCCCCGTGCGCTCGAGCACGTAGAGCACGGCACCGACAATGGCCAGCAAGGTGCCGACCAAGCCGATACCGCCGCCGATGCCCATCAGCAGGGCGCCGGCAAACGCCAGAATACCGGTAACGGCAAACGCCAACCTGCTGGGCGCGGGAGCATTAAATTCCTGCACCTCGGGGTCAAAGCCGTGGTTGCGGAAAATCTGAGCGATATCCTCGGCAGCCAGGCGCTCTTCTTCACTGCACGCCGGCGTAATGCCGGTGTTCTGCAGCAGGTGGTTAATATAGTTCTGGGTGTTCGCCATGTGCGCTCCACATCCATAATCCGACAAATAGGCCCAATGCATGCACATTAGAACCGTATATAGTCGAAAGTATACCCCGAGCGAGCGCAAACGACCGAATTCGGGCCATCTTAACGCCGCGAGCGGACAAGGATATAGCCTAATCTCCATATCGGACTAAAATCATGGCATCAAACGACCTTCTCATGCGAGGATTCTATGACAGCAAGCGACGCGACCGCGACAATTAAAAAGGGGGCACCCGAGCCCGGTTTCGATAAAACGGCTCAGCGCATCCTCAACCTTTTCTTTGTACTCAACAGTTCTCCCGAACCGCTGACGACCGAGCAAATCGTCCTGGATTCCGATTTGGGATACGGCTCGGGCAATATCGACTCAGACAAGCGCAAGTTCCGCCGCGATCGCGACAAGCTGCTCGAACGCGGCATCGTTATCAGGGAGGTTCGTGCTGCCGGAGCGCAGGAAACCGAGGAGAGCGCGTGGACGATCGACCGCGAGCACACGTTTGCCGCGGGTGGTCTCATCACCGCAGACGATGCCGACATCCTGCTCAACGCCATCGACCAGACACTCGCGGCAGGCTCATCCGCCTTTGCCGCGCCGCTTGCCGACATTCGCTCCAAGATTGCCTACCTCACCGGCATGTCGACGACAGGAGAGGCACCGATCCGCCGCTCTCCCGCCGTCGATGCGGTATGGAGCGCCTTTGCCGAGCGTTGCGCGCTGCGCTTTTTGTACCAAAACGGACGCGGTGAGCAACGCGAGCGGACCGTTTGCGTCTACGGCATGTTCGAGCGCGAGGGTACGGCATACTTCTGCGGCCTCGACAATGCCACAGGCAATATCAGAACATTCCGCTGCGACCGCATCATTCGCGCCTGGAGACCTTCGAAAGCCTACGCCATTCCTGCGGATTTCAACCTCAACGATTACTTATTCTTTGAGTTCGATTTTGCCGACCGCCCACCCGTTGCGGCTACGTTCTCGTTCGCGCGTGAAGCGCAGGCCGATATGATCAGCGGTCTCACACGCGGACGAGGCGAACTCATGCGCACCGAAACGGAGTGGACCTGGACCGTTGACGTGCGCGACTTTGAGGCCGCAGCCTCGTTTTGCATGGCTCATGCCATGGATGGCATGAGGCCCGTCGCCCCCGATTCTCTCAGGCAGGCGTGGAATCACCTCATCGAAAGGACGGTGCACGAGCATGCCCGTGCGTAAACTCACCAGCGAGCAAAGACTCTCGCGCGCCATCGACATCATGGAGGCCCTCTACGCTGCCGGCGAGAATGGCATGACACGAGACGAGCTTTGCAGCCGCTTTGATATCACGGGGGCATCGCTCGACGAGATTCTCGAGATCGTCTCGACGCTTGCGGACCGAGAATCGGGCGCACGTATTATCTGCGAGCACCGTGGCGAGTGCGTGGTCCTCACCGGTGATGCGGGGCGCGTGCTGCCGCTGCGTCTGAGTGCCGCCGAGGGCGCTGTGCTCAACCATGAACTTGAATCATTGGGGATCGAACCTCAAGCGGCGGCTCGAATACGGCGGGCCCTTCTTCCCAAAGAGCTCGGATACAACCAGCGCGTCTTTGACACCGTCGCCCACGGATCGCACTGGCAGCAGCTGAGCTGCGCCATTCGGGACGGCGTTCGCTGCCGCATCTCGTATCGCTCGATGGATGACACACAGGCGCGCGAGCGTTTGGTTGACCCCTTGCGCATCACAACAAATGGCGACCAAACGTATCTGATTGCCTGGGATGTCGCGGTCGATGAACAGCGTACCTATCGTATGGATAAAATCGAGGGCCTGGTCTTGACCGACGACTCCGTCGTGCGCCACGCACCGGAGCCCGCGACCCTCCACGACTCCCTCGCCCAGGCGGAGCGGAGCACGAAGCTTCTCATGCCGCGCGCCTTGGCAGAGCGCCTAGACTGGCCCGGCATCATGTCGATTGAACCCAATGGGGCGGACAGCTCAACAGTGAATGTACGCTACGGCTCCGAGCGCTGGCTGTTAAGCCAGGTAATCGCAGCGGGCGGGGCCATCCGCATCTTGGATGACCCCGCCCTGTCAGAGCGTCTGTGCGATATGGCAAAATCCCTCGTCTGTCCGCTTTAGCGGCGCCGCTCGTGGCGCGCGCGCCACAGCTGTAGATAGTGCCCGATTTGTGCCGATTCGATGCGCTGATAGGAGCTCGTGGGCAGCGACGTTAAGAATTTCTTGCCGTAGCCCTTCGTCACCAGGCGCGGGTCGGCCAAGATGAGTACGCCGCAATCGGTCGACGAGCGAATGAGGCGACCGGCCGCCTGCTTGACCTCGAGCACGGCCTCGGGCAGCGAATAGCGCGCCCAGGCGCGGTCTTCGCGCAGATTGCGCTCGCATGAGAGCGGGTCTGTGGGGCTCGAGAACGGCAGCTTGGGGATGATGACACAGCGCAGCGTCTCGCCGCTGGCGTCAAACCCTTCCCAAAAGGCCTTAAGCGCAAAGAGCGACGAGGCCGGTTCGTTGATAAAGCGATCGCGCAGGCGGCGAGGAGACGAGTTGCGCTGCTGGCAGTTGAGTTCCAGGCCCGCACGAGCCATCTTGGGCTCGACGCGATCGTACAGCTCCTCCATGTCACGCCTGTTGGTGAACAGCGTGAGCACCGATCCGCCCATGGCAAGATGAGCGTCGACCAGCACGCGCTCGAGCGCCGTAAGATAGCCTTCGCGGTCGCGCGGATCAGGAATATCCCCAGCCACGACCACGGCCATATTCGAATCGAAGTCGTAGCTCGAATCCAAGTGCAGCGACGATGATGTCGAGGCACCGATACGATCGAGTCCGACGGCGTGGTTAAAATGCTCAAAGCTCTTGGAAACCGTCATGGTCGCCGATGCAAAGATAGCCGTGTGGACCTCGGGCAGCCACTCGGTTGCCAAGGCCTCGCCAATATCGATGCGCTCCGCGGTCATCGACTCGCCGCCGGCGCGCAATCTGCGATTGACTTGCAGCGAGTACACGTAGTGTTCGTCGGTACCGTCGATGATGAGTTTGAGGTTCTCGGCCAGCTCGTGCAGGCGGCGCGAGATATCCCCCAAGTCCACAACGACCTCGGGCTTGTCGGCGGCAACTGACTGCACGAGCGCATCGACACTCTTGTCAGCTTGTTCCAATGCGTCGATGGCAGCGTAGGCCGACTGTAAGAAATCATGCCAGTCGTCAGATTCGCGCAGCTCGGGGCCAATCCATAGGTTCGCATTGTCATAGCCCCCGCGAGCACGGCGGCAAAGCTCGCGAACGCCGTCAAACACATCGGCAATCGCCATGCTCGCACGCACAACTGTCGACGTCGCCTTGGCGGTAAGACCCAGGTAGAGCGTAGAGCCCTCCGAGGTTGCCAAATCGCGGGAAACCTGGCTCAGCGCACCGGTGCTCGAGCCACCCAGGCGCTCAAACAGAACGCGCGATTCATCCGCCGACACCACGCGCGCCCATTGACGGCGTGCCTCGCGCTCGATGGAGTGGGCCTCATCGATCACCCAGTGACGGATCGGAGGCAAGATTCTGCCCTCGGCCGCAACATTGCGAAACAGCAGGGAATGGTTGGTGACCACCACATCGGCATGCGCCGCGCGACGGCGGGCGCCGTGGACCAGGCATTTATCGGGGAAAAACGGGCAGAGGCGACGGGCGCACTCGCGCGAGGCCGTCGTAAAGTCGGGACGGTTGACGCTGCGCCAGCGAATGCCGAGCGAATCGAGGTCGCCATCGGCCGACTGACACACGTACGCCATGATGACCGCGACTGCCGTAAGCGTGTCGGCAGGATCACGCTTGGTCGTAATTTCGACTTGGCCACGGCTCATGCGCTCAAGCTTACGCAAGCATGGATAGTGGTCATAGCCCTTAAGGGCGCAAAACGATAGGCCGCTGTCCAGCTGCTCGGCAAGTTTGGGCAGCTCATGATACATGAGCTGGTCGGCAAGATTATTCGATTTAGTCGCGATACCAACCGTGATATTGTTGCGGCGCGCGGCCTCGGCAAAAGGCACCAGGTAAGCCATCGACTTGCCGACGCCCGTCCCCGCCTCAATCACGCGATGCGTTCCCGTAACGAGCGCGTCACGGACCTCGAGCGCCATCGCGATTTGCTCATCGCGCGGCTCGTACGTGGGATACATGCGATTGGCCAGGCCGCCCGGCGCATAGTCCGCCTCGATTTCCTCGCGGCTCGGCATCTTAAGGACCGGTAGCTCGTCCGCATCAACGCGATCATCGGCCCGATCGGCCTTGAGAACGTCAGCACGAGCGACGCTGAGAGAGAAGATAGAACCGGGGTTCTGTCCCGCCAAGAAGGAGAAGATGGGACGATAGGACCAGGGTACGTCGGGGTGCATGTCGGCCAGGCGCGCCATTAAGCCCTGAGGCAAGTCGGTGAGCGCCACGAGTAACACGCGCCACACACCACACAGGGCGTCGACATCTGCGTTGGCGCGGTGCGATACCGAGTCGCAGCCAAACAGGTCGGCCATGAAAGACAGCTTATGCGAAGCCAGGCGCGGAAGCGCGATGCGCGACAGCGCCAGCGAATCGATCCAGATGTCGCTGACGTTGACACCGCCCTTGACCGACTCGATAAACGAACGGTCGAAGGTGGCGTTATGCGCAATCACCGGGCAGCCGCCGACAAAATCGGCGAGAGCGGCCACGGCCTCGACGGCCGATGGGGCATCTGCCACATCGGCGTTTGCAATGCTCGTGAGTTCGGTAATCTCGGCGGGAATCAGCTGCTTGGGATGTACGAAGGTATCGAACCGATCGACAACCTCGCGGCCCGAAAGGCGGGCCGCTGATATCTCGATAAGCTCGTTGTCCTGCACCGAAAGACCCGTGGTCTCGGTATCGAGGACGATAACATCTTCCTCGATGAGACCAAACGATTGGGTTTTGGCGCGCTCGGCAAGCGTGGCATAGGAATCGATGACAAACTGCGGCGTTCCCGACGAAACAGCGTCCTCGATTAGCATGCAACGCCCGCTCGACGAAGTCCCATACGAATCAGACTGTCACACACCTGCGGGAACGTCATGTCATCGGTGTGGCGAATCTCATCCGGATACAGCGATGTATCGGTCATGCCGGGAATCGTGTTGGTCTCGAGGATGACGGGGCCATCCTCGCTCACGATAAAGTCGCTGCGCGAGATACCCAGGCAGCCGAGTGCCTTATGGGCAGCACAGGCGAGCTCCTGAGCACGAGCGTAGTTCTCGGGTGAAATCTGCGCCGGAATGCGATGGATGTCCGTAGGGTCGACATACTTCACGTCCAGATCGTAGAACTCGCAGTCCTCGGGCTTACGGATTTCAACAATCGGCAGGGCGCGCACGTCATCCTCGCCGTATACGCCGACGGTGATCTCGGTACCCTCGATGCACTTCTCGACCAGCACTTTGTCGCCGTACTCAAACGCCTTGGCGATTGCTGCGGGCAGCTCGGATGGCTCATGGACCAGGGAAATGCCATAGCTGGAACCGTTTACGGCCGGCTTCACAAAGCAGCGGTCGCCACAAACCTCGACGATATGATGGATATCGACTTCATCGCCCACCTCGAGCGCGAGGCCGGGGGCAATGGGAATGCCCGCCTTGGCGTACAGGAGCTTCGAGACCTCCTTGTCGGCACCGCAGGCGCTTGCGAGCACGCCCGAGGCCGTGTAGGGGATACCCAAGGTCTCCATGGCACCCTGCATGGCGCCATCCTCACCGCCGGCGCCGTGCATGGCGATAAACGCCACGTCAAAGCCACCGGTCGCCATGGTTACCATAAAATCATCGGCAGCCGTGTCGAGCAGCTCCACCGAGGTGTAGCCGGCCTCCTTCAAGGCCGCCACGACGTTCTTTCCCGAATTGAGCGAAATCTCGCGCTCAGCGGAATGACCGCCCGCCAAGACCGCTACGTGCATGTTCTCTAGGCTTTTACCCGGCATGGGCAGACTCCTCCTCTATAATTTCTGCAGCTGATACCATATTGTAGCGATACCCTCTACGTTTCCCCAAAATCGAAAGGCTTCCATGAATCCCAGGACTAAATCTCAGGACATTCGCGACTTGAGCCAAAACGATATTCGCGAGCTTGTGGCCGAACTTGGCCAGCCCGCCTTCCGCGCGAAGCAGCTCATCGAATGGGTCTTTGAGAAGAACGTTTGTTCGTTTGACGATATGACCAACCTTCCCAAGGCTTTCCGCGAGCAGCTTAAAGAGGCTTTTGCCTTTGACACGCCGACTGAACTCACCAAGCAGATTTCCAAAGATGGCTCTCGCAAGTATCTGCTCGAGTACCACGACGGCATTTCCGTCGAGACCGTCGGTATGCCCCGTCGTAACAAGCTATCCGTCTGCGTTTCCACCCAGGCAGGCTGTGGCATGGGCTGCGCCTTTTGCGCTACCGGTCTCAACGGCCTCAAGCGCTCTCTGACCGCTCAAGAGATCGTCGACCAGGTACTTCATGTATCCAATGACTTTGGCGAGCGTGCCACGAGCGTTGTCTTCATGGGCCAGGGCGAGCCGTTTGCCAACTACGATGAGGTTCTCAAGGCACTGCGTATCCTCAACGACCCCGATGGCATCGGTATCGGCGCCCGTCATCTCACCGTCTCTACCAGCGGCGTTATTCCCGGTATTCGCAAATTTGCCGACATCCCCGAGCAGTTCACGCTTGCCGTTTCCCTGCATTCCGCCATCCAGTCGACACGCAATAAGCTAATGCCCGGTGTTAAGAAGTACACGCTACTTCGCCTTCACGAGGCGCTTCAACTCTACACCGAGAAGACTGGCCGCCGCCCGACCTATGAGTATGCCATGATCGAAGGCGTCAACGATACGAATCCCGAGATGCAGGCGCTCTGCGACTTTTGCGAGGGAACGTTGTGCCACGTTAACCTGATTCAGCTTAACGACATCGAGGGCAGCCCGCTCAAGCCGTCGCCGATTCATAAGGTTGAGGATCTTCAGCGTCGTCTTGAGTCCCGTGGCATCGAGACCACGATTCGTAACTCCCGTGGTAACGACATTGACGCCGCTTGCGGACAGCTGAAGCAGCGCTTCAAAGTTCAGAAGAACGCATAAGGGAGTCGCACCCCAAAACGTTTCATGTGAAACATCGAACGGCCCCGGTTACAGGAGATGCAACCGGGGCCGTTTTATTTATTGACCTTAATTTTGAATCAGCTACTACCTGTCCCATTTTTTACGGCCAAAATAAGGGGTCCTTGCCTCGTGAATCAGACAAGGACTCCTCAAAATATGCTAAGTAATTGTTAGGTACCTAATAGCCTACATTTTCCCATTGGTTACTAACCCAACCTTGATTAATCTTGGGATTCTTCGTTACCTGAGCCGTACGCATGGCAACATCTTCTGTCATAACATCCATTTTCTTCTTGGATGTATCGACAATATCTTGCGCACTACGAAGCAAACGACCTCGAAGTTCATCGTCTGTCGCGATCTTATAGCCAGCAAAGGCACCAGCCGCGACAGTCGTCGCCAATGCAATCGCAGTTAAAATCCTATTCCTCATCTTGGCCTCCTTGATCAAACTGAATCATTTCGCCAAGAATACGAGAGAGCTCTTCCTCGTCTTTAAACTCAATCTCAATCTTATTCTTTCCACGCGAGCTCTTAACACGCACGTTGGTATTAAAAACCTGACGAAGCACGCGGGAAGCCTTTTTAAAAGACTGAGGCGTTGCAGGCCTCGGCGTCTTAGGTGTCTCTCCGGCAGAAAACAACGGAGCAAGATTTTCTGTCGCTCTTACGGAAAGGCCCTCTGCAACAACCTTCTCTGCAAGTCGAATTCGAGCGTCCTCATAGGGAACTGCAAGAATCGCACGTGCATGACCAGCAGTAAGTTTGCCCACAAAAATCATCTGCTGAACAACTTCAGGGAGATCGAGAAGGCGCAGCGAGTTTGTAATTGCAGAGCGTGACTTGCTGACTGCCTTCGACAATGCCTCCTGGGTCATACCGCTGGCATCGATAAGCTGGCGATAGCCCTTAGCCTCTTCGACGGGATTCAGATCAGAACGCTGAAGGTTTTCGATCAGAGCAAGAGCCAGCATCTCTTCATCATTAACATCTTTAATGATGACAGGCAGCTCCTCAAGACCAGCAAGCTTTGACGCTTGGTAACGACGCTCACCAGCGATGATCTCATAGCCGTTTCCATGCTTGCGAACCAAAAGCGGCTGCAAGACGCCATGTTCTTGGATTGATTCGCTCAACTCACGAAGTTCAGTTTCGTTAAAGTGAATTCGCGGCTGATTAGGGTTGGGAACGATATCCTCAATAGGTAGTTTTGTTTCAGATGCGGCATTCGAAGCCGATGCAGCCGAACCACCGGTCTCATACTCGGCCTCTGAGACCAAAGCATTGAGTCCACGTCCCAATCCGCCACGTTTCTTTACACTAGGCACGCTTGATCACCTCTTTTGCAAGGTTCATATATGCTTTTGCACCCTTATTTTGAGGTGCATAGGTAATTACCGGTTCCCCAAAAGACGGAGCTTCGGAGATTTTAACCGTACGGGGGATCAACGTCTTAAATGCCTTATCACCAAAGTACGATTGAACCTCCTCAACAACCTGATTCGATAGAGAAGTACGCGAGTCATACATGGTCATAAGCACACCGTAGGTGTCTAAGCCCTTGTTCAGACGAGATTTGACCATCTTCATTGACTCAAGCAGCTTCGTAACGCCCTCGAGTGCGTAATACTCGCACTGGATCGGAATCAAAACGCTGTCTGCTGCGGTCAAAGCGTTGATAGTAAGCAGGCCGAGCGAAGGAGGGCAGTCAATGAAAATAAAATCGAACTCGTCCTGAATCGGCTCAAGCAAATCTTTGAGACGGGTTTCACGAGCAATTGCGCTTACGAGTTCAATTTCCGCGCCTGCAAGCTGAATTGTTGCCGGAATTACGAATACCTTTTTGCAATTTGTATCAAGAACAAGCGATTCTGCCGGCACATCATTCAGCAATGCATCATAGATGCAGTGATCAAGGTCTTCTTTTTCAATTCCGAATCCACTGGTGCTGTTTCCCTGCGGATCAAAATCAACAATCAGTGTCTTACGACCCTGCTCACCCAGTGCTGCTGCAAGGTTTACAGCCGTCGTTGACTTACCGACGCCGCCTTTTTGATTGATGATTGCAATGATACGCGTGTCTTTTGCGCTCTTAGAACGCTTAACGTCGCGAAATCCCACGGTCCCTCCTGGTGTGTATTAAAGCTGTCAAACGGAGGATGTTTCACGTGAAACATTCCGAATCGATAGCAACTGCTATGTTTCACGTGAAACACTGCAAGCTGTTAGTAACCATTATGTTTCACGTGAAACATCTAGGCAAGCGGATTCTTCTTTGCCATGCCATTTGCACGAGGCAATGAAACGGATGCTGAATGACTCTTCTTAAGAACAATGAACTCCCTGTGACCCAAGCCTTCAGGCAAATCAATTGCGTCATTCAGAAGCAAAGTGAAGCCGCAAATCTTAGCTGCTGACATGCCCGAAGCAAGCTCCTCATCCGAAGGATTGCCCTTGGTGATAACAAATAGCCCTCCATCCTTCAGGTACGGAGCCGCATACTCAACAAGAATCGGTAGAGGGGCCAGTGCACGGGCGGTTACAACGGAGAACTGCTTCTTATGGCTTCGAGCATATTCTTCAAGACGATCATGAACCGCATGAGCATGTTTCAATCCAAGAGCATGGACAAAGGAATTAACCGCATCAACCTTCTTGCCAACAGAGTCAATATAAGTAGCTTTACGATGCGTGGTTATGGTTAATGGAATACCAGGGAAGCCCGCACCTGTTCCCATATCGAGCAAAGCTCCCTCAGGAGCCTTATTGATATAGGGGAGCAAAACAAGTGAGTCGAGGATATGAAGTACGGCAGCATCTTCTACGTTAAGAATACGGGTGAGATTGGTTGTCTTATTTGTTTCTAGAACCAAATCCAAATGCTGGATACATTTCCTCAGCTCAATATCAGTTACGCTCAAGGAATATTCTTTGCAATAGGAAGTTAGGCGACTCAACATCTCGTCAGCCTGCTGATCGGTAAGTACAAACAACAGAAGCTCCTTTCTGACAAAAATCAGCGTATCGAGAACTTTTGACAAAAAAAGGGGACGTGGAAACCACGTCCCCCTAGCATAAGCTCGAGTAGATTATCGAGCAACAATCACCACATGGCGATCAGGGTCAGAACCCTCAGAATGAGTACCGACTGCATCGTTGCCACGAAGTGCAATGTGAACCAGTCGGCGCTCGTAGGCATTCATGGGCGGAAGCGAAACACTCTTATGAGTGCGGATGGCACGCTCGGCAGCAGACTGAGCCATGGAGGCGACCTTATCCTGACGGCGACTCTTGTATCCCTCGACGTCCACTACAACCGGATACCTAAAGCCAAGCTTGCGGCTCACCAGCAAAGAGAACATAACCTGAAGAGCATCAAGAGTGCGACCATGACGGCCAATGAGAACAGCAAGGTCGGGAGCCGTTACATCCAAAATCAGCTCACCCTCGTCGCCCTCATACTCATCGATAGGAGAGTTGGCGGCATCGAAGTGCGAAAGGATGGAACGCAGGATGGAAATCGCAACATCGGCAATGGTGTCGAGCTCCTCATCGGTCAGCTCTTCACCAGCCTTGTAGCGCTGTGCAATCTCGGGATAATCGCCCGCGACCTGCGGGGCAACCTCCTCAAGCATATCCTCGATGATCTCTTCAGACATAACGTACTCCAAAAGTTAGGTACCTAAATAAGATTGATATCCCACTACTTCTTCTTGTGCGGGCGCGGCTTCTTCTCGCGACGAGTGACCTCAACCTGCAGCGGAGCGTTCTTAAGACGCTCCTCCTCATCGGCCTTCGCCTTGTCGATGACCTTCTGCGTCACAAAAATCTGCTGGATAACCTGCCAAGCAGACGAGACGTCGTAGTACAGCAGAACACCAACGGGAAGGCTCCAGCCCATCCAAAGCATCATGACCGTCATGACAACGGCCATCATACGCATGCTCTGAGCCTGCTGGCCGGTCTGGTTGCGCGACATATAGAGCTGCGGAATCAGGGTCAGGACGGCAAACAGGATCAGGCAAACCAGCGCAGGCAGTGCAACCATAAAGCCATCGGCAAAGGAAGCGCTCGGCGTGGTGGTCAGGTCGGGCAGGATGTTGAAGAACGAGAACGTGCCGTTGTTAAAGTACTGCGGCAGGTTGCGCAGCAATGTAAACAGGGCGAACAGGATAGGCATCTGAATCAGCAGCGGCAGACAACCAGCCATGGGGTTGAACTTGTTCTCGCTGTAGAACTTCTGCATCTCCTCGGCCTGACGCTGGGGATCGTCGGCATAGCGCTCCTGGATCTCGAGCATCTTGGGCTGCAGCACCTGCATGCGAGCCGTCGACTTGGTCGACTTGAGCATAAGCGGCGTCAGCAGCAGACGGATGATGACCACCAGGATGATGATGGACAGGCCCCAGTCGACCGCAAAGGTCTGGATGAGCTTGAGCAGCTCGAAAAGGATGTTAACGATCCAATCCCACATGTAAGTTTTCCTCCGATAGCGAGTGCCCGCTAGGGCACAGGGTCATAACCGCCGACGTGCAGGGGATTGCAGCGAGCGATGCGCCTCACGGCAAGCCAGCAGCCTCTCAAAACACCGTGCTTCTCAATCGCCTGGATGGCGTATTGCGAGCACGTTGGGTAATAAATGCAGGCGTCAGGCAATAAGGGCGAAATAACCTGTTGATATATGCGAATAGGAGCGATGGCAACACGTCGCAAAACGTGATTGCTCATCGCTCCTCCCCGGCAACGCCGGCGCGCTTCATAAGCGAACGCAACGCCTTGTCCATCTCCTGCGGCGAGGAAACCCTCGTCTTGGGAGTTGCAAACAAGATGATGTCATAACCCGCAACGGGAAATCCGCAGCTGCGGGCGGCCTCGCGCATCACACGCTTAGATCGGTTGCGCACGACGGCACAACCGAGTCGCTTAGCACCAACGAAGGCGACCCTTCCGGAGTCGCCTTCGCCAACCGATTCACATATGGTCATTCGAATCAGAGGGTGATTGAAACGACGCCCCTGACTGAACACATGCTCGAAATCTTGCCGAGACTTAATAGTCTTCATGCGAGATGTGTGTATCGCTGCTAGACAGTGAGACGCTTGCGGCCCTTGGCGCGACGACGGGCGAGCACGGCACGACCACCCTTAGTGGCCATACGGGCACGGAAGCCATGGGTCTTGGCACGCTTACGCTTATTAGGCTGATACGTACGCTTCATCTTAAGTTCCTCCTGCTGCATTTCGAGTGTCCGCGGGGACGCGGACGCAGATATAGACACGTGAGCTTGAAGATTGTAGGGAAATCAATGTTCAAATGTCAAGAAATCAAAGGTAAAAGGTTGCGCAGTTCACACGGTTCCCCCATAAGCACAACCGAAATTTGCGCCTCATGGCAACCTTTCACGATATTTCATCGAGTTTTCAACAGGTCATGTTGGCAATGTTGAGAACTTTTCACCCGTTTTCCAAAGTTTTCAACAAGTTTTGAAAAGTTGTCGAAAGATGAGAAACGTTGCACGGTGAGCTACTATTTGTTCGAAACCTTTTGAAAGATTGCGAGCGGCATGTCTGACGACTTTTACACCATGGTCGATTCCGGAGACCCGGCACCCGACAACGAGCACATCACCGGCGTGCGCGAAGAGCGTGCGGAAGGCGAGCAGACGACCACGCAGGCGCCAAAAGCCATGTACGCCGCGCGCATCGCCGTCTATGACGACATGCTGTCGACACCGCGGGTGATCGTCATTGATCCGCAAGATGTCCGCACGTATTTGGAAGAGACGACCAACACCGTCTACCAGTGCATGAAAGAACAAGGTGGCCATATCTCGCTCATGGTCATCCGCGAGATTGTCGAAAACTTTATCCACGCACACTTTGCCGAGCCCATCATCTCGATTCTGGACGGCGGAGACACCATCCGCTTTGCTGACCAAGGACCCGGAATCGACGACAAGGAACGTGCTTTCGACTTTGGCGTTACCAGCGCAAACAGCAAGATGAAGCGCTATATCCGTGGAACCGGAGCAGGGTTTCCCATGGTGCAGGAGTATTTGGAAAACGCCGGCGGTGCCGTATCCATCGAGGACAACATGGGCAACGGCACCGTGGTTACGGTAAGCCTGAACCCTAAACGCGTGCAGGAAATCGAGCGTGCCGGCGGACGCGGCGCTGCCGTGCGGCCCGAGACGGAGCAGCCGGCGTATCCCCTATCCAGCACGTTTGCACAGCAGCCCGTGGCGCAGCAGATGCAGCAGCCTGGAAGTTTTCCCATGCAAGACCCCCAGACACCGCTGGGCAACCCAGTGCAAAACATGCCGGAGGGCATAGGCTCGGCAGATCCGGACACAGGCGCCGTGCAGCAGACGGCGGCCATGCCAAACGTCGCGCAAATGGGCCACCAACCGTACCCACAAGGGTATCCTCCCCAATATATGCCGCAGCAGGGATATGCCCAGCCGTATCCACAGCAGTATCCTCAGCCGTACCAGCAGCCGTATCAGCAGATGCCGCAGGGAAACCTCAACCCCTGGACTCAGCAGATGCCGCCGCAGCCTTACCAACAGTGGCCGCAAAGTTTTCAACAGCAGGTGCCGCCCATGCAGAGTTCTCAACAACCAGCAGCTCAAATGATGTATCCTAATGCGGCGAATCAATACGCACAACCGCAGTCGGACGTGTTTGTAAGCGAACGCGGCAACGCTGCATTAGGGTATCTGGCCCAACATCAAGAGTGCGGCGCGACGGACTTGGCGCGGGCATTTGGAAACTCTGCACCCACCTGGTCGCGCACGCTCAACGATTTGGCGCAGACGGGCTTGATAGTCAAACATGGGCAGAAATACCATCTGACCGAAATCGGAAGCGCTCGCGTGCGGGCCCAAGCTTAAGGAACGGGAGAGACAGTGGACGAGGAAGCAAGCATCATCCTGGGGGATGCCATCGCCTTTTGTCAGCGCGACGGCCAAGATGCGCGCCTCATCAACATGCTGGGGCAATCGCGTGCTGTGAGCCTTACCGAGGACACCTTGACGATTGAGGCCCCCTCGCGATTTGCTATCGCTCAGCTCAAAAAGCATCAGCCGACCATCGAGGCGTACCTGGAAGAGATCGCCTTTGCACCGATTGCGCTCAACATCGTGGCGCCACAGGGCTCCGCGGCAGATAACGCCGCACCCGCGGCACCCGTCGTCCCCCCGGCGGCACCAGCTACCACCACAGTGTCGGCTCCCGAGCACCAAATCGGCGATGTTTCCCGTGAAACCATGCCCGCCGCACCAACGGCAGCAATTCCTATGCCCGCTGCCACACACATGCCTATCGCGCACGACGCAACACCGGGCGAGGATTCGGGCATCGCAATCAAAAACACGCTTTCGGCCGACGATTTCCGCCGCATGATGAACCAGATGAAGGGCGGGGCGCCTGCAAAGAGTGCAAAACCAGCCTCCGCATCGCCCACGAGCGCCCCCGCAGCTGCGGCACCGATCGAGCAGAACACCGATGGCGCGCCGCTCGCAGCCAACTCGAAATTCACCTTCGAAAACTTTGTCTACGGCCCCGAAAACAGCCATGCCTATCGCTCGGCCCTCAAGTTTGCCGCGCTCGCGGACGAACGCGGCACATGCACATCCCTGTTCATCTATGGCAAATCGGGGCTGGGCAAGACCCATCTGCTGCTCGCCATCAAAAACGAGCTCGCCGAAAAGTCGCCCGAGATCAAGGTGAAGTACGCCAACTCGCAAGCGTACCTCGATGACCTGATGACGGAGTTCGACCGCCAAAAGAAGAGCAACGCCCCCATCATGCAGGCATACCATGACGTGGACGTGCTCATCATCGACGACATTCAAAACATCATCGGCAAGCGCGCGAGCGTGGACTACTTCTTCCAGCTCATGGACGAGTTTATCCGCAACAACAAAAAAGTCGTCATCGCAGCCGACCGTGCGCCCAAAGACCTGAGCATGGACGAGCGCCTTACCAGCCGTTTTAATGCCGGTATGCTCTGTTTGGTGGCGGAGCCCAGCTACGAGATGAAATACAAGATCTTGCAGCGCTACTACGAGAACACGATAGCCGCCGCACCCGAGGCGGGTGACGACTCGCTGCTGGCGGCCTATGGCGGCGATGGCGGGCATCTGACCGACGAGCACTTTAAGCACATGGCAGAAGTCTCGGGAACCAACATCCGCGAACTCGAGAGCTTCTGCGAACGCTGCGCCGGCGAGGCAGGAGACCGCGAACGCGAGGGCAGCGAGCTCAGTTTCGACGACATCGACGCCATCGCAAGTCAGTACTTCGATACGTCGGCCAAAAAGATCAACGTGCAGACGGTCCAGTCTGTCATTGAAGAGCAGTACGGCGTGACGCACGAGGAGCTCATCGGCCCGCGCCGCAACGCCAACATAGCCAAAGCCCGCCATATCGCCATATATCTGGCCATCGAGATGTGCGAGATGACGACTACGGCGGTGGGCGCGGAGTTTGGCAACCGCAACCACTCAACCGTCAGTACGAGCTATAAAAAGGTTCAGAAGATGATTCAGGAAGACCGCACCATAACCGAGGATCTCAAATCGCTGCGAGATAAAATTACACTGCGCTCGTAGGGAAATAGAGACACCTGTTGAAAACTTGTCGAAACCATGGGCATAAGGTGTCTAAAACCCAACCCGCGGTGGTGAAAAGTTTTGCGCAGGTTTTGAACGTGGAAAACCACCCCCGTTGCACACAGGTTGCTGTCGATTCTCTTTCTGGGTCTGACCTGCGTCTTTGGGAGTAATCAACAGTTTCGTCAGTGCTATTACTATTATTAAGATATTTATATCTAAAGAAAGGTATTAAAAGATGAAGTTCACCGTCAGCCAGAGCTCGCTTACACAAGCCATCGGCGTCGTTATGAAGGGTGTCGCTTCGGCGTCCACCCTTCCCATCCTGTCGGGCGTGCTCGTCAAGGCGCAAGACGGCATCTTGGAATTCCAGACCTCTAACTACACCATCTCGATCCGTCATCGCATCGCGGCGCATGTCGAAGAAGAGGGTGAGATGGTTATCCCCTGTAAGATGCTCTCCAATATCACCAAGACCCTCCCCGATGCCCCGGTCACCTTTGAGCTGTCCGAGCGCCAGGTGCTGATTGGTTGCGAGAAGAGCTCTTTCCGCCTGAACACGCTCGATGTCAATGACTTCCCCGAGTTTCCGGCCTATGCCATCGAGAGTGCCGTGGAGCTGCCGACCGATATCTTGTCCGAAATGGTCGGCCGCGTGTGGCGCGTCACCTCGACCGACAAGGCCCGCCCCATTCTGGGTGGCGTGCACATGAAGGTCGAGAACAACACCGTGCGCCTGGTGGCGACCGATTCCTTCCGCTTGGCCGTGTGCGATACGCAGGTCGAGACCTCGACTCTCGAGGGCTCCTTTGAACTCAACGTTCCGGCCGACGCCTTTAACGACGCGCTGAACATCATGGCCAGCCAGGCGACCATCATGATCGGGGCTACCGACACCCAGGTCGTCTTCGAGGCCGGCAACACCACCTACGTGTCGCGCCGTATCGAGGGCATGTACCCCAACTACAAGCAGCTCATCCCCGATTCGTGCGTGACGAGCGTCAAGATCGACGTCGCCGCCTTTAACGCCGCCCTCAAGCGCGTGGCCGTTATCGCGAGCGCCAACCCCGCCGTCAAGTTCGAGATCGATGTCGAGAACGGGCAGATGGGCCTGTCCTCCATTTCCAATGACCAGGACCTTGCGCAGGAGACGATCGATGTCGAGGCCGAGGGCGAGTCGGGCATCATCGCCTTCAACTACCACTACATCTTTGGCTGCCTCAATGCCCTGTCCAAGGAGAAGGAGATCACGCTGGAGCTCAAGAGCTACTCGCAGGCGGGCATCTTCAAGTCCTACGACAAGATCAACTACCTGTACCTGGTTATGCCGGTCCGCATCTAGCAACCGCCCTATGACCATGTTCGCCCGCGATCTTTCCGTCGCGCACTACCGCAGCTTCGATAGTTATCGCCTTGCCCTGGACGAGGGCGTGACGATACTTGCGGGACCCAACGCGGCGGGAAAGACCAATCTCATAGAGGCGCTGCAGCTGCTGACGAGCGGCGCCTCGTTTAGGCATCCGACCGCAGCCGAGCTCGTCCATGATGGCGTGGGCTCGTGCAAGGTCGAGCTGAGGCTCGAGGGCGACGGCCGCGTGCTTGATATGGGATTGAGCGTGGAGGACGGTAAGCGCTCGTTTAGCCGCAACGGCAAGAGGTGCTCTGCCGCCGGTGTGCGCGGGGCTCTGCCGAGCGTGCTGTTTTGCCCCGACCATCTGGACATGGTTAAGCGAGGCGCCAGTGTGCGCCGCGCCGCCCTCGATGACTTTGGCATGCAGCTGAGCGCACGTTATGCCGATCTTGCGAGCACCTATGGACGCTGCGTGACCCAGCGTAACGCCCTGCTCAAGGAGACCTGGTGCTGTCGCGAGATGCTCGGCGCGTGGAACGATTCGATTGCCCGCGCGGGCTCGGCCCTGCTTGTGCACCGGTTGGCCCTGCTCGACCGGCTGGCGGGCCATGTGCACACTGCCTACGGGCAAGTGGCATCCGGTGAGGCTGCCAACGTGACCTATACGTCCACGCTGGGGGATTTGCCCCAGGTCGATGATCGCGAAGAGCTGAAGGGCTGGGCGTACGAGCGCATGCTGACTGCCCTTGATGAGCACGCCGACGAGGAAATTCGCCGCGGCGTGACGTTGGTGGGACCGCATCGCGATGAGATTGAGTTTACCGTGGCGGGTCGCTCCGCCCGTTCATTTGCCAGCCAAGGTCAGCAGCGAACGTTGGTTCTGGCCTGGAAGGTGGCGGAGGTGGCCGTGGCTCGCGATGTCCTGGGCACCGCCCCGTTGCTGCTTTTGGACGACGTGATGAGCGAACTCGACGGCGAACGCCGCGGTGCTTTTCTGCGGCTGATCGGCGATGATATCCAGACGGTCATAACCACGACCAACCTGGGGTATTTTACCGATGACCTGCTTGATCGAGCCAAGGTGGTGAGCATGGGTGAGACGTGCTAATTACGAGCGCGAGAGCGAAACGGTTGCCTTCAGTGGATTTTTGAACGCAGAGCGTCAGCGCATCCTGGCGGCCGCGACACCTGAGCGCCGCGCGCAGATGGAGGCTGCCGAGGAGTCGCGCGCGGTCTATCGCGCGTGGAACGCGGTGTGCTCGGGCACGCGCGAGAGGCGGCATGTGACGGGCTTGCGCTACCTGCCCGAGTCCAATGAGCTGCTGGTATATCTCGATTCGCCCTCGTGGACGCAGGAAATGACGCTGTTGCGCGAGATCATCCGCGCGCGCATGGAGCGCGCCGGTGCGCATGTGGACGGCCTGGTGTTCAAAACCACCGCGCCGGGTCACACGCCGCCCGCCGCCAAGCAGCGCCTGCGCCCGGCGACGACCGAGCGCCCGCCGGCCCCGCACGCCGACCTAAGTGAGGCCGAATGCACCGAGATTGAGCGCCAAGTGGCGCCCATCGAAGACCAAAAACTGCGCGAGGCCCTCGAGAATGCCATGAGAGCCAGTGCCGAGTGGGCCAAGGGCGTAGAAAGCAAAAAAGAGCCTTAAATCGCATCTGGTGGCCTTGTAGAGCCAAATACCCTCGTTCCCGAGGGTATTTTTTTACGATAAACTAGTAAGGCTGTACACATTTTCTTGACTGAAGGAGGACGTGTGGCAAACGAAAACGATTACGATGGCGGCGAGATTAAGATTCTCGAAGGTCTCGAGGCCGTTCGTAAGCGCCCGGGCATGTATATCGGCTCGACGAGCGCCAGCGGTCTGCATCACCTGGTGTGGGAGATCGTTGACAACTCCGTCGACGAGGCCATGGCCGGTTTCTGCACCGAGATCCAGGTGACGGTCCACGCCGACAACTCCATCACGGTCGTCGACAACGGGCGCGGCATCCCCGTCGACGAGCACCCTGTTAAAAAGATCCCGACGCTCGAGGTCGTCATGACGATCTTGCACGCCGGCGGTAAGTTCGATAACTCGGCCTATAAGGTTTCGGGCGGCCTGCACGGCGTTGGCATCTCCGTCGTCAACGCACTGTCCAAGCGCGTGGTCGTTCAGGTTCGTCGCGACGGCAACACCTACGAGATGGAGTTCTCGCGCGGCAAGACCGTTAAGAAGATGGAGGTCGTGGGCACCTCGGATTCGACGGGCACCACCGTCACCTTCTGGCCCGACGACGAGATCTTCGAGACCTGCATTTACGATTTCGATACGCTGCACAACCGTCTGCAGGAGACGGCGTTCCTCAATAAGAACCTCAAAATCGTGCTGACTGACGAGCGCGAGTCTACTCCCCACGTGGAGGAGTTTTGCTACGAGGGCGGCATCATCGACTTCGTCAAGTTCCTTAACGAGGGCAAGGACGTCCCCGAGGCCTTTAAGGAGCCTATCTACATCGAGGGCAAATCGGACCCGGACGCACCTGTGGCCAAGATGGGCGAGGTTGAGGTTTCCCTGCAGTGGAATAGCGGCTACGGCGAGAACGTCATGTCGTTTGCCAACGACATCTACACCCCCGAGGGCGGCATGCACCTTGAGGGCTTCCGCACCGCGCTCACCCGCGTGATCAACGACTATGCGCGCAAGCAGAACCTGCTCAAGGAAAAAGACGCCAATCTGACCGGCGACGATGTGCGCGAGGGCCTTTCGGCCGTTATCTCGGTCAAGCTGCCCGATCCGCAGTTTGAGGGCCAGACCAAGGCCAAGCTCGGCAGCTCCTATATGCGCGCGCTGACGCTCAAGATCGTGACCGACGGCCTTGCCGATTACCTCGAGGAGCACCCTAAGCCCGCTCGCGAGATCGTCAAGAAGGCGCAGCAGGCCTGCAAGGCGCGCAATGCCGCCCGCAAGGCGCGCGAGGCGACCCGCCGCAAGAGCCTGCTCGAGACGGCGTCCCTGCCCGGTAAGCTCGCCGACTGCTCGGTGCGCGATGCCGAGCTGACCGAGCTCTTCATCGTAGAGGGCGACTCGGCAGGCGGTTCGGCCAAGGACGGCCGTCGCCGAGACATCCAGGCGATTCTGCCCCTGCGCGGCAAGATTTTGAACGTCGAGCGCGTTGGTGACCATCGCGCGTTCTCGAGTGACACCATCCAGTCGCTGATTACCGCGATCGGCTGTGGCGTCACGACGAGTGCCGGCGACGGCGGCGATTTCGATATCACCAAGGCGCGCTACCACAAGATCATCATCATGACCGATGCAGACGTCGACGGCGCGCATATCCGCATCCTGCTGCTGACGTTCTTCTACAAGTACATGCGTCCGCTGATCGATGCCGGCTACGTCTATGTTGCCTGCCCGCCCATCTTTGGCATTAAGGTGCGCAACAAGATCCACTACGTGTATCCCAACGGCCGCCAGCCCGAAGACGAGATCCTGCGCGATACCATCCAGAGTCTGGGCCTGAACCCCGATGATAACGACGAGGACGGCAAGGCCAAGGACGGCAAGATCACCAAAAAGCGCAAGGGCTATACCGTCCAGCGCTACAAGGGCCTGGGCGAGATGGACCCCAAACAGCTTGCCTCGACGACGATGGACCCAAAGACCCGCATTCTGCAGCGTGTGTCGATCGAGGACGCCGTGGTGGCGGACCGCGCCGTGCGCGAGCTGATGGGTTCCGAGGTCGGCTATCGCCGCGAGTACATCGAGAAGCATGCACATGATGCACGATTCCTTGACGCTTAAGAGGAGGTAACGTGGCAGACGATATCAACAACAACGAGGGTATGGGCGAGGCCGGCGATGCCGGTATGCCCGATGATCTGAAGCGCCTGCTTGCCCGTGCTGAGCAGGGCGAGGACGGCGATCCGGACGCCTATAACCCCGATGCCGATGATGATGAGGAAGAGGACGACGACGGTGAGCTCGAGGAGAGCTTTGGCGAAGTCGATCGTGGCGCCTCGGCCGGCGAGGACATCAACGGCGGCCAGCTCCAGATTTCGGAGTTCGGTCGCGAGATGAAGCAGTCGTTCATCGAGTATTCGATGTCGGTTATCACAGCGCGTGCCCTGCCGGACGTGCGCGACGGCTTAAAGCCGGTACACCGCCGCATCCTGTACGCGATGAACGAGAGCGGCATCTACCCCAACCGCCCACACAAAAAGTCGGCCTGGACGGTCGGCGAAGTTATCGGTAAGTACCACCCGCACGGTGACTTTGCGGTCTACGAGGCCATGGTCCGCCTGGCGCAGTGGTTCTCCATGCGCACGCCGCTCATCGACGGTCACGGCAACTTCGGCAACATCGATGGCGACGGCGCGGCGGCTATGCGTTACACCGAGAGCCGCCTGGCCAAGCCCGCCATGGAACTGCTGCGTGACTTGCAGAAGGATACCGTCGACTGGCAGCCCAACTACGACGAATCGCTCGCCGAGCCCGTGGCACTGCCTGCGCGCTTCCCCAACCTGCTGGTCAACGGCAGCCAGGGCATCGCCGTCGGCATGGCCACCAACATCGCCCCGCATAACCTCACCGAGGCGATCGAGGCCACCTGCTACCTGATCGACAACCCCGACGCCACCGTCGACGAGCTCATGCAGATCATGCCCGGTCCGGACTTCCCCACCGGCGCCATCATCATGGGCAGCGCCGGCATTAAGCAGAGCTACGAGACCGGCCGCGGCTCCATTACCGTGCGTGCCAAGGCACATGTGGAGTCCACCAAGACCGGCCGCAGCCGCCTGGTCTTTACCGAGATTCCCTACATGGTCAACAAGGGCACCCTGCAGGAGAAGATCGCCCAACTCGTCAACGACAAGCGCATTGAGGGCATCTCGGATATGCGCGATGAGTCCAACCAGAAGGGCATCCGTCTGGTCATCGAGCTCAAGAAGGGCGTCATTCCGCAGGTCGTGCTCAACAACCTGTATAAGTACACCTCGCTGCAGACGACCTTTGGCGCCAACAACCTGGCACTCGTCAACGGCGTTCCCAAATGCCTGAGCCTGCGCGAGATGCTGCAGCACTACATCGACCACCAGGTCGACGTCGTCACCCGCCGCACCCGCTTCGACCTTAAGAAGGCCCAGGCCCGCGCGCATATCCTCGAGGGCTACCTGATGGCCCTTGACCATATCGACGAGGTCATTAGCATCATCCGCTCCTCGCAGACCGACTCCGAGGCCAGCAGCCGACTGATCGAACGCTTTGGCTTTACGCCCGAGCAGACCACGGCCATCCTCGAGATGAAGCTGCGCCGCCTGACCGGCCTGGAGCGCGACAAGATCCAAGAAGAGTTGGACGGCCTGCGCCGCGCCATCGCCTACTACGAGGACCTGCTGGCGCACGAGGAGAAGATCCTGGGCGTCATCAAGGAAGAGATGCGCGAGATCTCCAAGAAGTTCGGCGACAAGCGCCGCACCGAGATCAGCCAGGTTGAGAAGGACCTGGATGTCGAGGACCTCATCGCCGACGAGGATATGGTCGTGACCATCACCCACACCGGCTACGTTAAGCGTATCCCGGTGGCCGCCTACCGTGCCCAAAAGCGCGGTGGCAAGGGCGTGTCGGGCGTCAACCTCAAAGAGGACGACGTCATCGACGAGATGTTCATCGCGTCCACGCACGAGTACGTGCTGTTCTTCTCGAGCAAGGGCAAGGTCTATCGCCTGAAGGTGCACGAGCTGCCGGTGGGTACGCGCCAGGCGCGCGGTACCGCGATCGTCAACCTGCTGCCCTTCGAGGAGGGCGAGAAGATCGCGAGCGTCATCAGCTGCCGCGAGTTCCCAGCCGACGAGTACCTGATGTTTGCCACCAAGAGCGGCATGGTCAAGAAGACCGTGATGAGCGCATATGACCGCAGCCGTCGCGACGGCCTGATCGCTATCAACCTGCGTGACGACGACGCGCTGCTGAACGTGCGCCGCGTGCGCGAGGGCGACAAGATTATCCTGGCCACCACCGCGGGCAAGGCGATCATGTTCTCCGAGGAGCAGGTGCGCGCCACCGGCCGCGATACCAGCGGCGTTCGCGGTATTAGTATGAAGGACGGCGTGAGCGTTCTGGGCATGGAAGTCACTAACGGCAACGGCGATCTGTTCGTCATCACCGAGCGCGGCTACGGCAAGCGCACGCCGGTCGCGGACTACCCGGAGCAGAATCGCGGCGGTCAGGGCGTCTACACCATTCAAATGACCGAGCGTAAGGGTAACCTCGCGGCCATGAAGACGGTGGGCCCGCAGCACGAGCTGTTTATCGTGACGGAGGGCGCGACGGTCATTCGCGTCAAGACCGACGAGATCAGCCAGACCGGCCGCGCCACCCAGGGCGTCAAGATGATGACCGTCGACGACAACGACCGCATCTGCGCCGTGGCCCGCATGACGGCCGCCAAAGAGAAGCCCGAAGGCGAAGCCACGGAAAACGGCTCTGCCCCCGAAGAAACCCCTGTCGATCTAGGCGACGGCAACGACATGCCAGAAGATCTCCTAGACGAGTAAGAGGCCCTAGCTGGTAGAAAATATCAGACCCCATATATCGGCGGTCGGCGCACTGCGCGCCGACCGCTTTTTTGAAAACCTTGGGACCCCATGGTCGCTGGGCTGGCGAGGTGGTTTTGGTTTGTCGCGAGTTCCGCACGCAAAGAAGGCCACTTAATGTGGCCTTCGTCTTGCGCAGGACTGTCCGAGCAGCAAACCAAAACCATCTCGCCAGCCCAGCGACCACCCCTCCCAAAGATTTTCAAAAAAGTTGTTGACGCGCGCGTAACGACTCGTCTAATATATCCCTTGCGCGATGGACCTGTAGCTCAGTTGGTTAGAGCGTCCGGCTGATAACCGGGAGGTCACAAGTTCGAATCTTGTCAGGTCCACCACTTTCTTTCGCAATAAACACCCCAGCGAGAGCCGAGTCGCCGCTGGGGTGTTTATTACTGTCTCCGTGGGGGTTTAGCTCAGCTGGGAGAGCGCGGGCTTTGCAAGCCTGAGGTCAGGGGTTCGATCCCCCTAACCTCCACCATGATGGACCTGTAGCTCAGTTGGTTAGAGCGTCCGGCTGATAACCGGGAGGTCACAAGTTCGAATCTTGTCAGGTCCACCATCAAAACTGTGAAGAGCCCTGAGGCGTTGCCTCGGGGCTTTTTTCTTGTCTGCGATAAATCTCATTTTGGTTTTGTGTGCTGTGCGAAAGATTGGGTAGTATAGCTATTCAATGCGGCAACCCTGCCGCGTGTTAACCGCTACGTACCGGAGGTGTTCCATGGTTCGTGTCGACATAGAGACCATCGTCATGGCCGCCGGTCCCGTGCCATCGCTTATCGTGCTTCGCGAGCGCTGCAGTAAATCGGACTCGCCCGCGCCGTTGCGTTCCCTTTCCATTCAGACTGGTTCGTTTGAGGCTGCTGCCATTAGCCGTGGCATCGATAGTGGCCGCGCCGAGCGCCCGATTACCCATGACCTGCTGCTCGATACTGTTAGCGCCCTGGGCGCCAAGCTCGAGCGCATCGAGATCGTTCGCGCCGAGCCGCCGGTGTTCTACGCGACGATCGTTGTGCTGGTCGATGGCGACGAGCGCAAGATCGACGCCCGCCCCAGTGATGCCATTGCCCTTGCCGTGCGCAGCAATGCTCCCATGTTTGTGGAGGATGACATCATGAATCGCTTGGGCACTGTTTCTACCCATGCCGAGGAAGTTGACGACGAGCAGGAGTTCGAGAAGTTCGACGAGTTCGTCCATACGCTCTCCCCCGATGATTTCTAAATGCGGGGCGGCCAGGTTGCGGAGCGTTCGCTGATGGCCGGCGGCATGTCTGCCGAGGCGGCGGCTATCGCGCGTGAAGCCCAGATGCGCTCGGAGGCATCCGAGGCGGCTCGCATTGCCTATGTGACGCAGGCCCGCACGCTTCGTGAACGCCGCGGCTCGTTTATCAAGATGGTTGTCATCTCCGTCCTTGTCGCGGCAATCTGCTCGCGCCTTCGTGGTACAGTTGGTGCGCTTGGGTTTTCGATCTCTACGGGCCTGGTGATCTGGGGTGTGGTCGACGCGGTAATGCTGACTAGTCAGATCAAGGTGCTCGACAAGCGCGCGATGGATATGATGCGCGCCCGCGACGCTGCCGCTAAGATCGCCGCCGAGGCACAGGAACTGTAACGACGCCGGACTCGATGGGAAGGTCTAAAGATGGCACAGGATATGCAGGACGCCGGTAACGTCTCCGCCGAGCTCGACGCCATGGTGTGCGATCTGATCGGCGCCTTCTTGGACGACCTGGCCGCGGGCGAGAACCCGGGCGTGGTCGTGGCAATCGAGGACGCTGCTTCCAACCGATATCTGGCGGCGCTCGACGAGGACGGCGAAGAGGCGTGCCTGGAGGCGGCCACCAACTTTATCTCCGAGCACAAGATGGGCCTTAAGGACGAGGGCCTGGGCCGCATCGCCCGTTACGCCATCGGCTACACCGGTTGTGTCGAGATCGATGGCGGCTACCATGACGCCCTGCTCGTGAGCTTCTTCGAAACCACGCTCGAGAGCGGCTTTTCGGCATACGTACTGTACGAGGGTGTGGGCGCCGGCGATGGTTTTATGTGGAGCGACCCTGAACCTGCAGGTGAGGAAACCCCTCTAATCTAAAATCGCTAAAATAAACGAGTTTTCGGTAAAAGGCTCAATATTCCCGCTGAGCGTTGTGTTGCTGGGCGGGTCGCATACGCGTGCCGGTTGTATATAGATAGAAGATAGGGGAACTACATGCGCGTAGACAATCTGAGGAACATCGCCATCATCGCTCACGTCGACCACGGCAAGACGACGATGGTCGACAAGCTCCTGCGTGCCACGGACGCCTTCCGTGCCAACCAGCAGGTCGAGGACCGCGTCCTGGATTCTAACGACCAGGAGCGCGAGCGCGGCATTACGATTCTCGCCAAGAACATCTCTATCGAGTACAAGGACGTTAAGATCAACGTCATCGACACTCCGGGCCACGCCGACTTTGGCGGCGAGGTCGAGCGCGTGCTGCGTATGGCCGACGGCGCCCTGCTGCTGGTCGACGCCTTTGAGGGCCCCATGCCCCAGACCCGCTTCGTGCTGCGTCACGCTATCGACACCGGCCTCAAGATCATGATCGTCATCAACAAGATTGACCGTCCGGGTGCTAACCCCGAGAAGGCCTACAACGACTGCCTGGACCTTATGGCCGACCTGGGCGCCACCGACGACCAGCTTGAGTTCGCCATGGAGCACGTGGTCTACGCCAGCGCTATGAATGGCTTTGCCCGCCTTGATCCCAACGACGGCAACATGGACATGTATCCGCTGCTCGATATGATCATCGACGACATGCCCGCGCCCGAGGTTGACGAGAACGCCCCGCTGGCCATGCAGTGCGTGACCATCGACCACTCCAACTTCGTTGGTCGTATCGGCATCGGCCGCGTGTACTCCGGCACCATCCACCAGGGCGACCAGATCCTGGTTGTCAAGAACGACGGCTCCAGCGCTACCGCCACCGTCAAGCAGCTCTTTACCTTCGACTACCTGGGCCGCACCGAGTGCCAGGAAGTCGGCGCCGGCGACATCGCCGCTGTCGTGGGCATCGACCGCACCGATATCGGCGATGTCTACACCGATCCCGAGAACCCCGTCGAGCTCGAGCCCATCGAGATCGACCCGCCGACCCTGTCCATCGTCTTCGAGGCTTCGACCTCCCCGCTCGTCGGCCGCGACGGCGACATCGTGGGCGCCCGTCAGCTCAAGGAGCGCCTGTTCAACGAGGCCGAGAACAACGTGACCATGAAGATCGAGGAGCTCGAGGACAAGAGCGGCGTCGAGGTCTCGGGCCGCGGCATCCTGCACCTGTCCGTCCTGATGGAGTCCATGCGCCGCGAGGGCTTTGAGTTCCAGGTCGGCCGTCCCCGCGTCCTGTTTAAGAAGGACGAGAACGGCAACAAGATGGAGCCTGTCGAGCAGGCCGTCGTCGAGTGCCCGGACGAGTACTCGGGCAAGGTCGTTGAGGTCTTCGGTACCTCCGGCGGCATCATGACGAGTATGGACACCTCGGGCATCGTGACGCACCTCGAGTTTAAGATCCCGACCCGCGGCATCATGGGTCTTAAGAACCGCATCATGAATGTCACCCACGGCGAGGGCGTGTTCTACCACACCTTCCTGGAGTATGGTCCCTACGCCGGCGAGATCGGCAACCGTCAGAACGGCGCCATGATCTCCATGACCACCGAGAAGGCCGTTGCCTACGCTCTGGGTACGCTGCAGGAGCGCGGCCAGCTGTTTGTTGAGCCGGGCACCGAGTGCTACGAGGGCATGATCGTGGGCGAGCGCAGCAAGGCTGGCGACATGGTCGTCAACATCGCCCGTACCAAGAACCTGGGCAACCAGCGTTCCTCGACCTCCGATATCTCCGTCCAGCTGGTGCCGCCCCGCACCTTCTCGCTGGAGGAGGCGCTGGAGTACATCGCCGACGACGAGCTGGTCGAGATCACTCCCAAGAACATCCGCCTACGCAAGCGTCTGCTCAACGCCACCGACCGCAAGAAGGCTGCCGTCCGCGCCGGCCAGGTCAACAAATAAGCGCTGGGCTTTATAGCGTCTAACAAGAAAGGGCGTCGACCGCGATGGGCGGCGCCCTTTTTGGTTCAGGGGGCAGGTTCGTTTGCGCCGCCACAAAGGTGCTTGGCATCTTTGTGGCAGTTAGCTGCTAAGCGGTGGGGAGTCCCGGCGTGTTAGTCGGCTGCTGCGACTTGAGGCGGGCGTTGCGCCAGATGATCTGGATGATGTAGCCGAGCATAAAGACAAAGGCCACACCGCTGATGAAGCCGCCTACGAGGGGAAGCCCTGTGAGGGCGCCTGCGGCGATGCCACCCACGGCTGCCATGGCGTAGCGGTTTTGGCTGTGTCCGACCATGCGGGCGATCGCGCACCCCGCAAAGGCGTTCGACACCAATGCGATGCCGATAACGCCGCACATGAGGGCTCCGGCAAGCGATAGACCAGCGATGGAGATAATCAGCAGTAGGACGGCGGGGACGATAGCAATCGTGCCCAGAAGACCGCTCACCCACAGGGGCGTGGGGCGCTGGTGGAGCATGCCGGCGGCGCTGGCGGTCGCGCGCGGAAAGACGAGCTCGAGTAGCAGGGCGACAAAGCAGGTGGAAAGCGCCACGGCGACGGTGCCGCCGATGACATCGTTAACGGTGGAAGTATCCTCGTTTTCGGTGCGGTCGATCTTGAGCGCGCCGACCTCGGCTCCCGCGGCGCGCTCGGGGTCCTCGGAGACGTGCGCGTTCACGGTGCCGGTGATGTGGGCGTTCTTGCCCAGGATGAGCTTGTCGGCCCAAACCTCGACATCGCCATCGACGGTGCCATCGATGGTTACCGTGTCGCCCGCAAGCGCTGCCGACCTGGCGGAGCCGCGCAGGGCAACCGTCTCGCCCATCGCATAGAAACAGTTGGCGGTGCTACCGGTGTTGAGCACAACGTGCTGGCCGGCCACCGTGACGCTGCCATCAACCGTGGTCTTGGCGATGTCGATGGTGCGCGCCGCCAGGCGAATGGCGCCGCCTACGGTGCAGTCGCGAATCGATAGGCTCTCGCCCGCCGCGATAATATCGCGGCCGATGGAGGCATCGTCCAAGTTGAGGGCCTGGCCGGCCCAGTACAGGTCACCATCGACGCCGGACGGATTGGCGTCATTGTCGGTCGCAAGTACATTGCCTGCGGTGTCCGTGCCGGCGAACGACGCCGTGGGAAGCACGGTGATCGCCAGCGCGATGAGCGCGAATAGGATGGTGATGCGGCCCCACGCTTTACGGCGCTGGCTCGACGGGAATTGATTGCAGGGCATAGTGAATCCTTTGTTAGATACTCGGCATATACCTAACAGGGTACCCAACGCGTGGGCGCTCTAAAAGAACCTCTCGGTTGCATTTCGAAGGGTCGTGCCGTGCTGTCTACTTTTTACGGTGCAAAAAGCGCGCGATATCTTCTTCGGTGGGGCTTTTGATGTCAAAGCGCAGCGAGAGCCAGCGCAGACCCATGGTCACGACAACGCATACGACCAGCGCGGCGACATTGCTCATGATGCCGCTCATAACGAGACACACATAGCTTGTCGATCCGGCGATGGCGGCGATGGCATAAAAGTTAGTACGTTGGAAAATGCCCGGAACCACGCCCATAAAGCCGTCGCGCAGCATGCCGCCGCCCACCGCGGTAAAAAAGCCCATCATGATGCACACCGCCGGCGCAAAGCCGTAGACCAGCGCCTTGTCTGCGCCGGTTGCCGCATAGATGCCGACCGAGATGATGTCGAGCAAGGGGATGAGTTTTTCGGGCTTGTCGACGATAGCCGGGAAGATATAGATGATGGCTGCCGTGGCAATGGAAAGCGGGAGCGCCATCGGCTGGTTGAGGATGTAGACGTTGCCTACCTGCAGCGTCATATCGCGTAAAAGACCGCCGCCCAGTCCGCAGACCACGGCGAGCGCAACTGCACCCACCAGGTCGAGCTTATGCTCGCGCGCAACCAGCACGCCCGAGATCGATGCAGCGACAACAGCGAACATCTCGAGCCAAAACGGGATGGCAACCATGGCATCCGAGGCGTGTGCGGTAACGATCATAGCGGCGGCAACGGGCAAGATGAGGTCCTTTGAGTTACGGGTTTAGACAATGCCCGTACATAGTACATGTTCGGCGCCGATTGCGACCCTATTGCTCGGCAAACGGTCGGGACTGGGTACGGTCATAGGTTCCATGTTTGGGGATCCGGGTTGATGCTGAACGCGATGGGGGCGTGGTCGAATAGGAGGGATGTCCAAATTTTGAGCTTTGCTCAAAATTTATCCGGTCGGCTTACGCCGACCGCGCTGCGCTAAAAACGCGCCACTGGCGCGTTTTCTTTACGCTTTGCGCCCTGGCGGGTTCGAATCCCTCCTCCTCCGCCGTATTTGCTTGTAAGGGACTTAAAAGAAAAAAGCCCCCGATCTGGGAGCTTTCTCAACCAAAATGGCGGAGGAGGAGGGATTCGAACCCTCGTGACCTTATACAGGCCAAACGGTTTTCGAGACCGCCGCATTCAACCACTCTGCCACCCCTCCGCGTGGGGTAAAAACAAAGCAGGCTCGAAGGCCTGCTTTGGAATTAACTGGCGGAGAGTCAGGGATTTGAACCCTGGAGACGCTTTTGACGCCTACACGATTTCCAATCGTGCTCCTTCGGCCACTCGGACAACTCTCCGTTAAATGCGAAAGTCAGTATACACGAGGAATCGCTAAGTGCAAACAGAAAAGTTGGCATTTTTTAAAACGCTTGGCCGCGCTTGGCGTTGCAGTGGGGTTTGAGGTGCCAAAAAAACGGCTTCCGACCAGCGTGGTTGATCAACTTAATTGTTCAAAAGGGGTATTCATGAGCGACTTGGCAATGAATTTAAAAATCTTTGGGTGGTGCTGTGGACCACCGGTATGCATCTTGCGACCACAGCCCTGTGCCCGTTGACCTGCGGCTTGGCTCAGCTTGTCCCCGCGGCATCGTATCTTGTCCACAAATCCGTCAAGCTCTTGGTCGGCATTTGGTTGGAATGCGCATGAAACACCGTGCGACTATGGGCATATGTGGAGGTCATGAGGTTGTAGCTGCATATTCTTGCAGCCTAGGAGGTTGAAAGATATTATTACCAAGTCTTTTCCTGCTTCAGGCGCACCTTCACGACCTGAAGCCACATTTGCCCAGAGGAGGTGACAATATGAAGGCTTATGAACTGCTGTTCTTTGTTGACCCGTCGCTCGACCCCGAGACTCGTCTCGCTGTTATGAAGCGTATCGATACCACGATCGCTGAGGGCGCTGGCAAGGTCGACTCCGTTGACGAGTGGGGCAAGCGCAAGCTCGCCTACGAGATCAACGACCTCACCGATGGTGACTACACCCTCATCAACTTCCACGCAGATCCTACCCAGATCGCCGAGCTTGATCGCGTCCTGCGCATCACCGACGCTGTGGTCCGCCACATGATCGTCCGTCGCGACGACCAGGAGTAAGACTGTCGTTTTGGACTGGGCTTGTGCCCCAAGAGGAAGTAGTGAGTTATGAGCATCAATCGAGTGAACATCACCGGTAACCTCACCCGCGATCCCGAGCTGCGCGCCACCGCCGGCGGAACCCAGATTCTGTCCTTTGGCGTTGCCGTGAACGATCGTCGCCGCAACGCGCAGACTGGCGAGTGGGAGGACTATCCCAACTTTGTCGACTGCACCATGTTCGGCACCCGCGCCGAGGCCGTGAGCCGTTTCCTGGCAAAGGGAAACAAGGTCGCGATCGAGGGCAAGCTGCGCTACAGCTCTTGGGAGCGCGACGGCCAGCGCCGGAGCAAGCTTGAGGTCATCGTCGATGAGATCGAGTTTATGAGCTCCCGTGGTGGCCAGGGTGGCTACGATCAGGGCGGTTACGCCCCCGCAGCTCCCGCGCCCGCAGCACGTCCTGCCGCGCCGGTGGCTACGCCGCCCGCGGTCGACGTCTACGATGAGGACATCCCGTTCTAAGGGTTGTTCACCTATTTTTGAGTGAGAGGCGGCTTCGGTTCGCCGAAGTTGCCAAATGAAAGGTATTTTGACATGGCTAATGATTTTTCTGCACGTCAGCCGCGTCGTAAGTACTGCCAGTTCTGCAAGGAGAACACTGAGTTCATCGACTATAAGGACACTCAGCTTCTCCGTAAGTACATGACCGACCGTGGCAAGATCAAGCCCCGTCGCGTCACTGGCGCTTGCACGCAGCATCAGCATGACATCGCCAACGCCATCAAGCGCGCCCGCGAGATGGCTCTCCTGCCGTACACCGTCCCCGTGGTTTCCTCTCGTGGCAACCGCGACCGCGGCTAAGAAGGGGGACGCATCATGAAGGTTATTCTTCTCGATGAGATCAAGGGCAAGGGCGGCGAGGGTGACGTCGTAGAGGTCGCTCAGGGTTACGCTGAGAACTTCCTGTTCCCCAAGAAGCTCGCTGTTGCCGCCACCAAGGGCAACCTCAAGCAGCTTGACGAGCGTCGCAACAACATCGCCAAGCGCGAGGCCGTCCGTCTGGCTACCGCCAACGAGACCAAGGCTGCCTTCGAGGGCAAGACGGTCACCGTTGACGTCAAGGTCGGCGACGAGGGCATCCTCTTTGGCTCCGTTACCGCCGCTATGGTCGCTGACGCCATCAAGGCTCAGCTCGGTATGGACATCGACCGCAAGCGCGTCGAGCTCGGTAAGCCCATCAAGGTTGCCGGTGCCCACACCGTTGCCATCTCGCTGTACCGCGAGATCAAGGCCGAGGTTGTCGTTCTCGTCGGCGTTACCGCCGAGGAGCTCGCTGCCGAGGCTGAGGTCGAGGAGGCCGCTGAGGTCGCCGAGGCCGAGACCGCCGAGGTCGAGACTGAGGCTGCTGCCGAGTAGCATTTGCTGCAACGCAACAATCTTGTTCTAAGAAGGGCGCTCTGGGAAACCAGGGCGCCCTTTTGTTTTAGAGGCTTTAGCCTGTGCGGGGCGCGCAGCGCGCCGCATCAGAAACCACCCGCTATGCGGGTGGGGACAACCGGCTTTACAAAGCCGCCCCCTCGCCGGACACTTGCGATTGTTCAGGCCGCAAGGAATCCGAGTCGAGAGGG
>DXLX01000035.1 GCA_019414515.1 Collinsella sp.
CAGATGTGTATAAGAGACAGAGTATATATTGTTTCAAGCGAGTAGCCGCCCGCCCGGGGCTTACCTATATCGTTCCACGCGCAGTTTCGCAGCGAGCGAAGCGACGCGAGAATGTTTGAGCATGGAATGATATAGGTAAGCCCCGGGCGGGAGGGATACGAGCGCCCCTAGGCGACGCCGCTGGAGCCGAAGCCTCCGTTGCCTCGGTCGGTTTCGTCTAGTTCTTCTACTTCTATGAGGTTGACCGTGGGGACTTCTTGGATGACGAGTTGGGCTATGCGGTCGCCTTTGTTGATTTGGATGTTGTTGGAGGGATCCAGGTTGATGAGGATAACCTTGAGTTCTCCTCGGTAGTGGGCGTCGATGAGGCCCGGCGTATTGACTATAGACAGGCCCTGCTTGATGGCCAAACCGCTTCGGGGCTGGACGAAGCCGGCGTAGCCATCGGGCAGGGCGATGGCCAGCCCAGTAGAGACCAGACGGCGTTCGAAGGGCTTCAGAATGCAGTCCTCGTTGGAGCGCAAATCCAAGCCGGCATCGGTGGGATGGGCGTATTTGGGAAGCTCGACGGTGGGGTCGAGACGCTTTATGTTGACGGTAATGTTGGACATGGAATCACCTTAGCTTGTCGAGCTCTTGCAGAAACTCATCGACGTCTTTGAAATCGCGGTAGACCGAGGCAAAGCGGATGTACGCCACCTTGTCGATCTTGGCCAAGCGCTTGAGTACCATGTCACCCAACTCATGGGACGTAACGGCCGTCAGCGTGCGAGAGCGCAGCTCGACCTCGATGTCATCGATAATCTCATTGAGCTTCTTAGTGTCGATATCGCGCTTGATAGTGGCGCGCATCAAGCCGACGAGCAGCTTATTGCGATCGAACCGCTGCTTGGTTCCGTCCGACTTAATGACCTCGATTGGGTCTTCGCATCGTTCGAACGTTGTAAAGCGATAGTTACACGAGCAACATTCGCGGCGACGCTTAATGGTGTTATTTGACTCCTGCATACGGGAATCAACGACGCGGGTATGTGCCTTGCCGCATTTGGGACAGCGCATGGTACCTCCTCTTAAACGATAACAAGGGTACCATGCGCAGCGCGATAATGATTACGAACGAGCAGGAACCTTAAGATGCGCACCGGCGGCGAGCGAACCATGCTCCAGATGATTGACGTTACGGATCATGTCGGAAGTCTCTTGCGTGGAAAGGCCTTCGATTGGATATTCCTCGGCAAGCGACCAAAGAGAATCACCAGACTGAACGCGAATGGTCTCATAGGTAACGTTGGAAACGGACTCGGCATACGCGGCGTGACGAGCGCTAAAGACCGACGTAGCGAGGACAAAGAAGAGCGTAAGCGCAACGGCAACGGCGACAATCGTCGGAACCTTCAGGGCAACGCGGCCCGGCGCGGCTACAGCCTGCTGATTGCGAGCAGGCTTTACGGTCAAAGGCTGAAAGCCGGAGCAGCCACCCTGAACAACCGTAAAAGTGTATTCTGCAGACGTCTCGAGCTTAAGGGCGAGGTTTCCCTGGACCATATTCGTTGCGTTCATCATGTTCTCCTCTCGCGTGTTTTGCTGAGAACAGTTTTATCAAGCCGCGCGGACAAAAATGTCTAGCGCGAGAACGAATGTTCGGTTATTATTATCTTCGAACAGTTGTTCCTGTCAAGCAAAATTCGAACATTTGTTTGACATGGGTAGAGAGGATGCCCTGATGGCTCGCAAAATTACCAAGCGTCAGCAGCAAATTTACGACTTCATCAAGGAATATCAGCAGGAGAAGGGTTATCCGCCCAGCGTGCGCGAGATGGCTTCTGCCGTGGGCCTATCCTCTCCCAGCACCGTGCACGCCCATCTCTCTGCCCTGGAGGCGCGCGGGCTACTCAAGCGCGATGCCACTAAACCGCGCGCCCTGGAACTCTTTAACGAGGACGGTTCCTCTGTCTCAATTTCTAAATCTGACGAGCCCACCGCACCTCGCGGAACGGTCTCGCTACCGCTCGTTGGTCGCGTCGCGGCTGGGATTCCCATTCTGGCCGAGCAGAATATCGAAGACACTTTTACTATCCCGACCGAAATCGCCACTGATCAGGGTTCCTTTATCCTTGAGGTGCATGGGAGCTCAATGATCAATGTCGGCATCTTCAATGGCGATTACATCATCGTCCGTGAACAAAAGAGTGCCATGAACGGCGAAATTGTCGTGGCCATGATTGATGGTTCAGCGACCGTCAAGACGTTCTACAAGGAGCAGGGACGCGTACGCCTGCAGCCCGAGAATGACACCATGGAGCCTATCTATGCAACGAATCCCATCATCTTGGGCAAAGTCGTCGGCTTAATGCGCCGGTTCTCGTAATGCAAAAACGCATCACCATCTTTGATACCGTCCGCGGGTTTACGATGATTTCAATGGCAGGTTTTCACGCTTGCTACGATCTCGCCTACCTGTACGACTGGGATATGCCCTGGTTTACCCAGACCGTCTTTCAAGACATCTGGCGCGCCAGCATCAGCTGGGTATTTTTGTTTATCGCAGGTTGGATGTGCACCCTTTCGCGCAACAATATCAAACGTGCCGCCAAATACGCCTTAGCAGCACTCGTCGTCTGGCTGGCAACAACACTTGTCTCAGTCGACGATTCGGTTAATTTTGGCATCATCTACTGCATGGCCGCATGTACCGGCATCGTGGCGTTGACCGATCCCGTCCATAAGAAGATATCGGCGAGATGGGGCATGTCGCTATGCCTTGTGTTGTTCGCCCTCACCTGGAGTATCCCCAAAACGATCTACCCTGTCCCCTACCTGGCGTGGCTGGGATTTCCGAGCCTTGGGTTTGTTTCAGGTGATTACTACCCCATCATCCCGTTTATCTTTATGTATCTTGCAGGATACTTCGCCGCACATATAGCGCAGGGAATCGATAAGACCGCCCTAAGCTGGGCCTACGCCAACCCCCTGCCGGCGCTCGCCAGCCTTGGACGTCATGCACTCCCCTTTTATCTGCTGCATCAACCCATTATTCTGGGCTTTTTGGAGCTCGTCTACTCGGTGCGATAACGCTTGAGCCGCGGCGCGATACGGGCCGGCAGCTTCGCCACAATACGAACGCCGTCCTCAAGATATTCCTCGTGCAAAAGGGTTCCCTGCTCATGCACCAGCGTGATGAGGGCGCCCTCGCGATACGGGATATCAGCAGAGAGCAACACATCGGTAGCAGCCGCCTCACGAGCAATACGGTCGACGAAATCGTCGAGTCCCTCGCCCGTCTGGGCCGAGAACAGCACGGCCTCGGGATAGCGACGACGGAAGCTCAGACGATCAACGCTATCGAGAAGATCGATTTTATTGAATACGGTCAGCGTTAAACGCTCTCCAGCGCCAATCTCATCAAGAACGCGGTCGACAGCCTCAAGCTGCCGCTCATAGTCCTCGTCAGACGCATCTACGACTTTGAGAATTAGATCGGCACCCAACACCTCGGACAGCGTCGATTTAAAGGCATGGACCAGACCATGCGGCAGCTTTTGAATAAAGCCGACGGTATCAGTAATCGTCATGCCGCGACCGCCGGGCAGGCGATACGAACGCGTCGTCGGGTCGAGCGTAGCAAACAGCTTGTCCTGCGAAAGTACCGTAGAGCCGGTCAGGCGATTGAGCAACGTCGATTTACCGGCATTGGTATAACCGGCTAACGCGACGCGAAACGCCGGTGACTCAATGCGGCTCTTGGACTGGACATCGCGATGCTGTTCAACCTGCTTGAGCTCACGACGAAGCGCGGCAATCTTATTGCGAATCAAGCGACGGTCAACCTCGAGCTGGCTTTCACCCTGGCCAAAGCGCGAACCGATGCCGCCGCGCGTCTGCTCCTTGGCAAGATGGCTCCACATGCCACGCAGACGAGGCAACAGATATTGAAGCTGCGCCAGCTGCACCTGTAGACGACCCTCGCGCGTCTGGGCATGCAGGCCGAAAATATCAAGAATGAGCGCCGTGCGATCGATGATCTTAACCGGTTCGCCCACGGCCTTCTCCAGATAGGACTGCTGTGAAGGCGTCAGATCGTCGTCAAAAATAACGACATCGGCATCCATGCGATGCACTAAGCCGCACAGCTCTTCAACCTTGCCGGAACCGATAAACGATTTAGGATAGGGTTTAACCAGTCGCTGCGACAAACGAGCAACACACCGGGCGCCAGCCGTGTGCGCCAGGCGCTCAAGCTCATCGAGCGAGCGATCGAGCGGCCACGCATTGTCGCGCCACTCGACGCCGACAAGAATGGCACGCTCAGGCTCGGGTGCTGTGGGAACGAGGGGAAACCGGGCCATCAGGCAGCCTCGATGCGATGCAAGATATCCTCAACGACCTCATCGACCGTATATTCGTCCATATCGAACCACACAATACGATCGTCGCGCTTAAACCACGAAAGCTGACGCTTGGCATAGCGACGCGAACGCATCTTAATGAGTTCACGAGCCTCATCCATAGTCATCACACCGTTAAAAGCATCAATGATTTCTTTGTAGCCAATCGCCTGCATCGAAGTGAGCGCATCTTCAAGCCCCTGGTCCATAAGGCCACGGACCTCATCAACAAGACCCTGCTCAAACATGAGGTCAACGCGCAGGTTAATGCGCTCGTAAAGCAGCTCACGATTGCGTGTCAAGCCAAACCACAAGGCATGATAATGCTCACATGGAACACTAAACTGTGACTTTTGCTGTGCGTAGGAAACGCCGTCATCATGCATTTCGAGCGCACGAATCACGCGGCGCACATTATGAGGATGAATGACCGCGGCAGACTCAGGATCGCGCTCGGCAAGCAGCTTATGCAGCGCTTCCTCACCAATGCGCTCGGCAAGTTCCTGATAACCCGCACGGCGATCGTCCTCAAGTTCTCCCGAGGGAAAATCCATCTCATCGAGGGCGGCCTTGAGATACAGGCCCGTACCCCCGCAAAACACCGGAAGACGTCCAGACCCGAGCAGGCGCTCAACATGCGCGCGAGCGTCAGCCTGATAAAGCGCAGCAGAATATGCCACACCCGGCTCTACAATGTCGACGAGACGCAGCGGCGCCGTACACTCATCGGGCGTCATCTTTGCGGTACCGATGTCCATGCCGCGATAGATTTGCATCGCATCGCACGACAGCACTTCGGACGAAAGACGAGCGGCCAAACGGTCGGCAACATCACTCTTACCAACCGCCGTCGGACCGACGATCGCAACGGCGGAAAGACCTGCCCCGGAAGAAACCATTAGCGCGGCTCGCCCACAACGGAGCCGGACAAATACCAGGTCTTGGCAACGTCAACGTCAACATCAACGATCTTGCCAACAAGCTGATCGATGCTGTAACCCTCGGGTATAGGCGCATGCACGGTCTGATTCTTGGGACTCTTGCCCAGCAGGACCGCGTCGTTCTTTTTACTCGTTCCCTCAATGAGCGCCGGAACCACAGTATGAAGTTCACCCTGGTTATACTCATGTGCCGTGGTCTCGATAACCTTAACCAGGCGGTTGAAACGCCCGAGAATAACCTCATGCGGCGTAGGATCGTCAATCTCTGCGGCCGGGGTACCGGCGCGCTTGGAATAGATGAAGATATAGGCCTGGGCATAGCGGACCGTCTCGGCAAGTGAAAGCGTCTGCTCAAAGTCTTCTTCAGTCTCGCCCGGGAAGCCAACGATAATGTCAGTCGAGAGCGCGATATCGGGCATGCGGTTGCGAATGCGATCGACCAGGCCCAGATAGTCCTCGCGTGTATAACGGCGATTCATCTCTTTGAGGATCCGCGTCGAACCTGACTGGACGGCCAGGTGCAGCTGCGGCATAACAGCAGGCGTCTCGGCCATGGCGTCGATGGTCTCGGGCAGCAGATCCTTGGGATGCGAAGACGTAAAGAAGATGCGCTCCACACCCGTATCGCCCACGGCACGCAGCAAATCGGCAAAACGCGGCTTGCCAAACAGATCGCGACCATATGAGTTAACGTTTTGGCCCAGCAGCGTAATCTCACGCACGCCCTGGCGCACCAAACCGGTCACCTCGTCGACAATCTCCTCGAAGGAGCGGCTCTTTTCGCGACCGCGCACGTACGGAACGATGCAATAGGTACAGAAATTATTGCAGCCCGTCATGATGGGCACCCAAGCGTGATACTGGGTCTCGCGATGCCACGGCATGCTCATGGCATCCGTATCCTCATGCTCATTGGTGCGGATATGACGCTTGCCGTCAAGGAACGCCTCGGCAATGAGCTCGGCCACATGTGCGATAGAATGCGTACCAAAGATGACATTGACGTTATCGACGTTGGTGAGCAGGCCCTCGCCATCGCGCTGCGCGATGCAACCACCAACGGCAACCACGCGCTTACCCGAAGGCGAAGGCGGCAGGCTTTTGCAGGAATTGCACTGACCGTACAGGCGAGTATCGGCGGCCTCGCGCACGCAGCATGTCATGAAGACAACGATATCGGCATGCTCGGGATCGAGCGCCATGAGGCAGCCATACGAATCGAGCAGACCGCTCACACGCTCGGAGTCGTGCTGATTCATCTGGCAGCCAAAGGTGCGGATAAAGTAGGTTTTACCGGCAAGAATATCGCGTACGGAACGCTGGTCCATGTGCATAAGTCCTAACGATGGGGAGCGAAACGAGGCAAGCAGAAGCTATGCCACAGGCTTAACATCATCCATGACGACGTTATCCATAGCAGCTCGATTGATCTGGTGAACGTAGATAGAAAGGCGGATGGCCGTGCGCGACTCCCCGTTAATGAGGATGTCGGAGAACACGGGCGCGCAGGAAATATCAAAACCGGTTGGAATCAAAAAACCGCGCGCGATAGCCACGGCCTTAATGGCCTGGTTGACAGCACCAGCGCCGACACACTGGATGTTGACGGGTACACCATCCTTGACCATGCCGGCGATGGCGCCGGCAACGGACGCGGGCGATGATTTGCTTGATACCTTCAGGCAATCCATGAAGAAACTCCTGCGTTTAAAAGTACGTTTTAACTGCAATAACTGTATCGTACCGAGTGGACTCGGTAAAGGCACTATTCCTCTTTGGCAAGATCGAAGGTCACAGTGATTCGATCACGCGAAACACGAATCTTTGGGTCGCCGCAAAGGTTGAGATAGTACCGGGCGGCAAGGTCATTAAAGTCACGCTCCACAGCACGCGAAAACTGTGCCATGTCATCCTTGGCAATACGTAGCCCGCGACGATCCTTCGCAAGATCGACAGGAGCCGGCGTATGCGAGGACGAATCACGCTCGCGCAGCAGACGCGCGGTCACACCGCGAACGGGCTTAATCTGCCCTGCCAAAATGCGATGAGCCGTGCGCTCGGACATCTCAAGACCCAAACCCGAACAGATACGGATAAAGTCCTCGGCATCAGAGGCAAGGCCTAAACGATCGACAACCGGAAGCTCGCTCTCGTCATCAATGAACAGGAGACGCGACGTATCGAGCTGACTTGACGCCTGAGCATAAAGGGTCGCGGCAATCTCAGACGGAGAACCAAGATAGACATCGCAACCACGCAACTCCTCGAGCGCAAACTCACAAGCAGCGCGAATAATATTATGCGGACCGCGAGCACAGACATAACGCCCGTCCTCATCCTTGACGGCCTGGGGCCAGCTGGACTGATCGGCACGCTCACTGAGGCGGTCGGCCGCAACGCTCACCTTAAAGGCTGAGCCTAGATCGACACCGGACGTAACCACGCGGGCCTCGTCGGTGTTCTGCTTGATCGAAAACAATGCCATGCCACGACCGTGAACGCCCCAACGGTCCATCTTCATGCTCTCGAGCTTGGAGGTAACACGGGCATCGAAGATTCGCTCTTGCATATCCTGCGGAACGCCCGAACCGTTATCCAAAAAGACAAGCGTGCGGACGCCATCTTCCTTAGTCGTGGCGAGATAGACCTTGTCGGCGCCAGCATCGCGAGCATTACGGAGCATTTCGATGACGATGTCCTCGACATGCTGAATGTCGTGCTTTGCCTGGCGCCGCTCGGCCTCCGAAACGCGGAGGCGGACATACCCCTCGCCAAGGTTCTCCTCGACGCGAAGGTTGCCCTCCCCCGACATCGACGCGATAAATGAGATGAGCTCGTTCGCGTCGCTCATGTTATTTAGCGATATCGACAGCGCGGCTCTCGCGAATCACGACGACGCGCACCTGACCGGGATACTCCATCTCTTCCTCGATCTGATGGGCGATATCGTGAGCCAGGACCGTGGACTGGGCATCGGAGATCTTGTCCGGCTGAACCATGACGTGGACCTCGCGACCAGCCTGCATGGCATAGGTACGCTCGACGCCGTCATGGGAGTTGGCAATCTCCTCGAGCTTCTCAAGACGCTTGATGTAGTTCTCGGCAGACTCGCGACGGGCGCCGGGGCGAGAGGCAGAGACAGCATCGGCGGCCTGTACCAGGACATCGAGCACCGTGTTGGGGTCGACGTCGGCATGATGAGCCTCGATAGCGTGGACGATAACGGGCTTCTCGCCATAACGGCGGGCAAGCTCGGCGCCGATGACGGCATGCGGGCCCTCGACGTCGTGGTCGATTGCCTTGCCCAGGTCGTGCAGCAGGCCGGCGCGCTTGGCGGTCACAACGTCCAGGCCAAGCTCGGAAGCCATCACGCCGCACAGGTCGGAGACCTCGAGGGAGTGCTGAAGCACGTTCTGGCCAAACGAGGTGCGGTAACGCAGAGCACCGAGGGTCTTGACGATCTCGGGGTGCAGGTCGTGAATGCCGGTGTCGAAAGCAGCCTGCTCGCCGGCCTCGCGCACGCGCTGCTGAACCAGGTCGGCAGCCTTGTGATACATCTCCTCGATGCGGGCGGGGTGAATGCGGCCGTCGGCGATGAGGTTCTCGAGGGCGACACGGGCGGTCTCGCGACGGACCGGGTCGAAGCTCGAAAGAACGACGGTCTCGGGCGTGTCGTCGATCACGAGGTTGACGCCGGAAACCTGCTCGAAGGTCCGGATGTTGCGACCCTCGCGACCGATGATACGACCCTTGAGGTCATCAGAGGGAATGTGCACGGAGGTAACGGTGACCTCGGCAGTGTGGTCGGCAGCGCAGCGCTGAATCGCCAGGGACAGAATCTCCTGGGCGGTCTTGTGGCACTCGGCGCGAACCTGCTGCTCGGACTCGCGAATGATCGTGGCGGCCTCGTGGGTGACCTCCCCGCGAACCTTATCGAGGAGCTCCTTGTGGGCGTCCTCGCGGGTAAGGTCGGCAATACGCTCGAGCTCGGAGGTCTGCTTTGCGCAGAGCTCCTCGAGCTCACGGGAGCGCTTCTCGACCTGACCGGCCTGGCTGGACAGCTGATGCTCGCGCTTGTCGAGAGCGTCGTTGCGGCGATCGAGGGATTCCTCGCGCTGCATCACGCGGTTCTCGAGCGTACGAATCTCGTTCTTACGCTGCTTGTCCTCGGCCTCGGCCGCCTGCTTGTTCTTGATGATTTCCTCTTTAGCCTCGAGCAGAGCCTCTTTTTTGAGGGTCTCGGCCTGACGCTTAGCATCACCGATCAGGGACTCAGCCTGTGCGTGTGCCGACTGAATCTTTTCGTCGGCCTCGTGAAGACTACCCTGCTTGGCGGTGCGCATGTAGGCAATGGCGGCGATGGCACCCAAAACGATGCCAACGAGCGCTGCGATGATAGGCATGCTCACTCCTTTTTATGGATTCGTTACACAACAAAGCGAACCGTCCTTACGAACGGCTCGCGACATTTGAGTAATATGGGCGCAGCTTATGCGGGTCGGATACAGATAAACATATAAACAAACTCATCACAGATGAGCACATATCACAAAGCAAATGACGGTGTTTATCGTACGTTGAACCACAACAACTGTCAAATAAATGGCCCCGGCACGGCGGCTAAAACGCGGTGAACGGCAGGGTCACAAAACGCATACGCCTAAACCGCACATTCCTCGCGTTCGGCATCGAGACGTGCCTTAACGGCATCGGCGGCGATGTGATACGAGAAGCCCTTGCCCATCAAAAACCGAACCAGTTTTTCGAATCCGCGCGTCTCTGGAACACGCCGCTTGGCGAGCAGGGCTGACGCACGCGCCAAATCGTCTTCGACGGCAAAATAATCCTCGGGATAACCGGGAATGTCATCGAGCACGACATGACGGCGCTTGAGCTCGGTCTCGATTTTGCGCTGTCCCCAACCGCGCCGCTTGCGCTCCTCGATAAAGTACGAGCAAAAGCGGTTGTCGTCTAAAAAGTGATACTCGGTGGCGCGCTCGACGGCGAAATCGATCGCGGGCTGGTGAAAGCCGTAGCGAGCCAGCTTGTCACGGACCTCACCCGTCGCATGGTCGCGGCGCGATAGCATCTCGGTCACCATGGTAAGTGCACATTTACGCTCGATGAGCTGCACCGCCTCACGAAAGTTGTCCCAATCACAGGGAAGATCGGGGCGGTTTTTGACATACAGCCGCGCGACCCGCACGGGAATCCAAATGGACCGCTCAAAACCGCCCTCAAGCTCACAATCGATATGTGCGCAAGGCTTTTTGGACGCATACCCGCTCGAGAACGAGGAGGCCGCCTTCTTATCGGGAAAGACGACCGTGGCCTCGGTCACCGTATACGACATGAGCGTAACCGCTACTCGTCGTCATCATCGAGCATGGCGGAACCATCGATGGCGTAAAGCTCGTCAAACTCCTCAGGCGCAGGCTGATCGGTCAGCTCGACCTCGGACGGAGCATCGTCATCAAACTCAAGTCCACAGGCAAGGCGGACCTTATGCTCAATCTCGTCGGCACAATCGGGGTGTTCGCGCAGGAACGCCTTGGCGGCCTCGCGACCGTTGCCGAGCTTGTCCTCGCCATAGGCAAACCAGGAGCCCATCTTCTTGCAGATACCGCACTCGACAGCCATGTCCAGAATCGAGCCCTCCTTAGAGATGCCCGTACCGTACATGATGTCGAACTCAGCAGATCGGAACGGAGCTGCCACCTTGTTCTTAACGACCTTGGCGCGCACGCGGTTACCGATAACCTCGTCCTTAAGCTTAATGCTGTCGATGCGGCGAATATCGATACGTACCGAAGAGAAGAACTTAAGGGCGCGGCCGCCCGTCGTGGTCTCGGGGTTGCCGAACATGACACCGATCTTCTCACGCAGCTGGTTAATGAAGATGCACGTCGTGTTGGACTTGGACAGCGAGCCGGCGAGCTTGCGGAGCGCCTGGCTCATCAGGCGAGCCTGAAGACCGACCGTAGTGTCGCCGATTTCTCCCTCGATCTCGGCACGCGGGGTCAGCGCGGCGACGGAGTCGACGACGATGGCATCGATGGCGCCGGAACGCACGAGCATGTCAACAATCTCGAGCGCCTGCTCGCCCGTATCGGGCTGGGAAATGAGCACCTCGTCGATATCCACACCGATGCGCGCGGCATACGTGGGATCAAGCGCGTGCTCGGCATCGATAAATGCCACAACGCCACCCATTGCCTGGGCCTCGGCCAGGATCTCGAGCGAAAGCGTCGTCTTACCGGAGGACTCAGGACCGTAAATCTCGACGATACGGCCGCGCGGCACGCCGCCGATACCCAGCGCGGCATCGAGGGCCAGGGCGCCCGTGGGAATGGCCTCGACCTCGAGCTCGGGACCACCGTCGCCGTACCTCATGATGGAACCCTGGCCGAATTTCTTCTCGATCTCGGCCTTGGTGGTGGCGATCATCTCATCGCGCTCTTTACCCGTAGTGCGAGCATGAACGGTACGTACGGGACCTGAATTCTTGGCCATGAATAGCCCTCCTCTTAACAACCTGCATCGATAATAAACGAACGGCTGTTCGTGGTCAACCGTTCAGGCCAATCATATGCAGGCAGTCTTTCCAAAACCCAACCAAACGCCGACCAAACACTGACCAAATGCTTGACCACACAGGGCCAAATAAGAACAAAGAAGGCAAGAATACATCTATAACCAGCACAAACGCTAAATTTGTCAGAAGTCCCTATCTCCACAATTAAGGGGCCCGGAGGCCCCTTAAAACACGTCTATTCCATAGAGTTGAGCACAAGGGCAATGCGCCCCAATGCCTCCGCGACCGCATGGGCACGAACACACGAACGGTCGCCCTCATAGTGGCAGCGCACAGAGTCCACAACCGGGACTTCCCCATAAGCCGCGCGATACGCCCAGCCAATATAGAAAGTGCCCGCCGGATCGCCCTCAGTGCCACCGCCGGGGCCGGCATAACCCGTTGCGCTCACTGCAATATCGCTCTGGTACAGCTCCAGCGAACCCACCGCCATCTCGCGCGCGGTCTGATGCGACACCGCGGTATAGCGGTCGAGCGTCTCCTGCTCAACACCAAGAACGCGATGCTTAATCTCATCGCAGTAAGTCACCGCACCGCCACGCAACACCGCCGAGGCGCCCGGGATATCGGCAATCGTCGATGCGATCATACCCGCCGTCAGCGACTCAGCCGTCGAAACCGTCACGCCCCGAGCGCTCGCGCGCTCGACAATATCGCGCGCCAGCTCCTCATTGTGTGCGGAAATCTGCTCAAAAGAGACCGTCATACCCACCAGGACCTAGACCGAAAAGACGATCTTGCGGCAGTTCCAGAAGTACTGGGCGCCCGAGATAACGGTCAAGACAACGGCAACGGCATACAGGAAGCGCGACACCGAGTAGATGCCGAGCGTCAGCGCCACCGGGCCAAGGTGCAAGCCGGCCATAGCAAAAACGCACAGGTAACCGCAGATGGAGACCATCGTGGTTGCCGTCTTGTACTTGCCGAGCTTATCGGCCGCAACAACCACGCCGGCCGCACTCGCAACCATGCGTAGGGCGCTCACCAGCAGCTCGCGGAACAGGATAATAAACACGGACCACACGGTTACGGCGCCAAAATCCAAGAACAGCAGCAGGGCCGAGAACACCAGCAGCTTGTCGGCGATGGGGTCCAAGAACTTACCGAAGTCGGTGATCTCGTTGCGCGAACGCGCCAGATAACCGTCGACCTTATCGGTGCACGACAGGATCACATACAGAATGAAGGCAGCGGCGGCGAGCGGGCCGTCGAAGGTGCTCCAATCCGTACCGGCAACACTCGTGTGAGACAGCGCCGACACGATCATGAACACCGGGATAAAGACGATGCGAACGCACGTCACGATGTTGGCGGGCGTCCAGACACTCGTCAGTTCCTTATTGCTCTCGTTTGCCACGATGCTCTCCTACTCCACAACATGGCCGATAAGCTCATAGCAGAAGCTATCGGTAAACTCGACAGTCAGAATATCGCCCACGGACGCCTCGCTGGCGTCCAAGTGCACCGCACCATCGGAATCGGGCGCCTGGAACCAGGCATGGCCGATCAGCTCGGCGCCATCCTCGGTCTCTTCGATACCGTCGACGATCACCTGGGCGCGCTCGCCCACATGTGCGGCGGTAGCGGCAAAACCGAGCGACTCGGCCAGATCCATGGCCTCCTGGGCGCGCTCAAGCTTGACCTCCTCATCGACCTGGCCCTCCATCTTGGCGGCCAGGCTACCTTCCTCACGCGAGTAGGCAAAGACGCTCGTGTAGTCAAAGCCGACGGTGTCCATAAAGTCGATAAGGTCGTGGAACTCGTCGTCGGTCTCGGTCGGGAAGCCGACCATGGCCGTGGAACGGATCACGATGCCGGGGATACGCTCACGAAGGTCGCGGAACAGATCCTCGAGCTCCTGGCGGGAACCAGAACGGCGCATAGCCTTGAGGATGCGCGCGTCGCAGTGCTGCACGGGGATATCGATATAGGGCAGCACCTCGGGCGTATCGCGAATCGTATCGATAAGCTCGTCGGTCATGCCCTCGGGCTGCAGATAGAGCACGCGGACCCAGACGTTGTGCGGGCGCACGGCCTCGGCGACGGCACGCAGCAGCTGCGCCAGATTGCGCGGCGAGCCCTCGGCGACATCCTCGTCAGCAAAGTCGGTGCCCCAAATACCCGTGTCCTGGCCGATCAGCACGATCTCGCGCACACCGCCGGCAACCAGGTCGCGCACCTCGGAGATAATGCTCTCGGCATTGCGCGAATGATAGCGACCGCGAATATAGGGGATCATGCAGAAGCTGCAGAAGCGGTTGCAGCCATCGGAAATCTTGACGTAGGCGACAGCACCCTCGACGGTACGCTTGACCTGCGGGATATAGGCTGCGATCTCACGCTCGACACCCAACACGCCATCGATGACCGCCACGATGCCGTCCTCCTCGTCGGCCTTCACAAAGGCCGCGACCTCTGGCAGCTCGTCAGGCAGGTCGTCGCCATAGCGCGACGGCACGCACCCGCACATGACGATGGGGCAAGAACGAACGCCGTCCTGAACCTCGTTGGCGAGCTCGAGCGTGGTCTCGATGCTCTCGGACGTTGCGGAGGCGAGGAACGAGCATGTATTGACGATGGCGATATCGGCGTCCTGCGGGTCGAATGCCTCCTCGTAGCCTGCGGCGGTCAAAAGAGAACGCATGCGGTCGGTGTCAACCTCGTTCTTAGCGCACCCGAGGGTGATGTAGAGCACGGAGCCCAACGGTGTATCCATGTTGGAGAGCGGTCCTTTCGATTGATATTAGCGGTAGTTGGTGAACTGCAGCGGCTGGCCGTAGTCCTGGTCGCGCAGGAACTGGATCACGGTCTGCAACGCGTCCTTCGAAGCAGAGGAAACACGCAGCTTGTCGGCCTCGATGGTCACCTTGACCTTGAGCTTTTGGTCCTTGATGTCCTTGTTGATCTTCTTGGCGGTCGCCTGGTCGATACCCTCGACGATATGGCCGAGCACGCGCACGGTGCCGCCCGATGCCGCCTGCGGAGCATCCCACGAGACAGCCTTGAGGTCGATGCCGCGCTTGATGAGCTTGGAGCTCAGCACGTCGACAATCTGCTTGGAGACAAAGTCGGCCGGGGCGTTGATCGTAAAAAGCTTGTCGCCCTTCGAAAGCTCGATCGTGGCGCCGGAATCCTTAAGGTCATAGCGCTGGGAAATCTCGCGCGTGGTCTGCTGAAAGGCGTTGTCGACCTCTTGCATGTTGACCTCGGACACGACGTCGAAGCTGGAATCTTTAGCCATGATGTTTCCTTTCGCGTACGAGCGGCTTAGTAGCTATCGTACGAATAGTCGGTAGAATCGGTGGACGTCTGACCGTCAGTTGCGGTATCGGCGCCATCCGTGGACTGGGCATCGGTACCGTCGGTGGTATCGGTACCATCGGTGGTGTCGGTATCATCAGAACTTTCACCATTCTCGGAATCAGTCGTCTCCTTCTTGGGAACGGTGATCGTCACACGCGCCACGCCGGAGGTCTTGGTATCGTAACGGACCTTTTCACCGTTCTTGGTAACGGTGACATCGGAAGGCTTGGACGTGGTGATCTCGATCGAGGACTCGGGCGTGTACTCCTGCTCAAAGGGGCCAGTCGCCTGGGCGCCATAGACCGACTTGCCGTCGACCTTGACCTCAATCCACGCGGTCTTTCCCTTGGCAACGGAGACCTTGACCTTCGTAACCTCGTTCTCTTCCTTCTTGGCCGTCGTCTTGGTAGCGTCCGAATCAGTCGACTCATCCGTCGCCTCATCGGCGTCTTCGTCCTCGTCAACCGTTTCGGTCTTCTTAGAAGACTTCTTAGTCGTCGTCTTGGTGGCAGTGGGCGTCTCGGGCGTGGTCTCGGGCGCCGAAGATGCGCAGCCGCGCAGAAGCACCACGATGAGCACAATCAACAGCAGCGCAACGGCGCCGATGCCGGTGTAGACGATACGCGGATCGAGCCCGGTGTTTTGAGGAGTACGTGATCCGCCGCGTCCACGACTGGAACTGCTGCGGCCGCCTCCCTGAGGCATACGACCACGATTGCTATCGGAACGGCCGCGATAGCCACCCTGGCCCTGAAGGCTGCGCTGACCCGAGCGGGGCGCAAGTTCACCGCGGCCTTGATAGCCACGCTGGCCCGAACGCGGAGCCGAAGAGCGCTGGCCATACGGCTGTGATTGAGAGCGAAGACGCGGCGTCACCTGCGTGGTATCGGCATCCGCATAGCCACCGCGAGAGCGTCCCGTAGAGGCACCACGGTAACCGCGATCGGAATAGCCGCCGTCGCCGTAGCCGGCACGAGGGTCACGCGCCACGCCTCGGGCAGCGGGAAGTGCACGGTCCTCGGGCATCGGCGTACTGCGGAACCGGTCACGCTGTGAGCGAATCTCCTCGCCCGAACCCGTCTCGGTAATATAACCGGCCTGCTGAGGACGCTGTCCATAGCGGGTCGAACGACCGCCCTGAACCATCAGGAAGCGCCCGTTTTCGACCGAGGAACGCGAATTGACGTAGCCGGCGGCGTCCTGAAAACGACCGCCCTGCTGCGACGTCTCGCGTTCGTATGCCATCAGATCGTCAAAGTAGGCATTGACGACCTCGCGCGGATTGAGGCCCAAAAAGCGAGCATAGCTCGAAATCATGCCCTGCGCATAGCCGCGCGGCGGCATCGAAGCAAAGTTACCGGTCTCGAAAAACTCGATGATCTGCGGCCTGATTTTGATGGTGTTGGCGACTTGCTGAATGGAAAGGCCCATTCGGCGACGCTGCTCAAGCAGCATGTCACCAAAGCGTGCAGCCATCAGAATCCTCCAAACTCACGATCTTCACGTGCCATCTCGGCGTCGACAGACTCCAGCGCGGCAAGCCCCTCCTCGTCCAACAGGACCTCGCGCGGCTTGGAACCGTCGGGCGGGCCGACGACACCCTTTTCTTCCAGCATATCCATAATACGCCCGGCACGCGCATAGCCAACCTTCAGACGACGTTGCAGGCCAGATGTGGAGCCAAGCTGCGATTCCACCACAATATGGGCGGCTTCCCAAATGAGCGGATCATCGTCTTGCGGCTCGGCGACTCCGGTACGGACAATGCCGCCGCCACCCGCCATGGACATGGAAGCGGGCGCCACGGCAGACAGGATCTCCTCGTGGTAGTCGGGCTCGCTCTGCGACTTGACAAACTCGACAATCTCGTTGATTTCGTCGTCCGAGACAAAGCAGCCCTGGATACGGCGAGGCTTGCCCCAGTCGACCTTGGAGAACAGCATGTCGCCCAAACCGGTAAGCTTTTCGGCACCCATCTGGTCGATAATGACGCGCGAGTCGATGCCCGTGGCGACGTTAAAGGCGATGCGGTTGGTGATGTTGGCCTTGATGAGGCCCGTCACCACGTTGGAGCTGGGGCGCTGCGTGGCCACGATAAGGTGGATACCGGCGGCACGGCCCAGCTGGGCGATACGAACGATCGAGGCCTCGACATCCTTACCGGCAACCATCATCAGATCCGAAAGCTCGTCAATGATGATGACCAGGTAGGGCATCTTTTGCGGCGGGTTGTCGTAATGCTCAAACTCGCCGGCGGCCTGCTTTTCGTTGTAGGTCGAGATCTTACGCACGTTAAGGCGCTCGAAGACCTTCAGGCGACGCTCCATCTCGGACACGGCCCATTGCAGAGCGCTCGCGGCCTGCTTGGGCTCGGTCACTACAGGCACGTAAAGATGCGGCAGACCGTTATAGCCCGCAAGCTCGACGCGCTTGGGGTCGACCATGATCAGGCGAACGTCCTCGGGAAGGGCGCGCATGAGCAAGGTCGTGATGATGGAGTTGATCATGACCGACTTACCGGAACCCGTGGTACCGGCGATCAGCAGGTGGGGCATCTTGGCAAGGTCGGCGACGACCGGCGTACCCTCGGCATCTCGACCGATGGCGAGCTCGAGCGGACCGCCCTTCACATAGGGAAGCACGTCGCCCAGGTTGACGTTCTGGCGCTTGCGATTGGGGATCTCGATACCCACAAGCGAGGTGCCGGGGATCGGGGCAAAGATACGCACCGACTGGGCAGCAAGCGATAGCGCGATATCGTCCTCGAGGTTCGAAATCTTGCTCACGCGCTCGCCCTCGCCAGGTTGCAGCTTAAAGGTCGTCACCGTGGGGCCGGCGATCCAGCCGACCACGCGGGCACTACGACCAAACTCCAGCAAGGTGGACTGAAGCGACTCGGCAGTCTGTTCCAGCTCCTTGTCAGAAGACGCGGAGGAAGCCGACTGCGGGTTGGCATGCAGAATCTCAAGTGGCGGAAGTTTGAGGCCGTCCTCTTCTTCGCCCTCGTTATCTGCGGCGCCGCCGTCCGCTCCCCCATCGCTAGCCGCAGCCGATTCGACAGCACTCAAGGCAGGCGCATCGGCAACCTTGGGATGCTTCAAGAAATCGGGGATCTGAGGTGCTGCCGAGACAGGATTCACGGCAAACGGCGGCTCGGACTCGTCGATCTTATCGGGGTCGTCTTCCATCGAAAGCTGACCGGTTACCTGGTCGCGCTTTGCATGGCGACGCGGCAGCAAAGTTGTCTTTGCGGTCTCAATCGGAGCCTCGTCGTCCTCGTCATCGCCCTCGGTGAGCTCAATCTCGCTCTCGGACCAAGACGGGTCGGGCTCACTCGTATTGAGTTTGGGCGCAGCCTTGCCCTTCTTGGCATGGCGGCGCGGCAGCAGCGTCGTCTTAGCGCGCTCAGCTTCCACGGCATCGGACACGTCGACAAACGAATCCTCGTCCTCGTCGTCATAGTCCAAAACCGGGTCTACATCGTTGCCCATGACCGTGGTCACGGCCGCATCAGAACTCTTTTGGCGCAGAATGCTCAGGCGGGGGCGAGCGACACCAGGCACCGACAGGGCTTCGTCGTCACCCCACGGGCTCGCGTTAACATCGGCACGACGGCGCTCGGCAAAGTCTGCCGCACGATCGCGGGCAGAGCGCAGTACGCCGCTCACCGAAAAGCCGATGATGACAAAACCAACGACGGCCAGACCCAACAGGACCACCATCGCGATAGGCTTACCCAGGGCATTCTGCAGCGCACTCGCAATAAACGCACCGATGTAGCCACCCGAGGCGGACAGATTTTGCGGCGTGAACATAAGGTCACACGAGACACTCGTTCCCGGCACCATCAGCGAAAGAATGGAGACAACGGCGATAAAGACCACGGCACCGCCCGCAACAGAGCGCACGTTGAGCGGCGAGTCCTCGCCTAAAAAGAGCGTGGCGGCAAACAGCAAAATGACGATCGGCAGCACGTAGGCGCCCAGACCAAAGCCCAGGTGGTAGAAACCGGCAACCGCAGCCGTCACGGGCGCTGTTGCCGGAGAAATCACGGCAATGAAGGACGCAATCGCCAAAACGGCGATGACCACGCCGGCGATATCGCGATTGGCCGAGGGCTCGACCAAGGGCTCAAAATCGTCGAAGTCGGCCTCGTGGCCCTTATTGGCACGCAGATGGGAACCGGCACCCTTAGCAGATGCCGGTTGGTTGTTGGCTTTATTGCCTTTGGCGTTTTGTGCAGATCCGCGCGCCAAACTAAACCTCCATGACGACCGGGATAATCATCGGACGGGTGCGCGTACGGCTCCAAATGAAGTTGGAGAGCGAATCGCGCACGGCCTTGCGAATGGCATCGGAACCGCTGCTCGTAAAGCTGAACTTACCCTTCTCGATCGTCTTCATAATGGACGCGGAGGCATCCTCGGAGAACTGGTCGTCGATGGCAAACGAGACGCCGCGGCCCGAGAACTCGATGGCCTCGATCTTCTTGTGCTTGAGCGAGACGATGGCGACGGCCGTGACCATACCGTCGTTGGCGAGCTTCTGGCGATCGCGCAGGACGATGGGGTCGGTATCGCCGATACGCAGGCCGTCGACGTAGACGACGCCGGACTCGACGGGCGTACCGCGTTTGACGATACCGCCGCGCATCTCGAGCGTGTCGCCGTTATCGAGGATAAAGATATGATCGTCCTTGATGCCCATCTTGCGGGCCAGCTGGGCATGGGCGCGCAGATGCACGGCCTCGCCGTGAACCGGCATAAAGTACGTGGGCTTGGCCATGGCCATCAGGAGCTTGAGCTCCTCCTGGCTACCGTGACCGGAGACGTGGACGAGAGCGCGGTTCTTATCCCACACGTCGCAGCCGAGCTTGGCCAGGCTGTTGACGACCTGCTGGACGGCCTTCTCATTGCCGGGAACGGGAGTTGCTGAGAGGATGACGGTATCGCCCTCGTGGATGGAGAGCGTCTTGTGCTCACCGTTGGCCATGCGGGACAAGGCCGACAGCGGCTCGCCCTGCGAACCGGTGCACATGACGACGATCTTGTCGTCGGGCAGGTTATCGATATCGAAGGCATCGATGATATCGGCATCGTCGATGTTGAGGTAGCCCAGCTCGCGCGCGACGCGGGTGTTGGTAAGCATGGAGCGACCGGTCACAACGACCTTACGGCCGCACTTGCGGGCGGCATCGCAGATCTGCTGCAGGCGATGGATATGGCTCGAGAACGACGCGACGAACACGCGACCCGGGGCGTTCTTGATGGCATGCAGCAGGTTGGGACCAACCTCGGCCTCGGACTTGGTAAAGCCAGGAACCGTGGCGTTGGTGGAGTCGGAAAGCAGCAGGTCGATGCCCTGCTTGGCAAAGCGGCTGATAGCGGCATAGTCGGGCGTGACACCATCGATGGGCGTCTGGTCGAGCTTAAAGTCGCCGGTGTGCATAACGGTGCCCTGGTTGGTGCGGATGAACACGCCCAGAGCGCCGGGGATGGAGTGCGTCATCGAGAAGAAGTCGAGCGAGATGCCACCGAGGTTGACATGGCTGCCGCCCTTGACCTCGCGGAACTTGGGTGCGCGGATGCGGAACTCAGAAAGCTTGCCCTCGATAAAGCCAAGCGTCAGCTTGCTCGAGAAGATGGGCACCTTATTGTTGAGGTCCTGTAGCAGATACGGAAGCGAACCAGTGTGGTCCTCGTGGCCGTGGGTGACGATGATGCCGCGAAGCTTCTCCTCGTTCTCCAGAACATAGGTGTAGTCGGGAAGCACCAGATCGATACCAGGCTGGGAGTCATCCGGGAACATGAGACCGGCGTCGACGAGCACCATGTCGTCGCCGCACTCGAAGACCGTCATGTTCTTGCCGATGCCGTCAAGGCCGCCGAGCGGGATGATCTTCAAGGGAGATGATTTTTTAGCTGCCATAGGTTAGTGTTGTTTCCTTTCTTCGAAACGGGTCTGGAACAACCGACGGGGCGCTTCTGGCAAACCGACCGCCGGGAACGTACAAACATGCATCACAGATTCGACGCAGTAACCACAGTATAATACCCATTTGCACAACAACAGACCACCCATGCATCAAAGCCCCATCTGAACTGGTCTATCCCGCCGGTCTGGGGCCATCG
>DXLX01000036.1 GCA_019414515.1 Collinsella sp.
GCCCCAGCCCCCGGCACCGACGTGCCCCCGGTGATACGCTCGAGGGCGGACGACTGCACCGCCAGGCTCCACCGCCGCCGAGAGGCGCTGGCCGCGGCGGGCAAGAGCGCGTGCAAGGCCAACGCCGCCGTGGCGCGCGAGCTCGCCTGCTGGGTCTGGGAGATCGGGTGCAGGTCCGAGGGGACCGTCCTCTAGCGGCCGGCGACAACCGACTCCCGCCGGGAGGGCCCGCGCCTCGACGCATCGCCGGCGCGAGTTCACGACCTTTTTGATGGGCAGCCCCCGGGCCGCGCCCGACAAAAGACTGGATTCGTACGATAGCGCCGGACGGAGAATCGAAATGCGGTGGGGTGCGCGGACATACCGGGCTGACCGCCGGAAGCGCACCCGCAAGAGCCCGCGGATATTAGCTTGCCAGGCAAGCGTCGACTAAGCCATGCAGCGTGCGCGGGCTCTCCCGACGGGAAACGAAAAAGCCCGGTTTCAAACCGGGCTCGAACGAACATGCCTATTGACAATGGCTTTCTCATATTAGATTTAGGCCCGGTGACTTGAATCAGCGGTCATCCCGGGCCCATCAGAGCTCACAGAGCTCTTGGTTGCTTTGGTCTCGCTCTTCACGGCGCTTATCGAACTTTCCGAGGCACTCAAGCAGCATTCGAAGCATAACAAGTCACTGCCATTAAGGCGCTGACCTCTTGACCTAGCAACGGCGCTGCCCAGCTCTTCACCACTTGGGCTGCCGTCGACTTTATTCTATCCGCGAGCATCTGGTTTACCAAATGGATTTTCGGTAAAGGAAGCACGGCACGCCCGCAAAACCACTACGCCCCAAGTGCCGCCATGGGGATCACCGCCACGCCGTCGTCGTGTGTGCAGGCAATGCTTCCCTTTCCAACCACAACCGCCAAAAACGCCGGCGCGGTATTCTAAGACGCGCTTTCCACTTGAAGCCATGTCGATTCTGGGACACAGTTTCCGCTTGAAGCCCATCCGGAAAGCACGTCCCATTCCGAGGCTTGAATCCGGGACGCAGTTTCCACTTGAGCTCCTGACGGGAAAGCACGTCCCACTCTGAAGCTCGATTCCGGAATACAGCTTCCGCCAGAGACCTCAACCGGAAACGGCATCCCACTCTGGAGCCAGAATCCGGGACGCATCTTCCTCTTGAGGGCCGATCCGGAAAGTGCGTCCCAGTCTGAGCGCTCATTCCGGGATGCAATTTCCGCTGGCAGCCAGTACGACAACAGAGGGCCCCGTTCCAGCCATTCGAGGACAGGCTTTACCCCCGAGCAGCGTTATCCCGCTCGCACATCTCGGCAAACGAAATCAGCTTGGCATCTCCCCTGCTCGCCGCAGCTTCCTGACATCCTTGCGTAAAGCCTCGCTTCGAGAAGATCGCATAGCTTTTGTGCTGCCGCCTAAAGAGCTCGCTTCGATGCACGAGCTTTTGCAGCACGTCTTCGCCCACCGGTTCATTGCGCCATTTGCATTCCGCAAACAGCGCAGTGCCCTCGCCATCGTCAACAATCAAGTCGATTTCTTCCTGCGTATGCGTGCGATTATCCGTCCCCCACCAGCGCCCAACGCTTGCCGGAACCACATCAAGCTGGCCCGCCCGCGCGAGTTCGTACACGTATTGTCTGCATATAAGCTCAAAGACCGTACCCATGCAATCCGATACGTGCGGCTCAATGCACTCATACGCCATCTCGGCCATATCGTTTTGAATCAGCCCGATGTTCTGCGGAACAAACTTGTACCAGAACCTAAACATCTGATCGCTCAGCAGATACACGGCTCGCTTATTGCTCGTCTCGTTTAGGGGCAGCTCGCGCTCGACAATCCCAAGCGACGCCAGCTTATCCACATAGCTCTTTACGTTGCTCGCAGGGATTCCCGTAGAGCTCGCAATCTCCGAGATCTTCGAGCGCCCCTGGGCAATTGCTTGCACGATCGCATCATATTGCTCGGGATTGCGGCACTCCTGCAATAGCAGGTTACTCGGCTCCTCAAAGAGATAGCCCGTAGGAGTAAGAAAAAGACGTTTGATGTTGTCCTTGAGCGGTGCGGCAGGATCGACTTTCTCGATATATGCAGGAATGCCACCTGTCATGCCATAGCAAACTGCAGCGTCTTCGCGACCCATGCTCTGCCACAACCCGAGGGTCGTCGTAAAATCGAGCGGCATGATCTTAAACTGGGCCGTACGCCTACCGTATAGTGGGCTCTCGTAGCCCAACACCTGTTCCTCCATAAACGAAAGAGACGAGCCGCATAGGATCAGCATTAGCCTGGTCTCTTTGTATAAGTGGTCGATCTTGTCTTGCAGCAACGAGCTGATCTCGGGATTCGATTGGGCGAGATAGGGATACTCGTCAATCACGACAATCAAACGCTCCGTTCGAGCCATGGTGACCAATGCATCGAACGCCTCGTCAAAACTACGAAACGACACGCCTGCAGCACCAACCGAGCCTGCAAGTATCGCCTGGCTAAAGCCGTGCAGGTTTGCCTCCGCATTGGTACGACGAGCTTGAAAGTAAATAGCCTTCTTGCCTTGGATGAACTCTGTGATAAGGCGCGTTTTACCCACACGACGGCGGCCGTAAATCACAGGCATCTCAAAGGAGTCCGTGCCATACAGTCGATTGAGCTCGGACATTTCCACTGTTCTTCCGATAAACATAGGGCCATCCTTCCTTTGCGTTATAGCTAGCTATATTATACCTTCCTATAATATATCTAGCTATAACGTGATTCGACAAGCGGCGCACGAAAAGGGGCGATACACCGCCGCACGTGGACCGTTCCGGAAAATGTATCCCGTTCTGGAGCCAAAAACTGGGCCGTAGTTTCCGCCAAACATGCCATCCGGAAAGCGTGTCCCGTTCTGAGCCTGAATTCTGGGATGCACTTTCCGCTGAAGCTTCTACCGGAAAATGCATCCCATTCCGAGCGCTCATTCCGGGACACAGCTTCCGCAGATACAATGCAACGATCCGCCGCCCTTATCACATGCCTTCAAATATGCGATCCAGAAACACAAAACAGCAGATAGAATGCTCTTTTTCAAAAAAGTACACGTTCCGAAACTTACCAAGACTTCATATCCAGCTACCGTTCACGGTCGCCGATTACCGCCCACCGATTCAAACAAGAAATATGTCGCCAAAAGCAGGTCATCTACCTGCATGGTTAGATTTTGGTCAGCTTTTGGTCAGCTGAGCGGCAAGTTCCAGCTGATACGTTTTTGCCACCCAAAAGGAGGCGGTAGCTCATGACCCATTGCAACGACCAGCTCATCGACCAACTGCTCACTCAAGCCGAACAAAAGGGGCGCTGTCTGATTCCCCCGAGCACGGCGATCCGAAAAGCGCTCCTTCGGCGCACCGGCGGCACGGTTGTCTCGCCCATGCCGGGGTTGTTTGCGCGAAAAACGCGCTGGGATGAACTCAACCGAGCGCAACGCCATTGCGAGATTATCCGCGCCCTTGCGATCATCCACCCCGATTGGACGTTCTGCTCGTTTTCGGCAGCTTGCCTGCTGGGGCTCGAGGTCTCGTGGCGACACCTGAACGTCGTGCATGTTTGCAGCTCGACAAAGCCGTCGGCTCGTCCGGGCGCACATATTCAGCGACACCAGATTGAGCCGGCCGGAGCAATACGCAGAGCCAGCATATCGGTAACGCCGCCCATCCAAACGGCCACAGATTGCCTGCTGCAAACTGGTTTTGCCGACGGCATGCCCATTGCCGATTCGGCGATCTCAAAGCTCGGCCTTGCGTCGAAACAGCTGATGGAGGCCGTTGAGCAACGAGCGACTGCCCGCAATGGTCGCGCGATTCGCACCGCCCTCACAACGCTTCGATATGCCGACGCCCGCGCCGAGAGCGGTGGAGAATCAGTCGCCCGCGCCGTCATGATCGAGACCGGCTTCGCACCCGACCAACTGCAATACGAGCTGACGGACCCCTTCGATTCGACCGAGACTATGCGAACGGACTTTGCCTGGGAGCGCCAGGCGCGGGAGCTCACGTTGGGAGAACTCGACGGGTTCGTCAAATATACCGACCAGGCCATGTTAGCCGGGCGCACCACCGCCGAAGCACTCGTTGCCGAACGGCAACGCGAAGCGCACCTGTCGCTCTACGGCCATCCCTTGCTGCGCTTTACCATGAGTGAAGTCCGCTCGACAGGAGTGCTCGCAAAAAAGCTGCAGACAGCAGGCATCCGGCAGACCGCGCTGCCGACATGGCTCAACGACGTGGACCTGTAGGAGCTGCTAGGCCACGCATCGCCGGATCGCACCCCCCCTATTTGGGCCGCGTTTTCCCAACGACCACGCCAACGGAAAGCGCGTCCTAGCCTGGACGCTCAAAACGGGATGCACTTTCCGGATGGCGGGCCTAGCGGAAAGCGTATCCCGGAATCAGGTCTCGGAACGGGTCGTGCTTTCCGGTTGAGTCCTTCAGCGGAAACCGCATCCCGGAATAAACGCTCAAGCTGGGATGCACTTTCCAAGTGAGCGGTTAACGGAAAGCGCATCCCATTCTGAGCGCCGAATCCGGGACACAGTTTCCGCATGCGGAGGCGCTCCAAACAAAAGGCCCCGGCTCGCGATGGAGCTGGGGCCAAAGGCGCAGCGTATGTAGTTGATGCTGAGCGCGAACGGCCCGTTAGCAATGGCCGTACGCGCTCTACCCTAGCCGCGGTGACGGGCGCGGCTGTACGGCGTATCCACCATGGGCAGATCCGGACGCAGCTTGCCGTCAAACGCGCGATAGGCGTTCTGTACGGCGGGCGCCGTGGGAATCGTTGCGATCTCACCGATGCCCTTGCCGCCGTATGCCACGGGCAACAGCTCGTCCTTCTCCACGTAGATGGCGTGGATATTCGGAATCTCGGGCGCACGGAACAGCCCGAGCGTACCGTACCTTGCCTGGGGTACGCAGTCCTTGAGCGGCCAATCCTCGGTAAGCGCATAGCCCATACCCATGAGCACGCCGCCTTCGATCTGACCCTGGATGGAGATGGGGTTGACTACCTTGCCGGAATCGTGCGCGGCATAGACCTCGCTCACGCGGCCGTCATCATCCAAAATGACCACATGCGTGGCAAAGCCGTAGCAGATGTGGCTCTTGGGGTTGGGAACGTCGGCGCCCAGCTTGTCGGTCGGCTCCAGATACACGTAGCCAAACTCGCATCCCTCGAGCGCCTTGATGGCGGTCGCGGGATCCTGGGGATGCATGCCCTGGCCGGCGACGAGTTCCTGTGCGCGCAGCTGATAGGCGCGACCGTCGTCGTACTCGATCTTGACACCGTCGCCATGCGCATTCACGGGAGCGGCGGGCGCAGACTTGCCGGCCTCGATGCCAACCATGGCATCACGCAGCAGGAAGGCGGCACCGCGCACGGCCTCGCCGGTCACGACCGTCTGACGCGAGCCAGACGTGGTGCCGGAGTCGGGAGCGTTCTCGGTGGAGCACTCGCCGTTGGCGATGCAGCGAAGCGGCAGGCCGCATGCCTCGGCAACGTCTTGCAAAAAGACGGTGTTGCAGCCCTGGCCGATGTCGGACGTGGCGGCATAGACCACTGCCACGCCGTTCTCGATGCGGATCTTGCAGCGGCCGGCATCGGGCAGGCCAACGCCCACGCCGGCGTTCTTCATGGCGCAGGCGATACCGGCGTGTCCGGGATGCGCATAGTAGGCATCCTTGACCTCGAGCAGCGTCTCTTTAAGCGCCGTGGAGCAGTCGGCAATCTGGCCGTTGGGCAAAACCTCGCCCGGCTCGATGGCGTTACGGTAGCGGATCTCCCACGGATCCAGGCCGACCTTCTCTGCCAGCAGGTCGATCAGGCTCTCGAGCGCAAACTCGGACTGGCAAACGCCAAAGCCGCGGTACGCACCGGCGGGCGGGTTGTTGGTGTAGTAGCCAAAGCCGCGAATGTCGGTATTCTGGTACTTGTAGGGGCCGACGGCATGCGTGCAGGCGCGCTCGAGCACCGGGCCGCACAGCGACGCGTAGGCGCCGGTGTCAAAGTTGATCTCGCAATCCAGGCCGGTAAAGTTGCCCTCGGCGTCGCAACCCAGTGTAAAGGTACCGTCCATGGCGTGGCGCTTGGGATGGAACGCGAGCGACTCGGCACGAGTGAGCTTGCACTTCACAGGACGCTGGAGCTTATATGCGGCAAGCGCGGCCAGGTGCTGGATGGACACGTCCTCCTTGCCGCCAAAGCCGCCGCCCACGAGCATGGTCTCGACGACCACGCGCTCGGGTTCGTTGTCCCAGCCAAACATGTGGGCACACTCTTTGCGCGTGTCGTAGGCGCCCTGGTCGGTCGACTGCACCTTGACGCCGTTCTTGTACGGGAAGGCAACGGCACACTCGGGCTCCAAGAAGGCATGCTCGGTAAAGGGCGTGGTAAAGCGCTGCGTCACGGTGAACGCGCTTTCGGCCAGCGCCTTGGCGGCGTCGCCGCGCGTCACGTGGCGGCTCTGGCACACGTTGTCCTTGAGCTCCACCGTGTTGCCAAAGGCAAAGAAGCTGTCATGCAGGCGCGGAGCGTCGGCGGCCCTGGCCTCGACAATGTTGCGCACGGGCTCCAGCGGCTCGTAGTCAATTTTTACGAGCTTCTTGGCCTTCTCGAGCGTCGCCTCGTCCTCGGCGACCACCAGCACGATGGCATCGCCCACGCAGCGGGTGATATCGCCCTGAGCGATCATGACGTCCCAGTCCTGGATAAGGTGGCCGACCTGGTTGACCGGCACGTCCTCGGCGCGCAGGATGCCCACCACACCGGGCAGGGCCTCGGCCTTGGAGGTGTCGATGGAGAGCACGCGGGCGCGCGGATACTTGGAGCGCACGGCGCTGGCATAGGTCAGGCCCGGCTGATCGAGCTCGTCGATGTCGTCGGGATACTTGCCCTCGCCGAGCACCTTCTTGCGCACGTCAATACGAAAGGCGCGCTTGCCCACGCCGTAGTCATCGCCGCGCTCCAGGTCCTCGTCGATCTGCTTTTCGCCGCGGAGCACCGCAGCGGCCAGCGAGATGCCCTCGATAATCTTCTTGTAGCCGGTGCAACGGCAGACATTGCCGCGGATGGCGTACTTGATCTGCTCCTCGGTGGGCTCGGGGTCCTCGGCGATGAGCGCTGCACCCGCCATGACCATGCCGGGGATGCAAAAGCCGCACTGCACGGCGCCCACGGCGCCAAAGGCGTACACGAAGGCCTCGCGCACGTCCTCGGGCAGGCCCTCGACGGTCACGATGTTGCGGCCGGCGGCAAGCGCGGTGGTCAGTACGCACGCCTTGACGGCCGCACCGTCCACGTGAATGGTGCAGGTACCGCAGGCGCCCTCGGAGCAGCCGTCCTTGGCGGAGTGAATGTGCAGGTCGTCGCGCAGGTAGCGCAGCAGCGGTTTGTTTTGGGTCGTCGTGCGCTCAACGCCGTTAACGGTAAAAGTGAATTCCTGTGCCATGGTGATTCCCTTCTACACGCCGGCGGCGATGCCGGTGCGGTCGTGGATAGCGCCATGCGGGCAGACAACGGCGCACATGCCACACGACAGGCAGTCCGCGCCGTCGATATGGGCGCAGTTGTCCTCGATGCGGATAGCGCCGGCGGGGCACTTTTTGGCGCACATGCCGCAACCGATGCAGCTCGTGTCGCAGATCTTGCGGGCGATGGCGCCCTTATCGGTGTTGTTGCAGCGCACCAGGATATTCTGGTAGCCGGGGACGAAGGCGATCACGCGCTGCGGGCACGCCATGCCGCACAGGCCACAACCCGTGCACTTTGAGCGATCAACGCGGGCGATGCCATCGACCAGTGCAATGGCGCCGTGGGGGCAGGCCGTGACGCAGGCGCCACAGCCAATGCAGCCTTCACTGCAGCGGGCGTCGCCGCCTGCGGAGGCACAACCGCTTCCGCAGGCAACGTAGGCCACGTTATGTTGAATGGATTTGGCCATAAGGGGTCCCTTATTTCTTAAGGAGATACGAATAGTTGTCGCGCACGGCCTTGATGGTCAGGCGGACGGCCTCGGGAAGGCCGGTGTTGACGGCATCGACCGATACGGTGCGGACCGTGCCGGCGACGCGGACCTTAAAGTGGTCCTCGCCCACGGCCAGGAAGCCCTCGTTCTCGGAGTTCTCCATGTCCTGCTCGCTCCAGAACAGGGTGAGCTTGTCCTTGTAGGGACGACCCTCCTGGTAGGGGCAGAACACGGCGCAGTTGCCGCACTCGTTGCACATGCCGTCGACATGAACGACCTGATGCTTGGCCAGGCCCGGCACCTTGATGGCAACGTTGGCGCGGTTGGGGCACACGTCGCAGCAGACCTCGCACACCGAACCGCAGCCCAGGCAGCGGGTCTTGGTGCAGTTGCGCTTGTCGCGGCACAGCGACCCCTTGCGCTCGTAGCAGGTGTCCTCGCGACCGGCCCGCTCGTTGCAGTCGGCGTACTTGTTAAAGTCCACGCCAGCGATGGCGCGGGCGACTTCGGCGGCGTCGGCAATAGCCTCGACCACGGTGGCCGGACCGCGACGACAGTCGCCCGCAGCCCAGACGCCCTCGACACCGGTGGAGGTGGCGGCAAGACGGCCACGACGGTCGTGCTCGACGCCCGCGGCATCATACAGGCTGGCATCGATACCCTCACCCACGGCGCAGATCACCGTGGTGGCGGGAAGCTCAACGGTCTCGCCCGTGGCAACGGGGCTGCGACGGCCGCTTGCATCCGGCTCGCCAAGCTCCATAACATCGCAGGTCAGCACGGCGCCGTTGAGTGCCTTGGGAGCCAGCAGCTCGCAGAACTCAACGCCGTCGGCAAGAGCAAGATCAAGCTCTTCCTCGTCGGCGGGCATCTGCTTCTTGGTGCGGCGATACACCAGGCGCACGTTCTTCACACCAGCCAGGCGCTTGGCCACGCGGGCAGCATCCATGGCGGTGTTGCCGGCGCCAATGACTACGACGTCCTCGCCCAGCTCGAGCTTCTCGCCCCTCTTGGCGGCCTCGAGGAACTCCAGCACGTCGAGCTCGGCGCCCTCGCCCAAGCCCGCAGAGCCGGGCATCCAGGCACCGGTGGCCACGACAACGTCGGTAAAGCCCTGAGCCTTGAGCTCGCCGATGGACTCCACGCGAGCGTTGAGCTGCACCTTGGCGCCAAAGGCCAGGCAGAGCTCGGCATCGTGGGAGATGTCGTCGCTCGCGATACGGAACTCGGGGATCACGTGACGGACCACGCCGCCAAGCGAATCGCGGGCCTCGAAGATGGTGACGCGCACGCCGGCGCGCGTCAGGAAGAACGCCGTCGCCAGACCGGCAGGGCCGCCGCCGATAACGGCAACATTGCGCTCGCTGTCGTTGGCGATGGCCTGGGCGCGCAGCTTGGGCAGCACGGCGGTCATGGCCTCGCGGGCGGCCTTGAGCTTGCTGGCGCGAATCTGGGCGCCCTCGGGCTCGTAGAACGCACGCTCGCAAGCGCGGCCGCAGGGATGCGGGCAGATGGTGCCGGTAATGAACGGCAGGGCGTTGCGCTCGATGATGATGTTGAGCGCGTCCTCGTAGCGGCCCTCGTCAACAGCCGCCAGATAGGCGGGAATATCCTGCTGGATGGGGCAGCTCGTGCGGCACGGCGTGGTAAAGCAGTCGGAAAGCGGGCTCTTGCCGGCGACCTTGCGGTCGGGCAGCGGACGCAGCGGCTTCTTGTAGAGCGGGTTGGTGAGCGAATCGGCCTGGATCGCGGCCACGGCGTCGAGCGAGACGCCCGCGAACGGCTTGCCATCCAGATCGGTGAACTCGCCGGCCATCTGGCTAAAGCGCTCGTAGCCACCGGGCTTGAGCACGTCGGTCGCCAGGGTAACGGGCCAAATGCCGGCATCGTACAGGGCGCGGATGTTGTAGACCGTGGCACCACCGGAGTAGCTGATGCGCAGCTTGCCATCGAACTGCTCGGTAATGCGGCGGGCGGCCTCGATGGTCAGCGAGAACAGCGAACGGCCGGACATGTACATCTCGGTAGAGGGCAGCTCGTTCCTCGTCACGTCGACGGGGAAGGTATTGGTCAGCTTGACGCCAAACTCCAGGCCGCGCTCGGCGCACAGGGCAATCAGGCGCTCGAACATAGGCACGGCATCGGCCCACTGCAGGTCCTCGCGGAAGTGCGTGTCATCGAAGACGATGTAATCAAAGCCCAGCTCGTTGAGGCGCTGACGTGCAAACTCATAGCCCAGCAGCGTGGGGTTGCACTTGATGTAGGTGTTGAGGCCCTTCTCGGTGATCAGATAGGTCGCGATGCGCTCGATCTCGGCCGGCGGGCAGCCGTGCAGGGTAGACTCGGTGATGGAGTTGGAGACGCGCGCCGGGATGGACTCGACAAACGCGGCGTCAACATGCTCAAACTTGTCCAGGTTGGCGAGCGCCCATGCGCGGCACTCGTTCCAGACGTCGGAGCCGCTAGCGTCCTTCATGCCCTCAATGTACGCATCGACCTTGGGACTCTTGATGCCCTCGAGGTCATAGCCCACGGACATGTTAAAGACAAATCCGTCCGGGCTGCCCAGGCCGTACTCGCGAGCGATGAGGTGGCAGGCAAACCATGCCTTCACGTACTCGGCAAAAGCCTGCGGAACCTCGAGCTCGGTCGACCACTCGCAGTTGTAGCACTCGTCCTGTGCCACAATGCAGGGCTTGTTCACACACTTGGAGAGCTCCTCGCCGTCCATAACCTGAACGGTCTTGAGCTCAAAGAAGCGGGAGCCGGCCACATAAGAGGCCACGATGTTCTGGGCAAGCTGCGTGTTGGGGCCGGCGGCCGGGCCAAACGGAGTCTCGATGCGCTCGTCAAAAATGGGAAGCGCTCCCTCCTGGTTGGCCGTGACCATCTTGCGCACGCCAAAGATGGCGCCCTGAGTCTTGTGCTCCTCGATGATCCAGTTCATCAGCTGCGAAAACGGGATCGGCCTCATGATGTCGCTCATAATGAGCTCCTCTCTGTAACGCCCGGCGAGACCGCGCGGCGGGCGCAAATACGGTGTAGCGCTAGCACAGCGCCGGCGACCCCGCGGAGGCCGCCTATACGTGCGTCGGATGCGGCGAAACATCCGACGCACGCGAATCTACTTGTGAATTAGTAGGCGCGATCGTTGAGCGTGCTCCAGAGCTTCTTGGACTCAGCCATGGTCCACGCGTTGATCTTGTCCTCATCAATGCCAACGAACTCGCGATCCTTGTACAGGACGCGGCCGTTGATGATGGTGGTGCGGCAGTTTTTGCCCATCATGCCAAAGAGCATGTGGCCGTCGATGTTCTCCTCGCTCAGCGGCGTAAAGGGCTTGTAGTCCATAACGATAACGTCGGCGGCAGCGCCGGCCTCGAGCACACCAAGCTTGCGATCGAAGTACTTGCTCGCCATCTTGGCGTTGTTCTCAAACAGCATAGTCATGGCCTCGCACCAGCCCACGTTGGGCATGGCAGCGTTGTGGCGCTGAATGATCAGGAAGACCTTAAGGCTCTCGAGCATATCGTGGGTGTAGGCGTCGGTACCCATGCACACAGGGATGCCGCGGCGGAAGAACTCGAGCACGGGGGCGCAGCCCACGGCGTTGCCCATATTGGATTCGGGGTTGTTGACCAGCCAGGTGCCGGACTCCTTGACGATATCCATCTCGGCAGGCGTCACGTGGATGCAGTGGCCCAGCATGGTGTCGGGACCAAGCAGGTTGTGCTGCAGCAGGCGCTCGACGGGGCTGATGCCACCGCGGTTGAGGCGGGAGTCCCACACGTCATTCATGCCCTCGCACACATGGATGTGGAAGCCGGTCAGGCCGTTGTTGGCCTCGGCCATCTTGTCCATGGTCTCGTCCGACAGCGTAAAGGTGGCATGCCCGCCAAACATGGCAGCGATCATGTGGTTGTCGTTATCGCGACGCTCCTTGGCGGCCCACTGGGCAAATTCGGCGTTCTCGGCAATGGCCTGGTCGCATTTTTCCTGGCCACGGCGATCGGAAACCTCGTAGCACAGGCACGAACGCATGCCCAGCTCCTGAGCTGCATCCTTAATGGTAAAGAGGCTTCCCGGGATCTCGCAGAAGCTCGCATGGTGATCGAAGATCGTGGTGACGCCATCACGGATGGAGTCCAAAATCGTAGCATAGGCGCTGGCCTTGGTGCCGTCGAGCGTCAGGTTGTCGTCGATCTTCCACCACTGCTGCTCGAGATTCTCCAAGAAGTTGGTGGGGTTGCAGCCCTTAATGGCAAGGCCGCGGGCCAGACCCGAGTAGATGTGGGTGTGGCAGTTGATAAGTCCGGGCATGATGAGGTTGCCCTGGGCATCGACGTACTCGGCATCCGGGTACTTGGCCTTGAGCTCGCGCTCGGGGCCCACTTCGACGATCGTATCTCCGTCAATGGCGACCGCACCGTTTGGAATAAACGGGGTCTGAGCGTTGCGGGTAAAGACGGAACCGTTAGCGACCAGAAGCATGGATGCTCCCTTCAACATCAGAGGCGGGGTTTGACACCTCTGACATGGCGGAGTGCGAAGCGCCGGCCTACACCGGAAACGGGCCCTCTCCCGTCAACGCTTCACCAAAGGGACAAACCCTTTGAAGTGCGGCTTGGTGCCGCATGGCGTCGGCGGACGAGGCGATGCGTCCGCCGACGAATAGCACCGAATTGGTTACTTCTTGCTCTCGGGCAAGACCAGATCCACGGCAGCGTCCTTGGCAGCATCGATGTGCTGAGCCACGACCGGCGTCTGCGGAAGGATCAGGTTAAGGACAATGGCCATGATGGCGGTGGGGGTTACGGCATTGGAGCCGATGACGGTGGACACCCAGGCGGGCATACCCTCGCCGGCAAGGCAACCGCTGGCCATCCAGATACCCAGGCCAAAGACGACGGAGGTGCCGACGATGGTGGTGGTGCGCTGCGTGAGGCCCTCGCGGGTGAACATGCGCACGCCGTTCATGGTGATGGTGCCAAAGACGCCGACGGTCGCGCCGCCGATGACGGGCTGCGGGATAGCGGAAAGGACGGCAGAGAGCTGCGGGAACAGACCGGCGATGGCAAAGACGGCCGCAATGATCACAAAGACCCACTTGTTGACGACCTTGTTGGAGCAGATGATGCCCACGTTCTGGCCAAGGGCGCTGGTGGGAAGACCGCCCAGCAGACCGCCGACCATAGAGGTGAGGCCCTGGGACACGATAGCGCCGGAGAGCTCGCGCTCGGTGGGCATACGGTCGATGGAGCCCAGGCAGGCGGCGGAGACGTCACCGATAACTTGGATGGCAACCATGGGGAACACGACGGCGAGGGTAATGCAGACCTCGGGATCAAACTCGAGCGCGTAGGGCATGAGCTTGGGAAGAGCGAAGACCTGAGCGGTGGCGACGCTGGAGAAGTCGATCATGCCAAAGGGGATGGAGACGATCATGCCAACGATCATGCCAAAGAACACGGATCCCAGCTTGAGCGTGCCCTTGCCAAAGTTGGCGAGCGCAAAGACCACGGCGAAGGTGATAAGAGCGACGCACCAGGCCTGCGGGGTGCCCCACAGCGGCGTACCCATACCGCCGGCCATGTATTTGACGGCCGTGGGATAGAGAGAGACGCCAATGGAGAAGATGACCGTGCCGGTCACGACGGGCGGGAACAGCCACTTAATCTTGCTGTAGGCCAGACCAAAGAGGACCGCGACGGCACCGCCAACGATCTCGCCGCCCAGCAGCGCGCCAAAACTAAAGCCCGAGGCGCCCATGGCCTGAAGGGCCGGCAGGAACGCGAACGAAACGCCCATGACGATGGGCAGGCCGCCGCCGATGCGACGGAAGGGAGCGAAGGCCTGAAGGGCCGTGTCGATCGCCGAAAGAATGAGCGCGACCTGGATGATGTCGGTACTCTGCTGGCTATTAAAGCCGTAAACGCCGGCCATGATGACCGCCGGGGTAATGATGCCGGCAAACGATGCCAGTACATGCTGAAGGGCACACGGGATCATTTCCTTAACGGGCGGCATGCCTTCGCGAGTGAACAGGGCTTCAGTGCCGTTCGTAACCGTCTCCTGGGTCATTTGACCACCAATCCTCGAAATAGTTGTTTTCGCATCTAACGCTCTATTGTGACGCAGTGCGGGGTTGAGGTTGTGCCTTCGTTGCATATCGTATTAAAGATGATTCTCATTCTCAATAATAATTTTTTGTTATCAGACTATTCTTCAGCTGAGATAATGCATTTCCGCAGGTCAGGAAAGTGTCTGGTCAAAATGATATCTTACTTTTCTTTTGGTCAACCGTTTACCGCTAAATTCCTACCGTTCGTCTGTATTACGCAATGTACCTGCGGATATACGAGTCAATAGACACCGTGTTACCATGAGAAAAAATTGTTATGAACATTTCCGATTTCACCCAAAGGAGTTGCCCGTGAACGAGACCGTACGCCGCTTTTTGCCGATGGTCGATTTCCTGGAGCAGGTACTCGGTAAGAACAGCGAAATCGTGCTGCACGATTTCTCGGATCCCGACCACGCCATCGTCGATATTCGCAACGGCATCGTGAGCGGCCGTAAGGTCGGCGGTCCCGCCACCGATCTGGCACTCAAGATCATGCACGACGCCAAGTATCGCGACCTGCCATTTATTACGGGCTACGAGGGGCGCGGTGCCGGCGGCAAAACGTTGGAATCAGCGACGTACTTTATCCGCGAGAATGACGAGATCGTCGGTATGCTCTGCGTCAACACCGACCTTTCGACCATACGCTCCATCAGCGCCATGGCGCAGCAGCTCATGGCGTGCTTCGACGCGGCGCCGACGCGCACGGAGCCCGCCCCTATCGAGGTCGAAAGCCTTTCGGAGTCCACACAGGAGCTCATCGACCGCAGCATTGCCGAGTTGCTGAGCGCGCGCGGGCTGGATGTAGCGTCGCTTGGTCAGAGCGACCGCGTGGACGTCATTCGCCACCTCAACGGCAACGGGGTGTTCATGCTCAAGGGCGCCGTGGCCTGCGCCGCCACCGCGCTGGGCATCTCGGAGCCCAGCGTCTACCGCTACCTGCAAAAAGTTCGCAAGGAGGGCTAACGAGCAAAATGGAGCGCGGCTCCACAAACGATCCGTCACTTAACAAAAGACCCTGCAGCACGCGCTGCAGGGTCTTTTTGCATGTCATGTTTAGTTGTGGCCAACACCTTAGAGGGCGGCGACGACCTCGATCTCGACCAGACCGCCAGCCGGAAGGGCGGCAACCTGGAAAGCGCTGCGCGCGGGGAACGGAGCCTCGAACTTGGAGGCGTAGATCTCGTTCACGGCAGCGAAGTCGGCAATGTCGGCCAGGTAGACCGTGGTCTTGACGACATCGGCAAACGTAGCGCCGGCGGCAGTCAGCAGGGCCTCGACGTTAGCAAGGGACTGCTTGGCCTGGGCCTCGACGCCCTCGGGCATCTTGCCAGTTGTGGGGTCGATGCCCAGCTGGCCGGACAGGAACACCATGTTGCCGGCCTGGATACCGGGGGAATACGGGCCGATGGCGGCCGGTGCGTTATCGGAAGACACGACGGTCTTGCTCATGTTTTTCTCCTTACGATCAGATAGAGAGCGTAAGCGCGGCGTTCACACCGGGAGGCACAATTCGGTCTGAACACCGCGCTTGATTGGGATAGTACTCAAGGTTTCCGTGCGATGCAAGAATATTATCAGCTTGCGAGAATATTTTATCGCCCAACGGTTTCTCCGAACCGCTGAACGGTTCTCATGTGGAGCAGCCAGTCCAAGCTGCTGAAGACTTTGTCCTGCTTAGGCTGCGGGCGTCGCCCACCGCAGCGACGCCACTATACTTTTGAATATCTGAGCATTTTGAAAGGCAGGATATGACCGCAACCGCCAGCCGAACCACTAACCGCAGGCCCGAGCTTTTGGCCCCCGCCGGAGGGCCCGAGCCTTTTGCCGCCGCACTCGCCGCCGGGGCAGACGCCATCTACTGCGGCATGGGCAGCTTTAACGCCCGCCGCAAGGCCACCAACTTTACCGACGAGGCCTTTGAGCAAGCCTGCCGCGCCGCGCATCTAGCCGGGTCGCGCGTCTACGTCACGGTCAACATCGTCATCAAGCAGTCCGAGATGTGCGATGCACTGCAGCTCATCCATCGCTGCTCCACGCTGGGCGCCGACGCCTTTATCATCCAGGACTGGGGCCTGTTCTTTGAAGTCAAGCGCACCATGCCCGGCATCGAGACGCATATCTCGACCCAGGCGAACATCCACGACGACCGCGGAACTATCTGGTGCCGCGAGCAGGGCGCCGACCGCGTGACTCTCTCGCGCGAGCTCTCCATCGACGAGATCGCCGCCATTCACAACGCCGCGCCCGATGTGGACCTCGAGGTCTTTAGCCACGGCGCCATCTGCTTTTGCTACTCGGGTCTGTGCCTGCTGTCGAGCTTTGCCATGGCGGGCCGCTCGGCCAACCGCGGCATGTGCGCTCAGCCCTGTCGCCTGCCTTACGAGCTGATCGACGAGAACGGCCGCTCGCTCTCCCCTGCCGGTCGCGAGCGCGCGCTGTGCCCGCGCGACACCAACACTTCGCAGCTTGTTCGCCGTCTGTATGACGCCGGCGCCGCATCGCTCAAGCTCGAGGGCCGCATGAAGGCTCCCGATTACGTGTACTCCATCGTCGATGTGTACCGTCACCAGATTGATGACATGCTGGCCGGGGTCGCCGTAGATAAGCACGAGGACGCCGCTCGCCAGCGCCAACTCAAGCGCTGCTTTAACCGCGACTTTACGCACGCTTATCAGGACGGCACCTCGGGCGACGAGATGATGAGTTACGAGCGATCCAACAACCGCGGCCAGATCGTAGGCACGGTGCTGGGCAGCCGTCTGGCCAACCGCGATGTGCGCGGGCTCAAACCCGACGACCGCCGTCGCCGCGCTGCCATCGCCCGCATTGAGCTGTTTGAGCCCGTGGGCAAGGGCGACCTGCTGGAGCTTCGCCACGATAACGAATTTGACCAGTTCCTGACCACCATTGCCGCTGATGATGCCGCCGCCGGCGACATCATCGAATGCCGCGTGCCCCGCAGCATGCCCGAGGGCTGCCGCGTGCGCGTGATTCGAAGCCAGCGCGCCATTGACGCTGCCGGCGCTGCGCTCAAACGCGATGTGCTGCGCCGCCGCTCTGTAGACGTGTCCGTTGTGGCGCGTCTAGGCGAGCCGTTTACCGTTACGCTCACCTGCTGTGACGATCCTTCGCTTACGGCCACGGCCACGGGCTTTACCGTCGAGGCTGCCAAGACCCGCGCCGTCGAGGCATCCGATCTGGTTGAGCACGTCGGGCGCATGGGCTCCTCTCCCTTTGAGGCCGCAAGCTTTGACGTTTCGCTCGACGCCGGCTGCGGTATGGGCTTTTCTGCCGTACACAAGGTGCGCGCCGCCGCTTGTAAGGCGCTGGAAGAGGCCATTCTGGCACCGTACGAGGAGCGCGCGAAAACGCTCGAGCTGCCGGCGATTGTAACCAGTGATTCCCGCCCCGCGCCCGAGCACTACCGCGATGAGCCGCAGATCTGCGCCACCGTCACCTCGCTCGAGGCCGCCGAGGCCGCTCGCGCCGAGGGTGCAACGCGCATCTACATGACCAACGACGCGCTCGATGCGGCCGAGCTCTCCCCCGCCGATGCATTTGAGCAGGGCATCGTACCCGTGCTCGACGAGGTCTGCCGCGCCGTTGACCACGTACGCGTCGACCCGTGGGTTGTTGCCGGCGCCACGGTCGCTATTGGCAACATCTCTGAGCTTGCCCTGGCCGCCCAGGTTGGCGCCACGGCCGAGATTCGCTCTTGTCTGCCGGTGCACAACACGCCCTGCATGGAGGCGCTTGCCGAGCGCGGAGCCGGTGCGTTTTGGCTCTCGCCCGAGATCACGCTCGACGAGATTGTCTCGCTCGGCGCCGCCGCGCCCGCGGCTCTGGGCATCACCGTCTTTGGCCGCCCGCGCGTTATGACGAGCGAGCACTGCATCCTGCAGGTGGCCAATGGCTGCATCCACGATTGTGCCAGCTGCCGTCTGCGCGCCCGCAAGCTGTCGCTCAAGAATATCGACGGAAAGGTCATGCCCGTGCGCACCGACATCCACGGCCGCTCTCGCTTGTACGACGCCTACCCCATCGACCTCACGCCGCAGGTACCGCAGTTGCTCGACGCCGGCGTCCGTCGTCTTATGGTCGACGGAACCTTGCTCGAGGCCGATGAGATTGGCCGTGCCGTCGCTCGCGTCCGTCGCGCCGTCGAGGCGGCTCAAGCCGGCCGCAAGCCCGCCGCCCGCCTGCGCGGGGCGACCTCGGGCTGCATGTTTGTGGGAATCAGCTAACCGAAAGGCTTACACGTGAACGAAGAACCTCAAGTCCTCTACTGCGATGCCTGGCTCATGGCCATCGACAAGCCCGCCGGCATGATCGTCCACGGCGACGGCACCGGTGAACGCACACTTACCGACTACGCCAGCGACCTGCTACTGGCGATGGGCGACGGCTTTGCCGCGACCGACATGCAGTCGCTCAACCGCCTGGACCGCAACACCACCGGCGTTGTGCTGTTCTCGCTCGACAAGCAGACGCAACCCGCTTTTGACCAGATGGTCATCGACCACGCCTTCGAAAAGCACTATCTGGCGCTCGCCGAGGGCAAGATCGACTGGAACGAAAAGCTCATCGACAAGCCCATCGCCCGCGACCGCCACGACAGCCGCAAGATGCGCGTCGGTGCCAGCGGCAAGCCGTCGCAGACGCGCGTGAAGGTGCTCAAGCGCCTTAAGAGCCGTCGTGGCCTGCCCACGCGTTCGTATATCGATGTTGAGCTGCTCACCGGTCGCAAACACCAGATCCGTGTGCACCTGGCCAGCGAGCGTCACCCCCTGGTTGGCGACGACCTGTACGGAACGCCGCGCCCCTGCGGCCTCATGCTCCATGCCCACAGCGTGTCCTTCACGCATCCCGTAACCGGCGAGCATATCTATATCGAAGCCCCCTGCCCCTGGGAGCCCTAAACCATCACAATGGGGACAGGCACCTTTGTGGTGGTTTTGGCCTTGTCCCATCGCTAGACCGTGATGACGTTGTCCATTGCCCGGTACTTGGCGGGGACCTCGCCTGCGGTAATAATCGTTGCATCGCGGAAGTCCGCGAATTTTACGGGAGCCACCATGCCAAACTTACTGGCGTCCGAGATTACGAAGCGTTTGGCTGTATGGCGCATCGAGATGCGCTTTACTTGCGCCTCCTCGATATCGGGCGCCGTGAAGCCCTGCTCGGCGGCAATGCCGTTAGAGCCCCAAAAACCACAGTTGAAGTTGTAGCGGTCTAAGGTTGCCAAGGCATCGGGGCCAACGAGCGCCTCGGTCTCGGGTTTGAGCTCGCCGCCCAGCACCACGGTACGCATGCCGCGCAAAGCAAGGCGCTGAGCATGGAGCACGGAATCGGTCACATAGGTGACATCTTCAAGGTGTGGAAGATGCTCGATGAGCCTGAGCGTCGTCGAGCCCGAGTCGATGTATACAAAGCTCTCAGGCTCCACAAGCGCCGCCGCACGGGCGCATATACGCTCCTTGTCATCGTTATGGAGGTCGCTGCGCTCATTAAGCGTTAGGTCGCGCGTCACGTGCGCGCGCTCAAGACTCGTCGCCCCACCGTGGACCTTGGCGATACGGTGCGCTCGGTCGAGCGTCTGCAGGTCGCGCCGAATGGTAGATGCCGTCACGCCCAGGGCCTCAGCAAGCTCCAGCACGGTAACCGAGCCGGCTCGCTGCACCATCGACACAATCGCGTTGAGCCTATCTTCCGCAAGCATCGCTTACTCCTCCTCGGGGTACACGACTCCCCAGTCGGCGCGGAGCTTGGTCATAAGCTCCATAACATCAGAAGCATAATCCAGCAGCTCGCGCTTGGAGTCGTCGCCGGCAACGGCCTGCTCAAGATCGGCCATCTCATAGCAAAGGGCGTAAGCCTCGGTGCCGGCGTGGACCTCCTCGCGGTGACCGTCCGCAGTCCACACGATGGTCGCGTGATCGGCACGCGGATACTCGTTGACCTCGATATAGCACTTGTCAAAGCTGATGACCGAGCGCTTGGGCTGCTTGGAGTGGAGCGTAAGGCTCACAACACCCAGCTGCTGCTCGGCATTACGGCAGACGATGCCGCCCGCAACGTCCACGCCGGTCTCACAGGTGTTGCCCAGCGAAACGACCTCGGCAGGCTGGCTTGCCATAAAGAGGCGCATGACGGACAGGGCATACACGCCTATATCGAGCATGGCACCGCCAGCAAGGTTGCGATTGTAGAAACGATTGGTCAAATCGCCGTACTCCTTGTAGCTGCCAAAGTTGAGCTGAGCGAGGTTCATGCGGCCGAACTCGCCAGCATCCATGCGACGACGCAGCTCCTGATACAAGGGCATGTGAAGCACCGTGGTGGCGTCCATGAGGACCACGTTATGCTCGTCGGCAATGGCACAGGCCTCGTCGAGCTCGGCAGAATTTAGGGTAATGGCCTTTTCGCAGAGCACGTGCTTGCCAGCTGCCAGAGCGGCTCGCAGGTAGGTGATATGCGTGTTGTGCGGCGTGGTGATATAGACGGCGTCGATATCCGGATCGGCATAGAGGTCCTCGACCGTGTCATAGACCTTCTCGATGCCATACTGCTCGGCAAAAGCCTGAGCCTTAGACAGCGTGCGGTTGGCGACGCCCGCAAGCTTGCGGCCGGCAAGAGCGAGAGACTGGGCCATCTGGTTGGCGATAACGCCACAACCGATCACGGCCCAGCGGAGCTCGGGAGCCGTAAAGATATCATCGGGGAATGGCTTGTCCTGAACCGAAGCGAACGCTGCCTTTGCGGCTGCCGCAGAATCGAGTGGAGCCTGCTTGGAATCTGCCATTATGTGCCTCCTGAGTCATCGGAAGTTCTTCATTTCCAACAGCCTTATATTCGCACAAATGAGCGCGCATTTGCTTGTATTTGCGTGTATATTTGCTTTTCGGTCATTATTTGGCCATGGTTGACAGATGTTTGCGCGGCCATGCGCATCATCGCGCAAGACTCTGCGCGTAAATGCGCATGCGACAATCCTTGTGAAACATATAGGAGCGGAGCACCAAAGCCCTAAAGACAGAGCCAGCTGTATTACTTCACCCCTCTGGGGGCACCAGACATCAAAGGACCGTCCCAAACTGCCGGCGCATAGGGACTGTACCCAGCTGTCGTCAGCTGGGGATGTGCCCCAAGTGCCCTTTTCGTTGCAAGACCGTGCCCAACGGGCACTCATTTAAGTCTGTCCCCAATGAGTGGGGATAAAAAAGGCCCGGGTGCCGTGGCATCCGGGCCTTTGCTAGCAACTTGATGTTGCGGGCAGCTTAGAACTTGTGGCCGCACTTCTTGCAGACGCGCAGCTTGTTCTTGCCGTCCTTCTCGTGACCGACGCGGGTAACCTTACCGCACTCGGGGCAAACGAGATTGACGTTGGAGGCGTCGATAGGAGCCTCCTGCGAAACGATGCCGCCCTGCTGGTTGGCAGCGTTGGGCTTGACGGCCTTCTTGACGACCGAAACGCCCTCGACAACGACCTTGTTCTCGGCGGGGAGAGCACGCAGGACAACGCCCTGCTTGCCGCGATCCTTACCAGAGAGAACCTGGACCTTATCGCCCTTCTTGATATACATATATCTCCCCTAACTACAGGGTCTCGGGAGCGAGCGAGACGATCTTCATGTACTTCTTGTCACGAAGCTCGCGAGCGACGGGCCCGAAGATACGGGTGCCGACGGGCGAACCATCGTTGTTGATGACAACGCAGGCGTTCTCATCAAAGCGAATGTAGGAGCCATCCTTGCGGCGGATCTCCTTAACGGTGCGAACGACGACGCAACGGACAACGTCCTTCTTCTTGACGTTGGCGCCAGGGGTAGCCTCCTGGACAGCACCGATGAACACATCGCCGATGCCTGCATAACGACGCTTGGAACCGCCAAGCACCTTGATGCAGCGAATCTTGCGAGCGCCGGAGTTGTCGGCGACGTTCAGCATGGTTTGCATCTGAATCATGGTAGATGTTCCTCCGAACTAAGAACCGAAGAGAGGTGCGCTGCCTTTATACGGCCTGTGGTATGCAAGCCAGGCATACGCACATCTTCGGAAACGTACAAGTCGTAAGAGCGACTGCTTATTTAGCGCGCTCGACGACCTCGATGAGGCGCCAACGCTTCATCTTGGACATAGGACGGGTCTCCATAACGCGGACGGTGTCGCCCACGCCAGCCGTGCACTCCTCGTCGTGAGCGTGCAGCTTCTTGGAGCTGGTCATCATCTTGCCGTACTTGGGGTGACGCTTGCGCTCGGTGATGGTGACAACAATGGTCTTGGCACCGGAGACGGAGGTAACGACACCCGTACGGACCTTACGCGAGTTACGCGAATCAGTCATGTTCTCTCCTTAGGTCCTACTCGGCGACAGCGGACTTCTCCGCTGCGATCTCGCGGGCGCGCTGCTCCGTGAGGACGCGAGCGATGTCCTTCTTCACGGTGTTGACGCGAGCGGTGTTGTCCAGCTGGCTGGTAGCCATCTGGAAACGAAGGTTAAAGAGCTCGGCGCGCATTTCCTTCAGCTTCTCAACGAGCTGAGCGTCCGAGAGCTCACGAATCTCTGCGGGCTTCATTAGTTCTCCTCCTTGGCGGCGGCGGCGTCCTCAGCAGCCCACTTGGCCTCGAGAGCGGCCTCCTCAGCCATCTCCTTCTCGATGCGCTGCTCAGCGTTCTTGGCAGCAACAATCTTGGTCTTGATGGGAAGCTTGTGCTGTGCAAGACGCAGAGCCTCGCGAGCGACCTCCTCGGGCACGCCCTTGACCTCGAACATGATACGGCCGGGCTTGACGACGGCCACCCACTCCTCGGGGTTACCCTTACCAGAACCCATGCGAGTCTCGGCAGGCTTCTTGGTGATGGGCTTATCGGGGAAGATCGTGATGTAGACACGACCGCCACGCTTCATGTAGCGGGTCATGGCAATACGAGCGGCCTCGATCTGACGGTTGGTGATCCAATGGGCCTCGAGAGCCTGGATACCAAACTCGCCGAAATGCAGCTCGGTATTACCCTTGGCCTGGCCCTTCATGGAGCCACGCTGCACCTTGCGGTGAAGAATACGCTTAGGGGCAAGCACTACTGACCCCTCCTCTCGGAGTTACGACGACGAGGACGGGAAGAGCCCTCGAGTGCAGGGTTGGGAACAGGCTGGCCCGGGAGCTTCTCGCCCAGGTAGATCCAGACCTTCACGCCGCAGGCACCCATGGTGGTGCTGGCGACAGCCGTGCCGTAGTCGATCTTGGCACGGAGGGTGTGCAGAGGCACGCGACCCTCACGGTACCACTCACGACGGCCCATCTCGGCACCGCCGAGACGACCGGAGCACTGGATACGGATGCCCTTGGCGCCGGCCTTGCGGGCGGACTGGACAGCCTTGCGCATAGCGCGACGGAAGGCAACGCGGCCCTCGAGCTGCTCAGCGATGGACTGAGCAACGAGGTTGGCGTCGAGCTCGGGGCGCTTGATCTCGACAACGTCGACGGAGAGCTGGCCCTTGGAGACGCCAGCGACCTTCTCGAGCTCGGTGCGGAGGGTATCGATCTCGGCACCCTTCTTACCGATGACAACGCCGGGGCGAGCGGTGAGGATGATGACCTTCACCTTGTCGCCAGCGCGCTCGATCTCGACGCGGGAGACAGCTGCGCGGGAAAGACGCTTCTCGAGGTACTTGCGGATCTCGAGATCGTTACCGAGGGTCTTAGCGTAATCCTTCTCTGCGAACCAGCGGGAGCGCCAGTTCTCGGTGATGCCAAGACGGAAGCCGGTGGGGTAGACTTTCTGACCCATACAGCTTTACGCCTCCTTTCGAGGAGCAACGACGACGGTGATGTGGGAAGTACGCTTCAGAATGCGAGAAGCGGAACCCTTGGCGCGGGGACGGATGCGCTTAAGCGTCGGACCCTCGTCAACATAGGCAGCGGCGACAACCAGGTTGTCGGCACGCAGACCGTTGTTGTTCTCGGCGTTCGCAACGGCGGAACGGAGAACCTTCTCGACATCCACAGCGACGGCGCGGTCGCAGAAGTGGAGGATGTCGAAGGCCTGAGCGACAGGCTTGCGGCGGATCAGATCGACCACCAGGCGGGCCTTGCTGGGGGAAACACGCACGTACTTAGCGACGGCGCGAACCTCGGTGGCCTCAGTTTCAATAGACTTAGTTGCCATTTACGGTTAACCCCCTATTTGGCCTTGTGGCCACGGAACGTACGAGTCGGCGCGAACTCGCCGAGCTTGTGACCAACCATGGACTCGGTAACATACACGGGCACATGCTTGCGGCCGTCGTGGACGGCGATGGTGTGACCAACCATCTCGGGGAAGATGGTGGACGCGCGGGACCAGGTCTTCACGACGTCCTTCTTGCCAGCCTCGTTCATCGCGGTGATACGCGAGAGAAGGCGAGTCTCCACGAACGGGCCCTTTTTGAGACTTCTGCTCATAAGTGCTTTCTCCTAAAACTCGGTATCCGAAATTACTTCTTACGGCGACGAATGATGTGCTGGTTCGAGACCTTCTTCTTCTTGCGCGTACGAAGGCCCTTCGTCGGCTTACCCCAAGGGGTAACAGAGGGACGACCAGAGGTGTGGTTCTTGCCCTCGCCACCGCCGTGCGGGTGGTCGACAGGGTTCATGACGGTACCGCGGACGGTCGGGCGCACGTTCATGTGACGCTTACGGCCGGCCTTGCCGATGACGATGTTGGCGTGATCGGCGTTGCCGACCTCACCGACGGTGGCGCGGCAGGTAACGAGGATGCGGCGCATCTCGGAGGAAGGCATACGGACGATAGCGTACTTGCCCTCCTTACCCATCAACTGGCAGGAGTTACCGGCGGAACGGGCGATAGCAGCGCCCTTGCCCGGCTGGAACTCGACGGCGTGGATGAGCGTACCGACGGGGATGTCGGCGAGGGGCAGAGCGTTGCCCGGCTTGATGTCGGCGTCAGAACCGGACATGATGGTCTGACCGACCTCGAGGCCCTTGGGGGCCAGGATGTAGCGCTTCTCACCGTCAGCGTAGTGCAGCAGAGCGATGCGAGCGGAACGGTTCGGATCGTACTCGATCGTGGCAACCTTGGCGGGCACACCGTCCTTGTTGCGCTTGAAGTCGATCACGCGGTAACGACGCTTCACGCCGCCGCCCTGGTGGCGGGTGGTGATGCGGCCGTTGTTGTTACGACCGGCCTTCTTGGGCAGGGGCTCGAGAAGAGACTTCTCGGGCTTGGTGCAGGTGATCTCGGAGAAGTCGGAGATCGTCTGCCAACGCCTACCAGCGGAGGTCGGCTTAAGGTGCTTTACAGCCATTACAATCCCTTTCAATAGGAATCCGTTAGCCATCGCAGACAGGGATTCGAGGTTCTGCCTCGGGTGCGATGACACCGGACGTATACACGGTTCCGGGCGTGTCCATTTTATACGCCCAAAACCTTGAGCTCCCGCCTCCCCTATTTGGGAGGCATGAGCTCACTCAACAGCAGCGAGTCTTAGGCCTGGTTGCCAAAGACCTCGATGGTGTCGCCCTCGGCCAGCGTGACGATGGCCTTCTTCCAAGAACGGGTCTTGCCGGCGACATAGCGCACGCGCTTGGTCTTGGGCTTGACCGTCAGGGTGTTCACGCGAACGACCTTGACGCCGAAGATCTCCTCGACAGCGTCCTTGATCTGATACTTGTTAGCATCCTTGGCGACCTCGAACGTGTACTTGTTCAGCTCCATGCCGGAGAAGGAACGCTCGGACACGATCGGACGGATGATGATCTCGTGGGCGGTCATTTATGCAAGCACCTCCCCGAAGTGAGCGGCGATGTCGGCGGGCATCAGCACAGCGTTGTTGTTGACGAGATCGTAGGTGTTGGCCTCGTCGGCAGTGATGATGAACGTCTTGGGAATGTTGCGGAACGACAGGTAGGCGTTGACGTCCTCATCGCGAACGATGATGGTCAGACGCTTGCCCTCAAGGCCGAGAGCCTTGAGCATGGCGACGGCAGCCTTGGTGGAAGGCTTCTCGAAGCCGTAGTCGTCGACGAGCACGAGCTCGCCATCGGCCAGCTTGGCGGACAGCGCGGAGCGCATAGCCAGCTTGACCTCCTTGTTGTTCATACGCTTAGCGTAGGAACGGGGCTTGGGGGCGAAGACAACGCCACCGTGACGCCACTGGGCAGCACGGATGGAACCCTGGCGGGCACGGCCGGTGCCCTTCTGACGCCAAGGCTTCTTGCCGCCACCGGAAACCTCAGAGCGACCCTTAGCAGACTGGGTGCCCTGACGCCAAGAGGCCATCTGGCACTTGACGATGTGGTGCATAACGTGGATGTTCGGCTCGATGCCGTACACCTCAGCGGCGAGCTCGGCCTCGGCGACCTTCTTGCCCTCGCTGTTCTTTACTTCAAACTTTGCCATTTATGTGTTCTCCTTGGTATGACGCTGGGCTAAATGGGCTGGGCCCTTAGGCCATACGGATGGCGACGAGACCATTCTTGGCACCCGGGACAGCGCCCTTGACCAAGATGAGGTTCTGCTCGGCATCGATGCGGACAACGGAAAGGTTCTTGACGGTAACGCGCTCGTTACCCATGTGACCGGCCATCTTGACGCCCTTGAGGACGCGCGCAGGATAGGCGCACTGACCGATAGAACCAGGGTGACGCTGGAAGTGAGAACCATGCGTCATAGGACCGCGGCGCTGACCCCAGCGCTTGATGCGACCCTGGAAGCCCTTACCCTTGGAGGTACCGATGACGTCGACCTTCTCGACGTCAGCGAAATCAGCGACGGTGACGACCTCGCCGACCTTGTGCTCCTCGCCGTTCTCGACGCGGACCTCACGAAGGAAACGGACAGGCTCGACGCCAGCCTTGGCGAAGTGACCAGCCATGGGCTTGTTCACGTTCTTGGCCTTGATGTCGCCGAAACCGATCTGGACGGCGTCATAGCCGTCGGTTGCCTGAGTTTTAACCTGCGAGACAGCGCAGGGGCCAGCCTGGATGACCGTGACGGGAACGACGTTGTCGTCCTCGTCCCAAACCTGGGTCATGCCAATCTTGCGGCCGAGAATCATGCTGATCAAGATATGATCCCAACTCTCGCGTGGTCTTGGGACAATGCGTACGCCACCGAGCGTACGCCCCTAGAGGACCACTACTTACACGACATGCTCCCCAGCCTTGTATTGCGTCCGGACTACCTGACAACCCTATTAAGCAGGCATTTTGTCCAGCCAGAATACTCCCCTGGTTTCACACAGCTGTTTAGTATACACGGCTGCGGGCGTATCCATCGAGATTCATATTTCACTCACATTGTTTACGCAGGTAAAGTGCGCGGAGTCGCCTGGGGCCGGCAGAGCGGCGGCGAAATATATTAAGGTTGCTGCTCTGCCGGGCTTGGGAGACGACACGTTGACGCCTGCTTAACTCTGCTCGCTCAGGCTAAAGACTTTGTTGGGGATCCACTATTTGTTGGAGGGTGAATTTGCTTTGAAGCGGTTTGCCTTCCGCCTGTGGCTTTTTTGAATTGGCGGCTGACGCTGCCGCGACTTATTGCCAAGAGGACTTCAACACCATCGGCGCTCATGAGACGAGCGGGACACGGCGACCTCCTCAAGGCAGAAGAGGAAGGCCCGCGCTCCAGCTCCATTATCGCGGCATCCCGTTTCGGGGCGAAGAACTAGAGCACCGAGAACCGGATGAAATTGTACGTGCAGATCACGATGATGAGCACGAGGGCGAACACGTAGAGCTTATCGACCGCCGCCGAGTCCATCAAGCGCAGCAGGCGGCGCCCCACGACCGACCCAAGCACCGCCATCGCCGCCATGCCCAGCAGGACCACGGGGAGGAACGCGGGCACGCTGCCCGTGGCCAGCGTGTAGATGAGGCTCGCCGTCTGCGAGAACGCGATGATGAACAGCGACGCCTGCGCGGCGGGCTTGCTCTCCATGGCGAAGAAGAAGACGAGGATGGCCAGGTTGAAGGGGCCGCCGCCGATGCCGAGGAAGGACCAGCACGCCCCGGCGCAGAACCCTATGAGCGCCTGCGCCCACGCATTCTCGAGCTTGAGGCCCTTGATGCGCGCCTTGTTGAGCGTGTAGGCCAGCACGAGGACGGCGAGCACGATGAGCACGGCGGCCTGGACCGCGCCGACGAGCTCGGCGTCGGGGAACACGGACCCCAGCCGGTTGAACAACATCTTGCCGATCACGCCGCCCACCGCGGAGCTGACGGCGATGGGCGACATCGCCCGCGCGTCGATATCAGACTGCCCGCTCGCCGCGTTCTGCGCGAGCGTGGAGAGCGACATGATGAGCACCGACATGCTCGAGAGGAAGCTCACCGTGCTCACGCTCATGACGTTCATCGCGTCGACCACGGGCTTGATGATCACGCCGCCGCCGATGCCACAGAGCGGCCCCAGAAGCGACGCCAGGAAGCATACCGCGAAGACCAAGATGTATTGAGGACCCATCCGAACAAGCTCCTATCGATCGAGCAACACCCTATGCAACGAATTGCAAGCGTTCGTATCATTCAAAACCGCAGCGTATGGTTGTGGACTTTTACATATCTCGAACGCTGCTGCGCGATATGTCCCTATTTACGCCGCTCATGCGGAGCACCGTTGCGCCAAGGGCTAGGCGTCCCCGCCAATCTGCCTGCCGAGTCCATCAATGGCCCGCGCACCGTCTCGACACGCCGCTAGTAGTTAGCGAAGTAATCCTGGTTGAAGATGCACGCGTAGACGACGTCGAGCAGCAGCGCGGTGGAAACGCTCATGGCGAAGTGCCCGATGTTGTCCTCGCGGTGCATCCGGACAGGAAGTTGATGGTCGCCACGTCGGCGACACCCACGGCGTCCATCACGGGCTTAATGATGATGCCCCGCCGACACCGCAGATGGCACTGATGGTAGAGGCGAAAAACGCAATGGCGAATACGATTGCTAGCATATGAAGCGCCTAGACTCTTCCCTACTTGTCAGGCATGGCTGCTGCGAGCGTCCGCTCAGCGCGCTCGTAATAGGACGCGGCGCGCCCCTCGTCACCCTTGTTCTCGTACTGAACCGAGAGCATCTGGCAGAGCAGGGCCTCTTCCATGCCAGCCGCCTCCGACAACGCGCGCTCCATCTCGTCGATATAGGCATACGAGCCCTTGAGGAAGACGTCATAGGTGCGACGGTCGGCACGCGCAGCCTCGCGATCACCGTGCTCCTCGAGGTAGGAGAGCACCTCGCGTGCGTGGGGCTCATCCCCGATCTCCACGTAGAAGGAGAACGCCTTTGCCGCCAGCGCGAGTGTCTGCTCCTCGCTCATCTTGAGCGAACCCATCTCGCGGATGATGCGCTCGGATGCCTCGACGTCATCCATGGCAAGAGCTGCGTTCAAGCGCATGAAAAGCACGTTGTACTTGGGGTACAGCACGCTAGTGAGCGGGCGGTTCAGGACCTTGAGGTAGTTGTTGAGGTCGCCCTCGCGCAGGTACGCCTCGAGCTTGGCGAAGGTTGTGCGCTTTTGGACCTCCATGTAAATGGTGAACCCGACCGCAACCACTACGACCACAATGCCGATCGTCTTCATATCCATGGATAGGCCTTTCTCTTAACGTTGGAGGCGCGAGGGCCGGGGGCGCTCAAGCATAACGGCGGGCGCACGTCCCGCCACCAACTCGCCGTCACGAACATATCCCTCTTCGCGACCAGCGAGCTCCTCAATCAGGCAGGCACGGAGCACGGCGATGCGCGCGGCGCGCTCCGGAGCGTCGATGAGGTCGTGCTCCTCACGCGGATCGGCGTCCAGGTCGAAATACTGCTCCATCCCGGTCCGTGTGAACCAGATGTACTTGTCATGCGGGGTCACGATCCACTGGTTGGACTGCTCGCGGCTGCCGCTGTGCTCGCCGTGCAGGTATGCACGGTTCAGCGGCGCGGCGCCGGTAAGCTCGCCCATGAGCGAGGCGCCCTCCACGCCCTCGGGCACGGGCAGGTCGCACGCCTCGAGGATGGTGGGCATAAGGTCCATGAGTTCCACCGTGCTCTCGCTCACGCCGCGAACGCGCTCGCCGCCCGGCACATCGACGTTTTTGCCCACGTGCACGATGAAGGGGATGCGCGCGGAGCCCTCGTAGGGCAACACCTTGCGAAAGAGACTGTGGTCAAAGAGCATCTCGCCGTGGTCGGAGCAGAACACGATCACGGTGTCGTGGTAGGTCTCGTCGTTCTCGAGCGCCGTGATGAGCCGGCCGATCTGGTGGTCCATATGTGTGATGCAGGCATAATAGCCCGCCATGGCCTCGCGGCGCAGCTCGGCGTCGCGGCAGCCGTGCACGCTGTCCAAGATCATGCCATCGCGCTCGGTGGCATCGGCGTCATCCCAATCGCCAGCGGCAGGCGCGCGCAGCTCCATGTCGCGGTACAGATCGAAGTAGGTCTGCGGCGCGTCGAAGGGCGGGTGGGGCCGCACGAAGCTCGTCATGAGGAAGAACGGGCGCGTGCGATCGCGGGTCTCCAAAAAGCGGATGGACTCGTCCACCACCCAGTTGGTGGGGTGCAGGCGCTCCTCGTAGGCCCAGGGATGGGTGATCCAGGAGTTGTTCTCAACGCCCGAACCGTTCACGTCGGCGAATTCGCCCAGTTCATTTTTGAGGAAGCGCATGTAGTCGTCGGAGACGTTCTGGTGCATCCAGTACGGCAGGTTCGCCTTGCGGTAGTGGCCGATGTAGCCGTCATGCAGGCGCATGTGCTCGAAGCCGCAGCCCAAACGCGGCGGATGCACGTGCATCTTGCCTACCACGGCGGTCTGGTAGCCGCCGTCGCGCATCTCCTGCGCGAGCATATGGTCGTACTCCCACGCGATACCGTCCTGGTAACCCACGCGGCCCGTGCCCGCGGGCGTCTTGCCGCAAAAGAGGGCGGCGCGCGCCGGGATGCAACTCGGGCAGGCGGAGTAGGCGTTCTCGAACAGCATGCCGTCGGCGGCGAGCGTGTCCAAGTAGGGCGTCTGCACGTCCGGATGGCCGTCGATACCCAGGCAGTCGCCGCGCATCTGGTCGCACATGATAAGGAGAACGTTGGGTTGCTGGGGCATAGGGAACTCCAAACTCACGGGAACGGGATGAAGATTGAGTGGTCAAGGCGGGAGGGGCGCAGAGCCCCACACAACTACGACGAGGCAAAACCCGGGCAGGATCAGCGCCGCGTGAACATGCGAGCCACGCGCTGCAGGCCGGGATAGGCGTACTCCAAAAACTCACGCAGCCCGCAGTAGCCCGCATCGTAATAGGCGATGTTCAGGCGCTTGCAGTTGCGATGGCAAATGCCCTCAAAGGGGCAATCGGCGCACCGCGCGCAATCGCGACGCGGCTCGTTCAAAAACATGCGCATGGTCTCACAGGTCGCCATTGCCTCAAGGGAATCGACGCGAATATCGCCCACGCGGTACTCATCCAGCGCATAGAAGTCGCACGGATACACCGAACCGTCGCTTTCCACCACGAACTGCGGAGCGCAGCGGCCGAGCATACCGCACTGCGACGGAAACTGCCCGAGCGCCATCTGCATGACGTTCTCGAACAGCCAGATGCTCACATAGCGCCCAGCACCGAGCTCGCGCCACCACAAGTCGAACAAGCGGCGGTAGAACGAGGAGAAGGCACGCGGGTCGAGCGAGAACGTGTCCCGCTCATCGTCGAGGCCCGGCAGGCACGGGATGAACTGGATATGGGTGATCTTCTCCTGCTTGATGAAGGAGAAGACGCGCTGTGGATGCGCCGCCATCTGCGAGGTGAGGACCGAGAGTATGTTGACGTCCACGCCGCGCTCGCGCAGCAGGCGAACGCCGCTCATGACGCGCGCGTACGTAGCGGCACCGTGCGCATCGGGACGCATCGAATCGTGCAGGTCGCGATAAGCGTCAACCGAGACTCCGATGAGGAACCCGTGCTCGCGGAAGAACTCGGCCCATTCCTCTTCGATCAGGTAGCCGTTGGTCTGCAACGCCCAGCTCACCCGCTGGTTCTCACGGCGCTCCTCCACCCGCGCGACGAACGAATGGAAGAAGTCAAGGCCGGCCAGGGTGGGCTCGCCGCCCTGGAAGGCGAAAGAAATGTGCGCATCACTCGCCACGGCGAGTGCACGGTCGATGATGGCACTTGCCACGTCTTCGCCCATGACGCGGGCGCTCCGCTCCTCGCGATGAGCAGCGACATCGCAGTAAAAGCAGTACCTGCACCGCATGTTGCAAGCACTCGATGCCGGTTTTATCAAAAAGCCAATATGCTTCGCGCACATGGCACATACCCCCCTTCGCACAGGCTAGCCCTCACTCATCGGGCCGGAAACCACCTCCTTACCCGAGGCGGCGCATCCGGCCCGCACAATCACCGCATGAATCTTAGGCCAAGCCCAGGCGCTCCTTTTGCTCGGCCGGGGACTCATGCTCCTCCAGGCCGCGCAGCAGCAGGTCAATCATGCGCTGTTCGGCGTGGTCGTCCTTGCCGGCGAGATTATTAACCTGGCCGTAGTCACTCTCAAGGTCGAACAGCATCGTCTGCTCGACCTCGGCGAGCGGCGTGGCTCCCTCGATCTGGGCCGGCTTCTTACAGGGGATCTTGAACAGCGGGTACTTGGTGCGTTTGAAGTAGCGGCCACACTCAATCTCCTCCGGGCAGTCCGAACCCATCTTTTTGCGGATGGTGTGCGGCAGTGCGGTGTACTCGAAGCACGGCTGGTTGCCGGCGACCGGCGCGCGGAAGTAGGTGTAGCGGCCGTCGGTGACGTTGACGGTCATGGCGTGCACGCCGTACAGGGCGTAGCCACGCGTGGGCGCGTCAGCATCCGTCATGAGCGGCACGAGGGAGGTGCCGCACACATCTGCGGGAATCTCGCAGCCGTGGGCTTCAAGCACCGTGGGCATGATGTCGATTGCCTGAGTGAGCTGGCGGGCATGCTCGCCGGCGCGGGCGTTACCCGGGAAGTGCACAATGAACGGCAGATGCGCGAGCTCGTTATACAGGTGCATGTAGTTTTTGCCCATGTAGTCGCGCTCGCCCAGGAAATAGCCGTGGTCGGTGGTGACCATGACCATGGTATCGTCCAGCATCCCGCGCTCCTCGAGCTTGTCGATGAGCCTACCAAACCAGCGGTCGGTCATGGTGACGAGGGCCTTGTAGCGGCGCTGCAGGTAGTCCTCCGCGCCCTTGTTGACGTCGGTGGCGGAGACGCGCTTGTACTCAGGAATCTCGAAGTAGTCGCGGTCGAGCTCGCCAGTGCCGCCGTACATCTCCATGTACTTGTCGGGCACATCGAAGGGCTCGTGCGGGTCGAAGGTCTCAACCATAAGGAAGAAGTCGTCGGCCCCAGCATTGCCGTCGATCCAGTCGCAGGCGGACTGGAAGGTCTTGGGGCTCGGCATGTCCTCTTCGTTGGGCCAGAGCTGACGGTTCTTCTGGTACTGCTCGCGCACGCGCCCGTAGAAGGTCTCGGGCATGTTATTCGGCTCATCGATGCGGCTGACCCACGGGTCGCCCTCCTGGCCGCGGTAGTAATCCCAGGTGTTGAACTCCTGGAGGTAGCCCTCGCCACCGGTGCGTAGGTAGTGGCAGTGGTCGGTGGTGATGTGGCAGAAGTTGCCGTTCGCGCGCAGGCAGGCCGGCAGCGTCACATCGAAGGGCTCGATGGGGCCCCAGGGGCGCTCGAGGAAGTTGTAGCGACCGGTGAGGATGTCGCGGCGGGCAGGCATGCAGGGAGCCGAGCCGATCCAGTGGTTGTCGAACACGCAGGAACGCTCGGCAAAGGCATCGAGATTGGGGGTCTGGACGTCGGTTGCGGGGTTGTAGCACGACAGGACGTCGCGACGCAGAGTATCCATGAGCACGAGGACGGTTCTCATTGGCATCCTTTCGATAGTTGGATTTGCCAGATGGCGATACGCCAAAGGCACATGGGCATAATGGAGCGCACCCCGATCGCGCACGATGGAGAGCACATGAGACAACGAGGCCCGCGCCCGGCATGCGGGGCGCGGGCATCAAACGATTTGCCTTTTGATAAGCTCGCGATTAGGCGAAGATCTTGAACGCCGGGAAGTAGAAACCGATAGCGGCGAACACAAGGGAGAACACAATCAGACCGATGATGATCTGGGCGGAGTTCTTGCCCTGGCCCTTCTTGAGCAGGCGATAGCAGATGAAAGTCAGAACGACAGGCAGCAGGAAGGGCAACACCTTATCGAGCTGGTCCTGGAGCACCAGCGGGTCACCCTCACCGAAGGCGAACTGCACGGCAAGCTTGAGCTTAACGGTCGTGGCGATCAGGCCGCCGGTGACCATGACGCCCAGCACGTTGGCGAGGTTGCCCAGACGGTCGAAGACCTGGACGCCCGCCTTCTCGACGAGCTCCATGCCCATCTCGTAACCCTTGTGCAGGCCGAAGTACTTCAGCGGCCAGTACAGCAGGTTGATGAGCAAGAACATCACGAGCGGACCCACAATGGAGCCGTTGTCGACGCACATAGATGCGCCGATGGAGCCGGCGATCGGGAACCAGGTGAGGTTCAGCAGGGAGTCACCAAGGCCGGCGAAGGGACCCATGAGGGAGGTCTTGATGCCGACGACGGTGTCCTTCTGATCCTCATCCGTGGTCTCCTCCAGGGCGGCGGTGATGCCAAGGATGAAGGGGATCGCGAGCGGGTGGGTGTTGAAGTACTCGAGGTGGCGCTTCATGGCGTTAACGCGCTCCTCCTTGGGGGCGTCCTTGTAGAGCTCCTCGAGGACAGGGGCAAAGCAGTAGGTCAGGGACAGCGACTGCATGCGCTCGTAGTTGTGCGCGAATTGGCAACCCTGGGTGCGCAGCAGGACCTTGTTCAGGGTGGAGTTGGAGATCTTACCCATTAGAGATCGTACTCCTCGTCATCATCGGAGCCGGCGGCAGAGGCGGCGGCAGGGGCGGGTTGATTCTTCTGGCCCTCGGTAATGACGTCCCACACGCCGGCGGCGGCGCAAGCGGCGAGCGCGATGCCCACGGTCGGGACGTTGAGGAAGGCGGCCATGATAAAGCCGAGCAGCAGGAAGATCCACATGTTCTTCTTCATCATCATGGTGAGGAGCATGGCCAGACCGACGGCGGGCATCATGCCACCGGCGGTGGAGAAGCCGGTGAGGACCCACGGAACCTGGTTCTGCAGGAAGGCCATGATGTCCTCGATCACGAAGGAGCCGATGCCCGTGGCGATGAAGACGGGAACGGCGCGGGTCAGGAAGAAGCACAGGGCGCCGGTCCAGAAGAACTTGTTGACGGCGTTGAACTTACCGGACTCGATGGCCTTGTCGGCACCGTGGACAAGCGAGACGTTAGTGGTCATGACCAAGATGTTCAGCTGCTGAACCAAGGTGGCGGTGGGGATGCCGATGGCGACTGCCAGGGCGATGGCGCTGGCGGTGTCGGTGGAACCCATGATGCCCAGGGCGGCACCGACGATGGTGCCGGAGATGACATCCGGCGGAACATAAGCGCCGATGTTGTTGACGCCGAGCCACATGAGCTCCATGGTCGCGCCGATCATGATGGCGGTCGTCATGTCACCGAGGATGATGCCGACGCCGACGGATGCCAGCAGGGGCTTGCGGAAGCCCAGGTGGGGACCGAACTGGTCCCAAGTGCACAGACCCGCCCAGATGGCGAGCAGAAGTGCCTGAAGCATAAGCCTCTCCTTCCCTATTCGCCCATCGTTCCCTCCGATGGGCACGCCCCGGGTTCACATGCCCGGAGATGGTTACTTACTTAGTAGTTCTTGAGGAGCTCGGACACGGGCTCCTTGGAATCGCGCGTGGTGGTCTGCATCCAGCAGTCGACGCCGAGGCCAATGAGCTCCTCGAAGGCGGCCTTTTCCTCGGCGGTGACGGACATGTTCTTGTGCAGGCGATGACGCTGCTCGTTGAAGCGCATGCCGGAGACGTTCAGGTAGTCGAACGGCAAGCCGTTCTCGTGCAGCTTGAGGGCGTCGATGGGGTTGGTGAAGAGCACCATCGTGGCCTTCTTGAGCTCGGTCTTCTTGAGGACCTCAATGAACTTCTCGACACCGAAGACGGAGACCTTGATGTCGGGGGCGGCGAGGCCGGCGACGGACTTCTGGACGGGGTCGTTGGCGACCTTATCCGAGACAATGATTGCCGATTCGATGCCGAAGTCGGGAATCCAAGTGGTGGCGACCTGACCGTGGATCAGGCGGTCATCGATGTCGACGAGTTTGAGTGCCATGATGTTCTTCTTTTCGTTTGCACGTTCCTTCAGTACCGTTTACGAATGCTCTGCTCGATCGAGGCGCCCACTCGGGGGATACGGGTGAGCGCCACTCGAATCGACGGGCTAACGAGCCTAGAGGTCCAAATCGTCCTCGTCTGCCTCCACGGCCGGAGCGGGAGCCTTGATCTCCTGCTGGGCCCCGGCGTGAGCGGCAGTGAGCTGGGCACGGACCGCGTCGGCGGAATCGAGGCCATCGCGGGTGAGCAGGAGCTCGACCGCAACGGGCATGGACAGGCCAGTGTAGGCAACCATGTTCATGCCGTTGAGCAGGCAGCGGGTAGTCACGTTGAATGGGGTGCCGCCGTAGATGTCGCATAGGGTGACGACGAGTTCGCACTCGGCGCTGAGGGTCTCGTAAGCCTCGCGCATCTCGGACTCGAAAGACTCCAGGCTCTTCTCGGCGGTGAGACCAAGAGCGATGACATCAGGCTGCTTGCCCGCAATCATCTCGACGGCGCCGAGGGCGGCCTGAGCGAACTCTCCGTGACTTGCAAGGATGACACCGATACGCATCTTCTGTCCTTTCATACTTATTAATTCTCTTCGTTCTGTTCGTTCTGTTCGTTCTGTTCGTTCTGTTCGTTTATATTTGTTTATTGGTCAAGAGATGATTTTTGGAATGAGCTCTATTTACCTCCTATTTGATGGTTTTTTCCGTGAGCGTTATGTTTTGACCGGTGAAAGGTAATGTGCCTTCGTGAACGGTTTGCGTTTATTTATGTTGTTCGTTTACATTGAAATAAGAACAAACGCTCGATGAGGGAGTCGGCACTCATGAAATCCGAACGCCAGCAGGCCATTCTCGACTTGCTCGATCAACATCATTCGGTATCGGTAAACGAGATATCTAATACCCTATCTGTTTCGGATATGACCATCAGGCGTGACCTGGCCGAGCTTGCCGACAAGGGCCTTCTTGTGCGCGTACACGGAGGGGCTCAGCTTCCACACTCCGCCCACGGAACAGCCCTTTCACGTTTGACCCCGCATGAGGAGAAACGTCGTTTTCAAGTTGATCAGAAACGTGCCGCTGCTATAGCCGCCGCCCAAACCGTCTCAGCCGGCGATACGATCTTTCTCGGTGGAGGCTCCACTCTCGAGCTCATGTGTTCGTATTTGCCCCAGGAGGACATACGCGTCGTCACCAACAGTCTTCCCGTGCTGAACCTGCTAGCCGACAATCCACATATAGATCTATTCTTTGTTGGTGGCATGATGCGTCACGACACGCGAGTTTTCACCATGCCATACAACGGCCGCGGCCCCTACGGTCTATCCGCTCCCAAGGCCTACGTCTCGGCAACCGGTATTTTTGGAAACGAGGTCTTTGGCTCTCGTCCCGATGCAGCCATGGTCCTCTCAGACGCTCTTTCTCGAGCTCAGGAGCGTTATCTTGTTGTAGATGCTGAAAAAGTCGGAAGGCGCGACTTCTGCCTTTTCACCACACTGGAGGATATGACCGCGGCATTCATTAACGAGGACGCAGACCCCCGGACCATCGAGGCCCTCCGCGCCTATACCTCCGTCATTACCGCATAATCCAATTGGCAAGCCATGCTTAAACCCGAACGTCACGAACAATTACTTGAGCTGTGCGCTCAGCGCGGAATGGTCACTGTTGCCCAAGCCGCAACAATCTTTGGTATATCTGAAATGACCGCTCGAAGAGACTTCGATGAGCTCTCGCGACGCGCTGGCGTCATCCGCGAGTACGGTGGCATCCGACTTTCAAGCGGCTCCCCCATTGCCGAAGAGGTCCCGTTTTTTGAAAAGCTCTCAATCCGCTCCCCTGAAAAAGAGCATATCGCACGCACCGCTGTCAACCTCATCAGAGAGCGCGACACCATCTTCCTCGGACCCGGTTCGACTTGCGCTCTCATCGCCCGTGCGCTGCCGCGCATGCGGCTGCGCGTCATCACAAACAGCATCATCGTGCTGAACATGCTCCAGACGCGTAACGATGTGGAGATCTGGGCCCTGGGAGGACAGTATCGCAAACGATCGGGTTCTTTCGTCGGGCCCATCGCCGAAGATGCTCTCGCCCCGCTCGGTATCGACACTTGCTTTATCGGCACCAACGGCGTACTCGCCCAATCCATCTCCTGTTTTAACCTTGAGGAAGGACGCTTACAGGCGCTCGCTTGCGATCGCGCCGCCAAGCGTTACCTTGTCTGCGATTCAAGCAAGATCGGACAGATGGACTTCTTCGGCTTCTTCAATCTCGATCAAATGGACGCACTCATCACCGATGCAAATGTCAACGACAAACAGCGTTCCATGGTTCTCGAATCAACTCGCATCATCGTCGCAGAATAGGCCTGTTTTGATTTAGCTGGACACCACAGCAAAGACCCCGATTCGATAAAGCCGAATCGGGGTCTCATTATTCGCATCAAATCGCAAATAGGTCAGCAGCTACTTCTCAGTGTAGACGCTCTCGCCACCGAGATAGGTCTCGACGAGGGATAGGTCGGGGTTGAGGACGACAACCTCACCCACGTAATCGGAGGTGCCGGCACCGGTGAGCACCACATTGAGGCGACCGTCGCCCATGGCGCGGGCGTCGGCCAGGAACGCCTCGACGGCCTCAAGGTTATCCTTGTAGATGTTCAGCGTGTCAAGCCAAAGCTCGGGAGACGACACGTTGATGTCTGCTTAACTCTACTCGCTCAGGCTAATGACTTTGTTGGGGGTCCACTATTTGCTGGAGGGTGAACTTGCATTGCATTGGCTCGCCCTCTACTTGTGGCTCCGCCTCATCAAAATCGAAAATCATAATGGCGCAGTTGGGGAGTTTTGTTGGGAGCTCGAAGCCGTCTGGAGCTGCAGCCTTGATGAATTGGCGGCTGGCGCTGCCGTGGCTTACTGCTAGAAGGGTTTCGATGCCCTCAGAGCCCATGAGATTGGTGAGGGTGCCTACCATGCGCTCTTGCAGCGCGCGGCTTCCTTCTCCTCCGAAGGGGACCAAGTCCTCGCCTGGATCCCAGACGTCGGTGGGTAGGGCGTCGTGGGGGCCTTCTTCGAAGGTGCCGTAGCTGCGCTCGATGATGCCTTCGCAGGGCTCGACTGCTGCATCCCGGCCGAGGAGTTCGGTTGCGACGAGACTTGCCGTGTCCATGGCTCGGCCCAAGGGCGAAGAGACCACTTTGTCGGGAACGACGTTGTGGGCTTTGAGCCACGCGGCTGCCATCCCGGCTTGCTGACGACCCAGGTCGGTCAGCGGTGAATCGCAGCGGCCCTGGACGAGCTTTTTAACGTTGAATTCTGTCTGACCGTGGCGGAGTAGATATAGACGCTTCATGCTCTCCCCTTCTGTATAACTTGCTTTGCTGGCACAGCCCTACTCGTGGGTATGGCCTACGTAGTCTTCGTCGATCGTGATCTTGGCGACCGACTTGGGATATTCCGATTCGACCCGTTTCGCCAGCGCGCGCTTCAGGTCCTCGGCGCTCATCGCCAAATCCGAGGGACGTACGCAGTCAAAGATCACGTTGGTGTGCGTGGGGCCCGGCACGCAACGCAGGTCGTGAATCGAAAGGCGGCTATCAATCTCTTGAGCCATAGCGTTGATGCGCAGACGCATGCTCGCCACCTTTGGATCGTCGGTCACGATGGGATCGTAATGGAGCGTGACGATCATGCCGTCTTCGACCCTAAACGACTGCTCGATGTTATCGAGCGTGTCGTGACTTTCCAGCGGGCTGGCCTCAGCCGCCATCTCGGCGTGGGCACTTGCGAACTTTCTGCCTGGGCCGTAGTCGTGAACCATCAAATCGTGAACGCCCAAAACGCCGGGGTAGCTCATGATCTTGTCTCGAATGTGCTTGACCAGCTTAGGATCGGGCGCCTGGCCCAAAAGCGGGCTCACCGTATCTTGGATAAGCTCAAAGCCGCTCCAGCCAATATAGGCGCCAACGGCAAGGCCGACCCATGCGTCAAGATTGATGTGCGTCACCTGCGAAACAATTGCGCACGCTAACACGGCGCCCGTGGCAAGGACATCGTTCTTGGAATCCTGCGCGGTCGCATGCAGCGTCTCGGACTCAATGCGATCGCCGAGCTTTTGGTTGAGGGCCGCCATCCAGAGCTTTACGACCATCGAAAGCGCAAGGACCGCCACCAGGGCAAGCGAGAACTCGACAGGTTCGGGGTGGATGATGCGCTCAACCGAGGACTTCACCAGCTCAACGCCAATCAGCAGCACGAGCGCCGCCACGACCAGACCCGAGAGATACTCGTAGCGGCCATGTCCGTAAGGATGCTCGGGGTCGGCCGGCTTGCCCGCCAGCTTAAAGCCAAGCACGCTCACGATGTTCGAGCTGGCATCGGACAGGTTGTTCATGGCGTCCGCCACAATCGAAACCGATCCCGACAGCACGCCAATTGCACCCTTCGCAGCGCATAGTGCCACATTGGCGAGAATACACACCATGCCCGTCAACGTTCCCACGCGTGCACGGTCGCCCTGCGCACGACGAACAATCCACTCGACCATCTGCATCCGCCCCCACGGTACTACCTATATATCTATTGCTCAAACGGATTGTAGTGTAGCTACTTTGTCCCCCAGATACAAAAAGGCCGCAACCCACACGGGCCACGGCCTTGGAATGCGACATGCGGGACCGTCCCTTTGTCGCACAGGTTTATGCGCTTGCCTCGGCCACGCTCTTCGAGGTTTCGGGCAAATCGGCTCCGTCCCCCGTCACCTGCCCCTTCGCCGGCACCACGCCAAAGCAGTAGCTCAGCGCCGCAGACACCGCAAATGCTGCGCCGCCGGCAGCGCAGCACCACAGCAGATTCGAGATGCCGCCCGTGGCAAAGCCAATGACCATAAGAACATTCGTCATACCGATAGTATAAGCCGTAACGTGGCCTACGGCCGCAACAAGGCCTCCGACGGCGCCGCCAACGGCCATGCACGTCAGACACCTGCCATATTTAAAGCCGCATCCGTACAGCGCTGGCTCGCTTACGCCGCCAAGAATACCCGAGATTGAATAGCCCAGCATGAGCGCCTTCTCGTCCTTATCCGCAACGCGGAGCGACGCGCCAAAGGGCATACCCCAAACGGCGAACGTTGCCATCGTCGCGGCGATCAGGATGCACGAATCCGTTCCCACACTCATAAACTGCGCATAGGCGAGCGATAGGACAACGTTGCTGACACCCGCGATCTTAAGAAACTCCCAGCCCGCGGCAAGCCCCATGAGCGTGAGCAGCGACACGATGCCACCGGAATTGCCAAGCATAAACATAAGCTGGCCCAACAGCATGCCCAGATAGCTGCCCGCCGGCGCCGTAATGCACAGCGAAACCGGAACCATGACGAGCATGGTTGCAAACGGAACGAACGAAAATGCCACGGCCTTAGGGATAGCTCGATGAAAGAAACACTCCACTCGCCATAGCACGGGCACCGAGATGAGGACCGGAATAACAGTCGTCGTGTAATCGTTGACCGGCGCGGGAAGCAGACCATACACGGAAGCCATCGATGCCCCCGCCGTCGATGCGGCATCGACGAGCTTAAGCAGATCGGGCGCAATCAATACGCCGCCCAGCATCATGCCCAGTTGTTCCGAGCAACCGAGCTGGCGGGCAGCCGCCCAACCAAGATAGATGGGCAAAAAGTAGTAGCCGGCGTTATAGAGCCAACTGTAGAACAGGCGATAGATTTCGGAATCGGCAGACCACAGGCCCAGCATGCCTTCGCCCATAATGACGGCGACGGTGCGGAACAACGCCGCACAGACAATAAACGGCAGCGCCGACATCATGCTTTTGGACAGATAGTCCACCACGGCCATGGCGTTTGATGAAACCGTCGTTGTAAACGAGGTGTTAGAAACTTGCGACATGGAACGCCTTTCCCAATGTGACATGCGGGCTGCCCCTTGTCACATCGTGCGGTACTGACCGATTGTGCGGTACTTTTCATAGCGAAGGTTTGTGAGGGTGGCGTCGTCGAGCTGCCCAAGCGTATCGAAGGCATCAAATGCCGAAGACATGACGGCACCGGCGATCTCCTCATGCGACAGGCCCCTATCGTCGACAATGCCGTCGATGATGCCGAGCGCCAACAGATCGGGGGCCGTGAGCTTCAGCGCCTCGGCGGCCTCATCCGCACGCTCCGTATCCTTCCACAGGATCGACGCGCAGGCCTCGGGACTCACGACCGAATAGGCCGAGCTCGAGAGCATCAGGATGCGGTCGGCCACGGATAGCGCCAGCGCGCCACCAGAGCCGCCCTCGCCTGTCACCACCGAGACAATCGGCGTCTTAAGGCCGCTCATCTCCATGAGATTCTGGGCAATCGCCTCGCCCTGGCCGCGCTCCTCGGCACCGATGCCGCAAAACGCGCCCGAAGTATCGACCAGGCACAGAACCGGTCGACCAAACTTTTCGGCCTGACGCATAAGGCGACGCGCCTTGCGGTAGCCCTCGGGATGCGCCATGCCAAAGTTGCGGCGGATACGCTCTTTGGTCGTGGTGCCGCGCTCGATGGCGATAACCGTTACGGGGCGTCCGTCTTTCCAGCCAATGCCAGCCAACACAGCGGCGTCGTCGCCAAAGTAACGGTCGCCGTGCAGCTCAACGAATCCGTCGAGGCCCAGCGAGATCATCTCACCCGCCGTGGCGCGATCTGCCGAGCGGGTCTGCTTGACAATCTCGAGCGCGGTTTTTGGTGCGGCCGAGCGCTTGAACAAGTGTCCCAGCTTTTTGCCGCGGCGACCCATATGCACGATCTCATGCGGTGCCCCCAGGCCGGGCGCGTGCCCTTCGTGCAGCGCCAGCAGCTCGCCTACCGTGAGCGCAATCTCGCCACGCGGAACAACGGCATCGCAAAAGCCGTGCTCCAGCAAAAACTCGGAGCGCTGGAATCCCTTGGGCAGGCGCTTGTGCATGTTCTGCTCGATCACGCGCGGGCCGGCAAATGCCGTCAGGGCATCGGGCTCGGCCAGGATAATGTCGCCCTCCATGGCAAAACTCGCGGTTACGCCTCCGGTCGTGGGGTCGGTGAGCACCGTGATATACAGGCCGCCCGCCTCGCTGTGGCGCCTAACCGCCGCAGAAATCTTGGCCATCTGCATAAGCGATGTCACGCCCTCTTGCATGCGCGCACCGCCCGAAACGGTAAAGCCGACAACTGACAACCCCAGCTCGGTCGCTCGCTCAAATGTGCGACAGATCTTCTCGCCCACCACGGAACCCATCGAGCCCATCATAAAGTTGGCGTCCATAAAGAAGAGCGCCGTATCGCAACCGCAGATTTTGCCTCTACCGCACACAACGGCATCGCGCTCGCCCGAACGCTCGCTCACGCTCTTGAGCTTGTCGGCATAACCGGGAAACGAGAGGAAGTCCTCCGACGCCAGATTGGCATCCCATTCCTCAAACGTGCCCTCGTCAACCGTCATGCGCATGCGCGCGCGACCGCTCACGCGAAAGTGTTTTCCGCAACGAGGGCAGACCTCGAGGTTGTCGTGCAGGCGCGCCTCATCGATCACGCGGCGGCACTCCGGGCACTTGATAAACACGTGGCGCGCGGGAAACTCGGCGCACGACTCGGTCATCGGTCCCTCGAGGACGTTGACCGTCTTCGCTTTTCTATTCATCAGCATAGAGATGCCCCATCAGATCGGTGTGATACATGCCCGACAAGAACTCGTCGTTTGCCAGCACGTCGAGCTGAAGCTCGCTGTTTTCGCTCACGCCCTCAATCACGAGCTCGCCCAGGGCCGAGCGCATCTTGCGAATGGCGCCGTCACGCGTGGGCGCACACACGATGAGCTTGCCAAGCATGGAGTCGTAGTACGGCGGAACTTTCGCTCCGGTAAACATGGCGGAATCCCAGCGCACGCGCGGACCACCCGGCACACGCAACGCGGTGACCGTTCCGCATGACGGCAGAAAGTCCGGCGTTTCGGCATTGATGCGGCACTCCATGGCGTGGTTGCGGACCGGCATGTCCTCCTGCTCAAAGGGCAGAGGCTGGCCGGCTGCCACGCGCAGCTGCCACTTGACCAAGTCGGTATCGGTCACAAACTCCGTAACCGGATGCTCCACCTGCAAGCGCGTGTTCATTTCCATAAAGTAGAAATTGCCGTCGTCCGAATACAGGAACTCGATGGTACCGGCTCCTTCGTAGCCGACGGCACGAGCCAGGTCACGCGCTGCCTTGTGCATGCGAGCACGAATGTCGTCGTGTCCGTCGAGGCACGGCGCGGGGCTCTCCTCGATTAGCTTTTGGTTGCGCCGCTGCACCGAGCACTCGCGCTCGCCGAGCGAAAACACATGGCCCTGCTTATCGGCCATAATCTGTACCTCAACGTGATGCGCCGGCGCGACGAACTTCTCCATGTAGCACTCGCCGTCGCCAAAAACGGCCTCGCCCTCGGCGCGTGCTTCAATAAAGGCCTTTGCCGCATCTTCCACGCGATCGACCTTGCGAATGCCGCGACCGCCGCCACCTGCACGCGCCTTAATGAGCACGGGGCAGCCAATGCGCTCGGCCTCGGCCGTTGCCTCCTCGGGGCTTTTGAGCAAATCGCAGCCCGGCACGATGGGCACGCCCGCCGCGGCAGCCGTTCGACGCGCGGCGTCCTTATCGCCCATGCTGTCGATCACCTCGGCCGAAGGACCGACAAACGCCAGGCCATACTTGTCGCAGTCGCGTACGAAGCTCGCCTTCTCGGAGAAAAAGCCATAGCCGGGATGAATTGCCTTGGCTCCCGACTTTACGGCACAGGTGAGCACGGCATCGTCGTTGAGGTAGCTCTCGGCAAGACGCGGGCCACCGATGCAATATGCCTCGTCGGCAAGCTGCACGTGCAGCGCGTCCGCATCGGCCGTGGAATAGACGGCGACGGTCTTGATGCCCATATCGCGGCACGCGCGGATAACACGGACCGCGACTTCGCCACGGTTGGCAATGAGCACTTTGTCGAACATGAAGCCTTCCTTAACTTTCGTGCATGAGTGCAAAGGACATATCGGCGCGGCAGCAAACCTCACCGTTGACGCTCGCAGTACCCGTCGCAAAGCGGAACGGCCCGCGCGCACGCGTGATGGTGCACACCAGATCAACCGTGTCGCCCGGGCGCACCGGACGCTTAAAGCGCACCTTATCGAGGCTCGTATAGAACGGCGTCGCGCCGCGCGCCTCCTCATCGCCCATCAGCAGCACGCAGCAGTTCTGGGCGAGCATCTCGCACTGAATCACGCCGGGGACGACCGGGTTTCCCGGAAAATGCCCCTGCAAAAAGTACTCGTCGCCCGTGATCGTGATCTTGCCGTGGGCCTCGTCGCCCACCAGCTCGGCCTCGTCGAGCAAAAGCATCGGCTCGCGATGCGGTAACAGCTTCTTGAGCTCTTCTTTGTTCATGGATATCACCTATCCGATCCTCATGAGACAGCTGCCAAACTCCACGAGGTCGCCGTCGACCACGCAGATCTCGAGCACCTCACCGTCTGCCTCGGCCGTCACCTCGTTGAGAACCTTCATGGCCTCGATGATGCAAAGGGTCTCGCCAGCCTTGACCTTGGAGCCCACGTGCACAAACGGTTCGTCGCCCGGCGCCGGGGCAGCATAGAAAACGCCGACCATGGGAGCGGTCACCTCGGTGCCCTTGGGCTCCTGTGCGGCGGCAGGTGTCTGCGCGGCGGGCTCCGGTGCGGCAGGCGCGACTGTGGGAGCTGCAACTGGAGCGGCCATAGCGCTCGGCATAGGCATGGGCACGGCAACCGGCTGCGCGGCGCTCGCGCGCTCGAGTTCGACCGCGGTGCCATCGGGCTCCTCAACGCGTACGCGCGTGAGGCCGCGGTCCTCCATAACATCGGCTATCTCGGCAAGTCTTTTGGAATCCATGCTCTAGCTCCTCGTATATCTACGCAGCGCGATGGCGGCGTTGTGTCCGCCAAAGCCCAGGTTGGTCGAAAGCGCCCAGGTAAGGTCGGCGCGAACCGCGCGATTGGGCGTGTAGTCAAGATCGCAGGCGGGATCGGGCGTGTGGTAGTTAATGGTCGGCGGCACCACGCCCTGCTCGAGCGCCATGGCGCAGGCCATGACCTCGATGGCGCCCGTGGCACCGATCATGTGGCCGGTCATCGACTTAGTCGACGAGACGTGCGCGGCGCGCGCCGCGTCCTCGCCGAGCGCACGCTTAATGCCCGCCGTCTCGGACGAATCGTTGAGCTTGGTCGATGTGCCGTGGGCATTGATGTAGAGACCCTCGGAAGGCTTGACGTCGCCTTCGGTCACCGCCAGCGATATCGCGCGGGCAATGCCGGCAGCCTCGGGATCAGGGCTTGTGATGTGATAGGCATCATCGGTGTTGCCGTAGCCCACGACCTCAGCATAAATGTGCGCACCGCGCGCCTGCGCATGTTCCATGCTCTCGAGCACGAGCACACAGGCGCCCTCGCCCATCACAAAGCCATCGCGGTCTGCATCGAACGGACGGCAGGCCGTCGCGGAATCGGGGTTGGTGGTCAATGCGCGGCAGGACGTAAAGCCCGCAACGGCATCGGGGATAATTGCGGCCTCGGCGCCGCCCGCGAGGATCGCGTCGGCATAGCCGTGCTTGATGGCGCGGAACGCCTCGCCCACCGCATGGGCCGAGGTTGCGCACGCGGTCACCACGGGCAGGGTCGGGCCCTTTGCCTTGTGGCGGATTGCGATATTGCCCGATGCCATGTTGGGGATCATCATCGCGATCATATAGGGCGATGCGCGGCGGGGCCCGCGTTCGGCAATCGTATGGACGTTGTCGACGAGCGTCGTCATGCCGCCCACGCCCGAGCCCACGTAGACGCCCAGGCGCTCGCGATCGATGGCGCCTTCGACATCAAAGCCCGCATCGTGCATGGCTTCGTCCGAAGCCGCCATCGCAAACTGAACGCAGGGGTCGAGATGCTTGGCGTCACGCTTGCCAAAGTACTCGTTGCCGTCAAAGCCCTTGACCTCGGCTGCCACCTTGACGGCAAACGCATCGGTATCGAAGTGCGTGATCGGGCCGATGCCGCACGTGCCGGCGCACATGGCCGCCCAGGTGGCAAGCGCGGTGTTGCCGAGCGGCGACACGGCACCGATACCGGTGATTGCAACTCTCTGTTCCATCATGGTCTCCTCATCCAAGCCGTTCTTCGGCCCTGGTTTCTACATCGCCATTCCGCCGTCGACGCGCACGACCTCACCCGTAATGTAGGCAGCCGCATCACTCGCCAGAAAGCGCACTACGCCGGCCACCTCCTCGGGGCGCGCCATACGCTTAAGGGGAATCTGCTCCTCGGTTACCGTACGCACCTTCTCCGAGAGCTTTGCCGTCATATCCGTCTCGACAAACCCGGGGGCAACCGCGTTCACTCGTACGCCGCGGGGCGCAAGCTCGCGCGCCACCGCCTTGGTCAGGCCGATCACGCCCGCCTTGGAGGCAGCGTAGTTGGCTTGCCCGGCATTGCCCATCAGGCCCACGACCGAGCTCATGTTGACGACGCAGCCGCCGCGCTGGCGCATAAAGGTCTTGGTGAGCGCGCGCGTCGTGTTAAACGTTCCTTTAAGATTGACATCGAGCACGCGATCGAAGGCGTCATCGCCCATGCGCATGAGCAGGCCATCGCGGGTGATGCCAGCGTTGTTGACGAGCGCCCAAATGGAGCCAAAGTCGTTGAGGACCGCTTCCACGCACGCGTTGACGGCAGCGGGGTCGGCCACGTCGCATTGATATGAGCGCGCCGTGGCGCCAGCCGCCTCGCAGGCGTCGCACGTCTCGCGCGCCGCATCGACGCTGCCGGCATAGACGACGGCGATATCGCAGCCATCCTCCGCCAGACCGATAGCGCAGGCGCGGCCGATACCCCGCGAGCCGCCCGTGACCAGTGCCACGCGACGTGAGTCGTTGCGCTCGAGCGCGCCATTGTTCAAGTTGCCCATGTCATTCCTTTCGGGTTACAGCCCTGTGGACTATGCGAGCTCGTCGGCAATAGCTGCGACCTGCTCGGCCGTCTCGCACGAATACACACGAACGTCGCTCAGCGTACGCTTGACCAGGCCGGACAGCGTTTTGCCGGGGCCGACCTCAATAAATGTGTCGATGCCTTGATCCTGCAGAGCATGCAGCGTATCGACCCAGCGTACGGCATGGCTCACCTGATTGGCCAAGACATCCGATGCCGTCTGGGGATCCGCCGGATAGGGCGCCGCTGTCATATTTGCCAAAACAGGAATGAGCAACGGGGACGGCGCGTGACCGGCCTCAATATATGCGGCAAGGCCACAGGTCGCCTCGGCCATATAGGGGCTATGAAATGCACCCGACACCGCGACCTTCATGGCGCGGCCGCCAGCCTCTTTTACTAGGACGTCGAGCTCCTGCAGCGCCTCGGGCGCTCCGGCCACAACCGTCTGCTGTGGGCTGTTGTAGTTGACTGGCCAGCAGTCCTCGCCGGCCTGTTTTGCCAGGCCCTCGACTTGCGCCGCATCGAGCTTGATGACGGCGCGCATGCCGCCCGGATGGCGCTCGGCAGCCGCGGCCATCAGCGCCGCGCGCTCGCACACGAGCTCAAAGCCCGCTCGCGTATCGAACGCCCCCGCAAAGGTGAGCGCGGCGACCTCGCCCAGCGAGAATCCCGCACAGGCGGCAGGTACCACGCCGCGCTCACGCAGGGCGGCAGCCGCTGCCAGGTCGTGCACGAACACGCAAGGCTGCGTGTTCTCGGTCTGCGAGAGCTCCTCCTTGGAGGCGCTCCGGCACTGCTCGCTCGTCCCCGGGCGCACCTCATCGGCAATGGCGAACACCTCGGCAGCCGCCGGCGATGTCTCGATCAAGTCGACGCCCATCGCGGGGTGCTGGGCACCCTGGCCGGCAAACAAAAACGCTACGCCACCCATGCGCACGCACCCTTCAGGACGTGCTCGGCGCCATCGACCAGGTCGTCAACGATTTCGCGTGCGCTCTGGCGCTCGTTGACCATGCCGGCAATCTGTCCACACAAAAACGAACCCTCTTCGTAGTTGCCGTCCTTGGCGGCCTTACGCAGCGCACCGGTTCCCATAGCACCGAGCTCCTCGGCACTCGCGCCGGAACCCTCGCTCTTGGCATAGGCGTTGGTGAAGGGGCTCTTGAGGGCGCGCACTGGATGTCCCGTCGAGCGACCGGTCGCACGCGTCGAAGTGTCGTTGGCCTTCAGGACCATCTCTTTGTACTGCTCCGAGACGGTGCACTCGTCTGCGACCAGAAAGCGCGTACCCACTTGCACGCCTTCGGCGCCCAGCATAAAGGCGGCCGCCACGCCGCGGCCGTCGGCAATACCGCCGGCGGCCACAACGGGAATGTCGACCGCATCGACGACCTGCGGCACCAGTGCCATCGTCGAGGTCTCGCCAATATGGCCGCCCGATTCGGTACCCTCGGCAACAACCGCCGTGGCCCCGCGACGCGCCACGAGACGCGCCAGCGCCACCGAGGCAACGACCGGGATGACCTTGATGCCCGCCTCGTTCCACGCCTTCATGTACTTGGCGGGATTGCCGGCGCCCGTCACGACGACCGGCACTCGCTCGTCAATCACGACCTGCGCGACCTCGTCGGCAAACGGGCTCATGAGCATGACGTTGACGCCAAAGGGCTTATCCGTCTTGGCGCGCAGCTCATGAATCTGGTCGCGAAGCCAGTTGGCGTCGGCGTTCATGGCCGCGATGATGCCTAAGCCACCCGCCTCGGACACTGCGGACGCCAGCGAGGCATCGGCAATCCAGGCCATACCGCCCTGGAACACGGGCTTTTCGATGCCGAGCAGATCGCAGAGAGGAGTCTTGAGCATCTCTACTTCTCCAATGCCGCCTCGACCGTATCGGCGAACTCGCCGACCGTCTTGGGGTTCTCCTCGGTATCGAGCTGGATGCCAAACTCGTCCTCGACGGCGACGAGGATCTCGACGGTGCCCAGGCTGTCGAGACCAATCTCCTCGAGCGTGGACTCGGGCTTCATCTCGACATCGTCAAGACCGGCGGTCTCGCGGATAACGTCGCAAACGCGCTCGAAGGTCTTCTGATCTGCCATGGTAGTTCTCCTTTGTTTGTGCCCTAGGGGCGTTTTTTCCTATGTGCAACTACTTCCAACGAAGCAGATAGCCACCTATATCCAGGCCGGCGCCAAATCCAACGAGGGCGATGGTGTCGCCCGCATTCAGTGCGTCGGTGCGTGCCAGACGGTCAAACGCAAAGGGAATGCAGGCGCTCGAAATGTTGCCGGTCTCGCGCAGCGTTCGAACCACGCGCTCATCTGGCACGCCAAGGCGCTTGACCGCCTGACTCAGGATTCGTTCGTTAGCCTGATGGAATACAAAATGGTCGATGTCTTCGACCGAAATGCCCGCATCGCCCGCAAGTTTATGGACCGTGTCGCAGATGGCGTTGACGCCGAACTTGAACACGCGGCGGCCATTCATGGACAGCACGCTCTTGCTATCTGCGGAAGCCTTAAACGGCGAGGTGCCGACCAGACCGGGAACGTGTAACGTCTCGACGTCGGGCGCCGTCGAAAGCTCAACGGCAAGGGGACTGTCTCCCCCAGCCCCAATCACTGCGGCGCCTGCCCCATCGCCAAAGAGCACGCAGGTGGCGCGGTCGGTCCAGTCGAGCGCGCGCGTCATCTGCTCAGCAGCAACGATAAGCACGCGCTCGGCACGACCGCGCTCGATATAGCCCTCGGCGACATCGAGCGCAAACACGAAGCCGGCACAGGCCGCCGAGACATCGAAGGCAGGGCACGCCGCTCCTAGTCGCTCAGCAACGGCACACGCCTCAGCGGGAACAAGGTGGTCACCCGTCGTCGTCGAGCAGACGATCAGATCCAGCTGGCTCGCGTCGATTCCGGACACCTGGAGTGCCCGCTCGCTCGCCGCTACGGCAAGGTCGTCAAGTGACTCGGTGGTACAGACGTGGCGGCTCTTGATACCTGTGCGGGTAAAAATCCACTCATCCGAGGTATCGAGGAACTCAGACAGCTCGTCATTGGAAACACTGCGCTCAGGAAGCGCCGAGCCTGTTCCAAGAATCGTGAAACCCATCACTAGCCTCCTTTGAGTTGTTGACGTGTTTACATCGACCAAGAGAGGATAGCGCATTTTAGTCGTTGTTGACGTGTTAACATTAAATTGTCCAAATGCGACAAAGGCTTCACATTGTGTCTATCTCTCGACACCATTACGCGATTGCCTTATTAACTTAGGAGGTAGCAACCGTTATGGATGCCAAATTAACGATAGTCGACGTAACCGGATCGACCAACGATGACCTGCTCGAAGCAGGAAAACAGGGAGCGCCGCACGGCACAGGACTTGCCGCCCGGGCTCAAACAGCAGGACGCGGCCGGCGCGGGCACAAGTGGGACTCAACCGTCGGCAACTTATTGCTTTCGATTGTCCTGCGCCCATGCGTTAATCCTGCAAAGTTCTCTGGTCTTGCCGCCGTCAGCGGCCTAGCGGTGCTTGAAGCACTCGAAAAGCAGGGTCTTGCAAACGAGATTCGCCTTAAATGGCCCAACGACCTTGTCGCGCGAGGACGCAAGCTCGGCGGCATTCTGGTCGAGGCCGCACGCGATAACGAAGGCAAACCTTTCGCCGTCTGCGGCATTGGCGTCAATGTGAACTATGCGCCCCAAGAGGTGCCCGATGGCGGCCTGCCGGCAATCGGTCTCTCGGATCTCAACGAGAGCGTACCTGCCGTCGACATGCTCCTCGATGAGGTCTATCACGCAGTTATAGACGCTGCAGATGCCTGGGCAGAGCGCCTCAACGCCAAGGAAGAAGATGCCGGTCCGCTCGCGCCCGTCCACGACGAATATATCGCCCACCTCAATTGGATTGGGGAGCACGTTATCGCCCGTTCCCCTGCCGGCGACGAGCTGGCACGCGGCATCTTTAAAACCGTCGATGGCTTTGGTCGCGCGTGTATCGAAACGGAAGGCGGTTTGCGATCCTTCCATTTTGAGGAGGCATCGCTGCGTCCCGCGAGCGAATAGGGCGCCACAGCCAGCCGCTCGGCAGCCTTATCCGGCGGTCCAATCCCATCATGCTAAACAAAAGGGCCCCGCTACCGTAACGGCAGCGGGGCCCTTTAAGCTATGAGCGATATCGCTTAGAGCTTGATGTCGATGTCGACGCCAGCGGGGAGGTCGAGACGCATGAGCGAATCAACGGTGCCCGAGGTGGGGTCGAGGATGTCGATGAGGCGCTTGTGAGTGCGCATCTCGAACTGCTCACGGGAGTCCTTGTTCACGTGCGGCGAGCGGATAACCGTGTACAGGTTGCGCTCGGTGGGCAGGGGGACAGGACCGGAAACGCGAGCGCCGGTCTTCTGAGCGGTCTCGACGATGAGCTTCGCGGACTGATCGACGACCTCGTGATCATAGCCCTTGAGGCGAATGCGGATCTTCTGGGTAGCCAACTTAAACCTCCAAAGAGTGCGAGAGATGTTCTCGCGGATTACGTAACAGGGAGCTCGAACTTAGGCGTTCTTGCTCATGACCTCGTCCACGATGGACTTGGGCGCGGGCTCATAAGAGTCGAACTGCATCGTGTAGGATGCACGGCCCTGGGTCTGGGAGCGAAGGTCGGTAGCGTAACCGAACATCTCGCCCAGCGGCACCTTGGCACGGATGAGCTTGGTGTTCTTGCGATCCTCCATGCCCTCGATCTTGCCGCGGCGACCGGAGAGGTTGCCCATAACGTCGCCCATGTACTGCTCGGGGGTCTCGACCTCGACAGCCATGATCGGCTCGAGCAGCTGCGGATCGGACTTCTTGAGGGCGTCCTTGATAGCCATGGAACCGGCGATCTTGAAGGCGGCCTCGGAGGAGTCGACCTCGTGGTAAGAACCGTCGAACAGGGTGACCTTAACGTCGAGGACCGGGAAGCCGGCGATAACACCGGTGTTCAGGGCCTCCTGGATGCCCTTGTCGATGGACGGGATGTACTCCTTGGGCACGACGCCGCCGACGATAGCGTTGACGAACTCGTAGCCGAAGCCCTCCTCCATCTTCTCGAGCTTGATGACGGCATGGCCGTACTGACCGCGACCGCCGGACTGACGGACGAACTTGCCCTCAGCCTTCTCGACGTCGTGACCAGCGGTCTCGCGGTAGGCAACCTGGGGCTTACCAACGTTAGCGTCAACCTTGAACTCACGGAGCAGACGGTCGACGATGATCTCGAGGTGCAGCTCGCCCATGCCGGCGATGATGGTCTGGCCGGTCTCGTGGTTGGTGGACACCTGGAAGGTCGGGTCCTCCTCGGCGAGCTTGGTCAGAGCCAGGGACATCTTGTCCTGCTCGGCCTTGGTCTTGGGCTCGATGGCAACGTCGATAACGGGCTTAGCGAACTCGATCTTCTCGAGGACGATCTCCTTGCCCTCGGCGCACAGGGTGTCGCCGGTGGTGGAGTTCTTGAAGCCGACGCAAGCGACGATGTCGCCGGCGGCAGCGTCGTCACGGTCGATACGCTCGGCGGCGTTCATCTCGAGGATGCGGCCGAGGCGCTCGCGCTGACCGTTGGAAGCGTTGACAACGTAGGAGCCGGACTCGGCGCGGCCGGAGTAAACGCGGACGTAGGTGAGCTTACCGACGAACGGGTCGGTCATGATCTTGAAGACCAGGCCGGAGAAGGGCTCGTCGAAGGAAGGATGACGCTGGATCTCCTCGCCGGTGTCCGGATCGGTACCGGTGACGGCCTCAACGTCGAGCGGGCTGGGCAGGTAGTCGACGACAGCGTCGAGCAGCTCCTGAACGCCCTTGTTCTTGTAGGCGGAGCCCACGAAGACGAGGTTGAGCTCGTTGGCCAGAACGCCCTTGCGCAGAGCGGCCTTAAGCTCCTCGACGGTGAAGTCCTCCTCCATGAGGATCTTCTCCATGAGCTCGTCGTCAAAGCTGGCAGCAGCGTCAAGGAGCTCCTCGCGCTTGGTGGCAGCGATGTCGGCGAACTCAGCCGGGATCTCGTCCATCGGCTCGGGGTAGGTCATACCCTTCTCGTCGGCCTTGAAGTCCCATGCAGTCATGGTGACCAGGTCGATGACGCCCCAGAAGTTGTCCTCGGCGCCCATCGGGACCTGAGCGGCCACGGCGTTAGCGTCGAGACGATCCTTCATGGTCTCGATAGCGTTGAAGAAGTCAGCGCCCACGCGGTCATACTTATTGATGAAGGCGATGCGGGGGACGTTGAAGGTAGAAGCCTGACGCCAAACGGTCTCAGACTGGGGCTGAACGCCGGCAACGGCGTCGAAGACGGCGACAGCGCCATCGAGGACGCGCAGGCAGCGCTCGACCTCGGCGGTGAAGTCAACGTGGCCCGGGGTGTCGATGATCTGGATGCGGTAGTCCTTACCGTCCTTGTTCCAGAAGCACGTGGTAGCAGCGGAGGTAATGGTTACGCCGCGCTCCTGCTCCTGAACCATCCAGTCCATGGTGGCAGCGCCCTCATGGACCTCACCGATCTTGTGGGTCTTACCGGTGTAGTAAAGAATACGCTCGGTCGTGGTGGTCTTACCGGCATCGATGTGGGCCATGATGCCGATGTTACGGGTATCGGAAAGCTTGTACTTAGGCTTAGCCATGTTAGTTCCTTACCTTAACTTACCAACGATAGTGAGAGAACGCGCGGTTGGCCTCGGCCATCTTGAAGACGTCCTCACGCTTCTTGACGGAAGCGCCCAGGCCGTTGGAAGCGTCGAGGATCTCGTTGGCGAGACGCTCGGCCATGGTCTTCTCCTTGCGAGCGCGGGAGAAGTTGACGATCCAGCGGATACCCAGAGCGGTGGAACGACGGGAGTTGACCTCCATCGGGACCTGATAGGTAGCGCCACCGACACGCTTGGGCTTAACCTCGAGCGTGGGCTTGACGTTGTCCATAGCCTTCTTGAAGGTAGCGAGAGCGTCGCCACCCTCAGACTTCTCGGCAACGATCTCGAAAGCGGTGTAAACGATGCGCTCAGCGGTGGCCTTCTTGCCGTCAAGAAGGACCTTGTTGATGAGCTGAGTCACCAGGCGGTTGTTGTAAACGGCGTCAGGCTGAACCTCACGACGATTAGCTGCTGCACGACGCGGCATGTGAAATCTCCTTAAGTGTCTACCGTGCGGCGCTTAGGCGGCACACGGCGAAAGTATCAAAACGTTATCTGGCTTATTTGGCCTTGGGGCGCTTAGCACCGTACTTGGAACGGGCCTGCATACGGTTCTGGACCGGAGCAGCGTCGTAGGCGCCACGGATGACGTGATAACGGACACCAGGGAGGTCACGGACACGACCGCCGCGGACGAGCACGATGGAGTGCTCCTGCAGGTTGTGGCCCTCACCCGGGATGTAAGCAGTAACTTCGATGCCGTTGACAAGGCGAACACGGGCAACCTTACGAAGAGCCGAGTTCGGCTTCTTGGGGCTCGTGGTGAAGACGCGGGTGCACACGCCGCGCTTCTGGGAGTTGTGCTGCAGAGCAGCGTTCTTGGACTTCTTGGGCACGGAACGACGGCCCTGGCGAACCAGCTGGTTAATAGTAGGCAAAGCGTACTCCTTCTCGAATGATTTCCAGCTTTCTGTAAAGTGCAACGGCTTGAATCGAGGGGTCAGCATCCCCCTACGAAACACGCAGTTCGATAGGATACGTGGCGTTAGCTGTGCCGTCAACAGACCACGCCGCCGAGCGTATCCCAAAATTGGCACATTTCCGCAAAGCCTACACAAAAGGAATCCCTTTCTGTGCGCGGGGGTGGATTCCCGGACCGGGCGGCGCGGGGGTTAAGTTTGCTGCTCTACAGTCCTGACTCGCACGGAGAGCACATTAAGTGCTCTCCGGCTCGTGCGGAACTCGCGACAAACTTAAGCCGCCGGCCGCCCGGGCCGGGAATCCGACGTGCTCGGCGGGGCAACGCTACCCGCCAAAAAGGGACAGGTTTATTTTGTTCGGTTTTATCTGGTGAAACGTCGCGCTCCAGCGGTAATCTGCTCTCATCTGACGCATGGAAATCGGCGGCGTTTCCATTTAACGCAAAAGAGGCCGCTTCCCCTAGTAGGAAGCGGCCTCAGACCTTACGAATAGACGATGGTAAAGGGTACTTTTGTTTCGGTCTCCCCTGTTGACGTGCACCTCGTGCCCTCAAGCGTTACTGAGACCACTTGTTCGACATCAATCAACTTCGTTGGCACCCAGATGTTCTCTCCGCTATTGCGCCCATAAGAAAAATATAAGTTGAACACCCCTGCGTCGTCATCTTCGATAATCTGCTCCGATCCATCCTTGTAGCTGACGGTCAGCTTATTATCAACTGCTTCATAGCCCAAATCATCGATGTGCGTCTGGATGGAAAACGGGCTAATCTCAAGAGGCGAGTCACCGGAGCGGAGTTCCTTTGTATCGACGTACGCTCCAATATTGAACTCGGGTGTCGACGCCTCAAACCGCCTCGCACTCTCACCTTCACCCTCGGTCCAGTGGATATTCCAGGTGACCGCATGTTGCAAATCTCACTCGCGATCCATAGCGGCAAAGTACATCGTGCCATTAATGACAGTATCGCTTGATGTGTCCTTATCAATTGTGCTGCGTGTGTCAGGCCATTCCTCGCCGAACTTCATATCGGGCGTGCCGATGCCCTGTTCTTCTTCACCATAGAGAACAAGTTCGCCAATCTCTGCTGCTGGCTTGTAGTAGTTAACTCCATTTGGATTGGACAACGTAAACGTCACGGCTCCGCAGCCGTTTTGGTCGATTGCCATCTCATGGATATCAAGCGTATAGCCGTTACCCTCGACGGACAGATTAACCTTCTGGACTGTGCCCTCCAGGCTTTGGGGCGCGATGCCATCGCCAAACTCTCTGGTGTGGGTATATTTAGTTCCCGATGAGCCGCCGTTGGTCCAGGTAATGGAATCCCCGTTGCCGTGGTTTCCCCAGGCTGAGGCAAAATAGCTGGAATTGACAACGGCGTAGGCGACCCCTCCGGTCGCCAACACTCCGGCAAGACATCCGATAACCGCAACATAGAGGGGCTTAGCATGACCCCTTTTGCGAAGCGGCTCGCCTTCAGCTGCATTAAGAACGCGATCTGCAAGATTGCTATCGGCTTGGATGGACTCGAAGGCCTGCTTGATTTGATTGGATTTCACGGTCGCCCTCCTCTAGGATGAATTTGAGCTTCGATCGACCGCGAGCTAAACGCGTTCGAACGGTCGCGGCTGGTACATGCAACAACTCGGCAATCTCTGAGGTCGAAAAGCCTAGATAGTAATAGAGCACGATGGGAACACGGAATCGTTCCGGAAGTCGCATAACGTCTGACAGGACCACCTTGGTCTCATCCTGCGCTGCCGAGAGTGAATCGGCCAAGTTCTCAATATCCTCTATGCGCCTCCATGGCTTTCGAAAGAGCGATTTGCATTCATTGATCGTGACCCGAATAAGCCAGCGACGAAGATGCTCCCAACTTTCAAAGTGTCCATCGCTTTTGAGCAACTTAAGAAAGACATCTTGGGCAACATCGTCGGCATCGGCACGATCGCGTAGGTACGTCAATACGATCCGAAACACGACATCCCGGTAATCTTCGACCGCCTGTCTAAATGCTTGTTCTTCCATAATCACCTCCCGGTGATGCTGATGTTTCTTGCTGAGGCCCTCACCATAGATACGCTTTGACCGAACGAAATGTTTCAAATTCAAGCAGGAATAACCTACCAAAATAAACCTGTCCCTTTTTGGTAGGTTTTCTTCAACAAAAAAGACCCGCTCCCCTGTTGGGAAGCGGGTCTTTGGAAGGACGGTTAACGTACTAGGAAATTACTCCTCGTCGTTGTCCTTGGCCTCTTCGGCGTCGTCGGTGTCCACGAGCTGGTTGAGCAGCTCGTCGAGGGAAGCCATGTCCTCGTTGATCGCGCCGTTGGCGGGAGCCTTCTTGTCGTCGATCGGGGCGCCCAGGAGCTCCTCGTCGGCGTCGGCGTGATGCGTCGGAGCGGAGGTACCCAGCAGGATATCGTCCGGACCGTCGGGGCTAAAGACCATCTGCAACAGCTGCGAGAGGTCTTCCTCGTCGGCAACGTCGTCGTTGTTCTCGAGGATGTAGAGCAGGTCGTGGGCCTCCAGGCCGTCACGGAGCTCCTCGATCGCCTTGGCACCGATGCCATCGATGCGCAGCAGATCCTCCTCGGACTTGCCGACCAGGTCGCCGACCGTCTCGATGCCGACCTCGCTGAACTTGTTGGTCCAGCGCTGCGACACGCCCAGGTCGTCGAACAGGTACAGGCGAGCCTTCTCGGCGGAGATGGTGTGGCCGTTGCGGGTGAACGAACCGTCAGCACCACCGAACTCATCGTAGCCGGCCCAGTCGAGCTGCTGCGGGAGCTGCTCGTCCAGGTCCTTGAGCTCCACAGGAGCCCACTCAGGCAGCGACTTGGCGTTGGGCGAAGCCGGACCGTCGATGTCGACATAGCCGTCGGCCGTGCGATACGTCAGCTTGGCGTTGGCGTACGGCTTGAGGCCGGTACCAGCCGGGATCTTCTTACCGACGATGACGTTGGACTTAAGGTCGAGCAGGTGGTCGACCTTGCCCTCAATGGCAGCCTCGGTAAGGACGCCGGCAGTACGGATGAACGAAGCGCTCGACAGCCAGGAGTCGATGTTGGACGCGACCTTGAGCGTACCCAGGATGACGGGCTCGGCCACGGGAGCCTGACCGCCCAGACGGGCAACGCGCTCGACCTCGTCGGCGAACTCGTAGCGGTCGACGTACTGACCAAGCAGGTACTTGGAGTCGCCGGGGTTGGTGATCTGAACGCGACGCAGCATCTGACGTGCGAGCACCTCGATGTGCTTGTCGTTCAGGTCGACGCCCTGGCTGGTGTAGACGTCCTTGACGCTCTCGACGAAGGTGTGCATCGTCGACTCGATGTCGGTCAGCTTGCGCAGGTTGCGGAAGTTGACGAAGCCCTTGGTGATCTGGTCGCCGGCGCGAACCTCGCAGCCGTCCTCGATCTCGGGCATGAAGCGCACCGAAGCGGGAACGCGACGCTCGTCGAGGACACGGGTGTGATCCTCGGAGTCGGTGAGCGTCAGCACGTACTCGGACTTCTCGGGCTTAATCGAGAGGTGGCCGGAGTACGGGGCCAGCTCGGCCTCGCGACCCAGAATCTTCTCGTTGACGTTGCCGACGATATCGAACATACGGCTGACCGTAGGCAGACCCTGCGTAATATCGTCGACGCCAGCGACGCCGCCGGAGTGAATGGTACGCATCGTAAGCTGCGTACCGGGCTCGCCGATGGACTGGGCGGCAATAATGCCGACCGCGGTACCGATGGCGACCGGACGACGGGTGGAAAGATCCCAGCCGTAGCACTTCTGGCACACGCCGTACTTGGAGCGGCAGGTGAGCAGCGCGCGAAGCTTGACCTTCTTAAGGCCCGCATCGACCATCTTCTGGATGTCGGCGACCTTCTCGATGTAGCCGTCCTGCTCAAAGAGCACGGTGCCATCGGGAGCCACGACGTCCTCAATGAAGCAACGGCCGACGAGGTCGGTGTTGAGGTCGGTGGTGCCGGGGATGATGAGGTTGTAGGTGACGCCCTCGTGCGTACCGCAGTCCTCCTCGCGGACGATGACGTCCTGGGCCACGTCGACCAGACGACGGGTCAGGTAACCAGAGTCCGAGGTGTGGGATGCGGTATCGACCAGGCCCTTACGGGCGCCGTAGGTCGAAATGAAGTACTCGAGCGGCAGCAGGCCCTCGCGGAAGTTCGCCTTAATGGGAAGGTCGATCGTCTCGCCGGACATGTCTGCCATCAGGCCACGCATACCGCCGAGCTGACGCAGCTGGGTCTTAGAACCACGGGCGCCGGAGTCGGCCATCATGTACAGCGGGTTCTCCTCGTCGAACATGTCGAGCATGAGCGCTGCAACCTTATCGGTACAAGCGGTCCACTCGTTAACGACTTCGATGTGGCGCTCCGTCTCGTTGATGAAGCCCTCCTCGAAGTACTCGTTGATCTGGTCGACGTTGGCCTGGGCGCGGTCGAGCAGCTCCTGCTTCTCGGCAGGGATGAGAGCGTCCCACACCGAGATGGTGAGGCCGGCGCGGGTAGCGTAGTGGAAGCCGGAGTACTTGATGGCGTCGAGGATCGGGCCGACCTTGGCCTCGGGATAGCGATCGCAGCAGTCCGCAACCAGCTTGGCCACGTCGCCCTTGACCATCTTGTAGTTCATGAACTCGTAATCTTCGGGCAGGCACTGGCGGTTGAAGATGATGCGGCCGATAGAGGTCTCGAAGCGCGCGGTCTTGTTGCCGGTGACGTCGTAGTCGACAAACTCGTTCTTGCCGTTCTTGACGCGGAAGATACGGGTGCCGTCCTCGTTGATGACGTTGGCATCGGCAGCGGACACGCGGACCTGGATCTTGGCCTGCATGTCGACCTCGGAGCGGCAGTCATAGGCGTGCAGCGCGTCGTCGAAGCTGGCGAACACGTGGTTCTCGCCCGGCAGACCGTCGCGGACCTGGGTCAGGTAGTACACACCGATGATCATGTCCTGCGAGGGGATGTTGACCGGCTTGCCGGATGCCGGCGAGCGCAGGTTGTTCGCAGAAAGCATGAGCACGCGAGCCTCGGCCTGAGCCTGGCTGGACAGCGGCACGTGGACAGACATCTGGTCGCCGTCGAAGTCGGCGTTGAAGGGCGAGCAGACCAGCGGGTGCAGGTGGATAGCCTTGCCCTCGACCAGAACCGGCTCAAAGGCCTGGATGGACAGACGGTGCAGGGTCGGTGCGCGGTTGAGCAGCACGACGCGGCCGTCGATGACCTCTTCGAGGATATCCCACACAAAGGTGGCACCGCGATCGATAGCGCGCTTGGCGCCCTTGATGTTCTCGACCTTGCCAAGCTCGACCAGGCGCTTCATGACGAAGGGCTTGAAGAGCTCCAGCGCCATGGTCTTGGGCAGACCGCACTGGTGCAGCAGCAGCTTGGGGTCGGTAACGATGACCGAACGGCCGGAGTAGTCGACACGCTTACCCAGCAGGTTCTGACGGAAACGACCCTGCTTGCCCTTGAGCGCCTCGGCGAGCGACTTGAGCGGGCGACCGCCACGGCCAGAGACCGGGCGACCACGACGGCCGTTGTCGAACAGGGCGTCCACGGACTCCTGGAGCATGCGCTTCTCGTTGTTCACGATGATCGCGGGGGCGTCCAGGTCGAGCAGGCGCTTGAGTCGGTTGTTACGGTTGATCACGCGACGGTACAGGTCGTTGAGGTCGGACGCGGCGAAGCGGCCACCGTCGAGCTGGACCATCGGGCGCAGATCGGGCGGAATGACCGGAATGACGTCCAGAATCATATTCGCGGGGCTGTTACCGCCCTTCAGGAAGGCGTCAACGACCTCGAGGCGCTTAACGGCCTTCTCGCGCTTCTGCTTCTGGGAGTCCTCGTCGGCGATGATGGCCTTGAGCTTCTCGGCCTCGGAGGGGAGGTCGATGGCAGCGAGCAGGTCGCGGACGGCCTCGGCACCCATGCCACCCTTGAAGTACATGGAGTAGTAGCGGGTCATCTCGCGGAACAGCGGCTCATCGGAAATGAGGTCGCGCTCGCTGAGCTTCATGAAGGCGTTGAAGGCGTCCGTGCGGAGCTGCTTCTCGTCCTTGCACTCTTCCTCGATGTCGACGATGCCAGAGGCGATCTCCTCGGGGGTCAGCGGCTCCTCGTCGGAGAACTCGTCGAAGTTCTCGGGGTCGCCCTGCTCCTTGAGGGACTCGATCTGGCGGGCGCACTCAGCATCGATCTCTTCCAGATCGGCGGCGAGCTCCTCGCGCAGGTCATCGGCATCGGCCTCGCGAGCCTCGTAGTCAACCTCGGTGATGATGTAGCTGGCAAAGTACAGAACCTTCTCGAGGTCCTTGGACTTGATGTCGAGCATACGGCTCATCGGGAAGCTCGTGGGGCTCTTGAAGTACCAGATGTGGGACACGGGAGCGGCGAGCTCGATGTGGCCCATGCGGTCGCGACGCACCTTGGCCGAGGTGACCTCGACGCCGCAGCGCTCGCAGACGATGCCCTTAAAGCGGATGCCCTTGTACTTGCCGCAGGAGCACTCCCAGTCCTTGGCGGGACCGAAGATCTTCTCGCAGAACAGGCCGTCCTTCTCGGGCTTGAGGGTACGGTAATTAATGGTCTCCGGCTTCTTGACCTCACCGTGCGACCAGGAACGGATCTGGTCGGCGGAGGCAAGGGAGATCTTTACCGAGTCAAAATCAGTAGCTTCGAAATCTGCCACAGTCAACTACTCCTTATCAGTGGTCGTGGCGGCGACAGCCTCGGGTGCCTCGGCGGTCTCGGCATCCTGGGCCTCGACGTCGGCGTCAACGCCGGCGAGCGCAGCCAGGTCGTCGAGAGCAGAGGTCTCCTCGGCGGTCACAGGGGCGGAGGCGTCCTCGTCGGCATCGTGCATGGGCTCGATGTCCAGTGCGAGGGAACGGATCTCCTTGACGAGAACCTTGAAGGACTCGGGGATACCCGGAACCGGGACGTTCTCGCCCTTGACGATGGACTCGTAAGTCTTGACGCGGCCCACGGTATCGTCGGACTTGACGGTCAGGATCTCCTGCAGGACGTTGGAAGCACCGTATGCGTACAGTGCCCAAACTTCCATCTCGCCGAAGCGCTGGCCGCCGAACTGAGCCTTGCCGCCCAGCGGTTGCTGGGTAACCAGGCTGTAAGGGCCGGTCGAACGGGCGTGGATCTTGTCGTCAACCATGTGGCCGAGCTTGAGGATGTAGGACGTACCCACGGTAATGGGCTCGCGGAACTCCTCGCCGGTGCGGCCGTCGAACAGGCGGGTCTTGCCGCGCTCGTCAAGCTGGGTGACAAACTCGGGGCGCATGTGATCGCCAAAGGCAGCGGTGGCCTTGTTGAGCATGTTCTTGTTGGCGCGACGGATGACCTCGGCGATCTCGTCCTCCTTGGCGCCGTCGAAGACGGGCGTCGAGACGAAGAACGGACCGGGGACATACTTGTCGGAGTCGGCATCCTCGGTATCCCAACCGCAGGCAGCAGCCCAGCCAAGGTGGCACTCGAGCAGCTGGCCGACGTTCATACGCGAAGGAACGCCCAGCGGGTTGAGGATAACGTCGATCGGGGTACCGTCAGCCATGTAGGGCATGTCCTCGACCGGCAGAACGTTACAGATAACACCCTTGTTGCCGTGGCGGCCGGCGATCTTATCGCCCTGCTGGATCTTACGACGCTGGGCGACGTAGACGCGCACCTGCTCGTTAACGCCGGGGGCCAGGTCGTCGCCGTTCTCGCGGCTAAAGCGGACGACGTCGATGACGCGGCCATAAGCGCCGTGAGGCATCTTAAGGGAGGTGTCGCGAACATCGTGAGCCTTGGCACCGAAGATGGCGCGCAGCAGGCGCTCCTCGGCGGTCAGAGCGCTCTCGCCCTTAGGCGTGACCTTGCCGACCAGGATGTCGCCAGGGCCGACCTCGGCGCCGATGCGGATGATGCCGTCCTCGTCGAGGTTGGCAAGCATGTCCTCGGAGAGGTTCGGGATCTCGCGAGTGATCTCCTCGGGACCGAGCTTGGTGTCGCGGGCGTCGATCTCGTGACGGGTGATATTGATGGTCGTCAGCAGGTCCTCGGCCACCAGGCGCTCAGACACGACGATACCGTCCTCGTAGTTGAAGCCTTCCCACGGCATGTATGCCACGGTGAGGTTCTGGCCCAGTGCGAGCTCGCCATGATCGGTCGAAGGACCGTCGGCCAGAGGCTCGCCCTGCTCAACGGTGTCACCGACGCGCACGAGCGGACGGTGGTTGATGCAGGTGGACTGGTTGGAGCGCTGGTACTTGGCCAGGTGATACTCGTCCATGCCGCCGGCATGCTTGACGATAATCTTGGAGGCGTCGGCATAGATGACCTCGCCGGCGTTCTTGGCCAGGGTGACCTCGCCGGAGTCCAGGGCGGCGCGACGCTCCATGCCGGTACCGACATAGGGAGCGGCAGGGTGAACCAGCGGCACGGCCTGACGCTGCATGTTGGCACCCATCAGCGTACGCTTGGCGTCGTCGTGCTCGAGGAACGGGATCAGCGTGGCTGCGACGGAGAGCATCTGACGCGGCGAGACGTCCATGTAGTCGACGTCCTCGACGGGCACGTCGGCGGGAGCGCCGAAGGAGCCGTCGAAGTCGCGGGTACGGGCGATCACGGTGTGCGGGCGGACAAGCTTGCCCTCGACATCGGTCGTGATGAACTCGTTGGTCTTGGGATCGAGCGGCGTGTTAGCCGGCGCGATGACGTGCTTCTCTTCCTCGTCAGCGGTCATCCAGTCGATCTGGTCGGTGGCAACGCCGTTCTCGACGCGACGGAACGGAGCCTCGATGAAGCCGTACTCGTTGACGCGGGCGTAGAGGGCGAGCGAGCCGATCAGGCCGATGTTGGGGCCTTCGGGGGTCTCGATCGGGCACATGCGGCTGTAGTGCGAGTTGTGAACGTCGCGGACGGCCGTCGGCACGTTGGTGCGGCGGCTGGAGCCGGACTTGTGGCCGGCAAGACCGCCAGGGCCGAGTGCGGACAGGCGGCGCTTGTGGGTCAGACCGGTCAGGGGGTTCGCCTGGTCCATGAACTGCGAGAGCTGCGAGGAACCGAAGAACTCCTTGATGGAGGCCACGATCGGGCGGATGTTGATGAGCGACTGCGGGGTGATCTCGTCGATGTCCTGGGAGCTCATGCGCTCACGGACGACGCGCTCCATACGGCTCATGCCGATACGGAACTGGTTGGCGACGAGCTCGCCGACGGTGCGGATGCGGCGGTTGCCAAAGTGGTCGATGTCATCGACCTTGAAGCCCTGCTCGCCGGCAGCGAGGGACAGCAGGTAGCGCAGCGTCGCGACGATATCCTCGTCGGTGAGCACCGTGACCTCTTCCTCGGTGGTGAGGTTGAGCTTCTTGTTGACCTTGTAACGACCGACGCGGGCCAGATCGTAGCGCTGCGGGTTGAAGAGCAGGCCCTCGAGCAGGCTGCGGGAAGCGTCCACGGTGGGAGGCTCGCCCGGGCGCAGACGACGGTAGATCTCGATGAGGGCGTCCTCGCGAGTGAGGGCGGTGTCGCGCTCCAGGGTGCGCTTGATCACATCGGAGTTGCCGAGCAGCTCGATGATGTCATCGTTGGTGACGGCGATGCCAAGGGCGCGCAGGAACATCGTGGCGCTCTGCTTGCGCTTACGGTCGATGGAGACCATGAGCTGGTCGCGCTTGTCGACCTCAAACTCGAGCCAGGCACCGCGGGACGGGATGATCTGGGCCTTGTAGATCTGCTTGCCCGAATCCATCTCGGAGCTGTAGTACACACCCGGGGAACGGACGAGCTGCGAGACGACGATACGCTCGGTACCGTTGATGATGAAGGTGCCCTGATCGGTCATCATGGGGAAGTCGCCCATAAAGACGAGCTGCTCCTTGATCTCGCCGGTCTCCTTGTTGGTGAGACGGACGTCGGTCAGAAGCGGGGCCTGATAGGTCATGTCCTTCTCGCGGCACTCCTCGACGGTGTGCGCGGGGTCGCCGAACTGATGCTCGCCGAAGGTAACCTCGAGAACATGGTTCTGGCTCTGGATGGGGCTGGATTCCTTGAACGCCTCACGAAGGCCCTCGTCCTTAAAACGCTCAAAGGATTCCCTTTGAACAGAGATAAGGTTGGGGAGCTCCATGGCCTCCGGGATTTTCCCGAAGCTGACGCGCTTGCGCTCAGTGGCAGTGTATGCGTAGGTCACCAGGTTTTTCCTCCTTCACGGAAATGCTCGGTGGGTTGGCGAGGCATAGCTTCGCCAGTTATCGCAACCTAATAGTTTATCAGGTACCGACCGTTGGGCAAGAAAAGCCTTGACGCGATTGAGTTTTTGGAGTAGCAAAGTTTTTCGACAGAAAACACGCAGGTAGATGTATGTGTATCGAACATCTGTTCATATATTTTCTGTGAACAGAGAGCCGGCAATCGCAGCTCTTATAAAAAACGGGCGCGAACCGAGGTCCGCGCCCGTAAATGTCGATGCCCGAAGGCTTACTTGCGCATCAATCCGCCGCGCTCGTCGATGGCATCCCAGAAGGCATCGGCAAAGCGGGGGTCGCTTGCGGCCATGAGGGCGTTGGTGGCCATCCAGCCAGAGGGAGTGCCGGTGTCGTAGCCCGACAGCGGGTCAATGACGACGGCATACATGGCCTCGCGGTCGAGCGAACGGGCCATGGCGTCGGTGAGCTGGATCTCGCCGCCCTTGCCGGCCTGCTGATCTGCCAGCAGGTCCATGACCAGCGGGCTCAGCAGGTAGCGACCGACGATGTACAGATTGGACGGAGCCGCCTCGGGAGCGGGCTTCTCGACCAGACCGCCGATGCGCCAGACAGCGCCCGGCTCTGCATCGGCAACGTCCTCGGCACCCTCGAGCGAACCGACGCGCTCACCGGCGATAACGCCGTAGCGGCTGACTTCCTCGGGCGAGCAAGCAGCGACGGCGATAACCGAAGCGCCACCGTGCTCCTTGGAAACGGCGAGCATCTTGTCGCAGATGTCGCGGTTAGGCACAACGTAGTCGCCCAGAAGAACCAGGAAGTTCTCCCCTGCCACGGCGTCGGCGGCAGAGCGAATAGCATGGCCGAGGCCCTTGGGCTCGTACTGATAACGGAAGTCGACCGGCATACCGCCAGCGTGGGCGACGGCGTCGGCATAGGCGTTCTTGCCGCGCTCGCGCAGCAGGTTCTCGAGCGAGCGATCGGGCTGGAAGTAGTTCAGTAGCTCGGGCTTACCGGGAGAAGTAACGATGATGGCATCGTCGACCTCCTCGGGATCGAGCGCCTCCTCGACGACGTACTGGATGACGGGCTTGTCGAGCACCGGCAGCATCTCTTTGGGCGTGCACTTGGTGCCAGGCAGAAAACGCGTGCCAAGACCGGCGGCGGGGATGATTGCTTTCATGTTATTCAAAGATCCTTTCGCAGGCGCAAGATGCGCCCTGTGCGTGCGGCACGGCGGCCGCAGACCAAATTGCGATACCCAAGCATCTTACCGCTGGAACTATATGTCGCTACAAGGCAGAGACAATTCTTCAGCAGGTCAACGCAAATTATTGCTCGAATGGTGCAATTTTATTGCCCAACGGCAGGGTGCCCGATACGACGCAAATTACAGAACATGGCAGTTTGAGCAACCGATGTCGAGGGACCGAAAAACAAAAAAGACGGGGCTCGCAATGCGAACCCCGTCTGCAAAGAAATCTGGCGAGAAAGCCTGATTACTTGAGGGTGACAGCAGCGCCAGCAGCCTCGAGCTTCTCCTTGGCAGCCTCGGCGTCCTCCTTCTTGGCACCCTCGAGAACAGCCTTGGGAGCGCCCTCGACGACCTCCTTGGCCTCCTTCAGGCCAAGGTTGGTGAGCTCACGGACGGCCTTGATGACCTGGATCTTGTTGTCGCCGAAGCCCTCGAGCACGACGTCAAACTCGGTCTTCTCCTCGGCCTCAGCAGCGCCAGCAGCGGGAGCGGCGACAACAGCGGCAGGAGCAGCGGCGGAAACGCCGAAGGTGTCCTCGATAGCCTTAACGAGCTCGGAAGCCTCGAGAAGGGTCATTTCCTTAAGAGCATCGATGATCTCATCGGTGGTAAGCTTAGCCATTTCTAAGTCCTTTCGGTTTCCGTGCGAATGCACGGAGATCAGTTAAAACACGGCGCGAATGCGCCAGGGGTGCGGCGTTGCCGCCGCGGGTGAAAACAGCGACTAGGCTGCCTTCTGCTCGGAGACCTGCTGGATCGAACGAGCGAGACCAGAGGAAACGCCGTTGACGCAGACAGCGATGTCGCGAGCGAAACCGGAGATGAGACCGGCGATCTGGCCGAGAAGCTGATCCTTGGTGGGCAGCTCGGCGATAGCCTTAACATCATCAGCGGAAACGGCCTTGCCGTCGGAGATACCGCCCTTGATCTCAAGGACGCCCTTGGACTTAGCGGAGAAGTCCTTAAGGGCCTTAGCGGCCTCGACCGGCTCGGACTCGTAGAACACATAAGCGACGGGGCCGGCGAGAATCTCGTCGAGCTCGGGCTGCTCCTGGTTCTTGAGAGCGATCTTGACCAGGTTGTTCTTGTAGACCTTCATCTCGGCGCCGCACTCGCGAAGCTGATGACGCAGCTCCTGAGCCTGCTTAACCGTCAGACCGTTGTAGTTGACGACGAACAGACCGGCGTTCTCGGCGATACGGGACTCGATCTCTGCAACCTTGTCGATTTTGTACTGCTGGGGCATGAATTACACCTCCTCGAATTCTTTCCGGGCACGGTCCGCCACAAGGACGTGACGGGGGCATGTCCAAAAAGAAAGCCCCCGCGCTGCATGAGCGACGGGGGCGAGAAGACATATCTACTCGACCACCTCGGCTGGCGGGATATCCCATTAAGCTCGCGGGTAAGACCCGTTTGCGCCGGCTGTCTCTGGCAGCGGATTCGTGCGTGAACCGAAAGTATTATGGCGGGGACCCCGGCGTCGGTCAACGGGCGCGAGGATTCGTCCACAAACCCTGCATACGCTCCGGCCGGGAGGGGCAGGGCGAGTTTTCCGCTCGGTCAAGTCCTGGGCTCGCACGAAGGCCACATTAAGTGGCCTTCGGCTCGTGCGGAATCTACGGAAAACTCGCCCTGCCCCTCCCGGCCGGAGCTACGGCAACTTTGCTGCGAATCCTCGCGTCCGGTGAGCGGCGCGCCCCACGCATAACCCTTATGTCGGTGGGCTGATGTGTTGCGTCCCGTTGGGCTATAAGGTTGAAATGAAGGTGGACAGGCGATTTAGGCCTTCGTCCAGATCTTGGTCGGAGACGCAGTAGCTTAGGCGGATGTGGCCTTCGGTTCCGAAACAGTCGCCCGGGACTAGGGCTACGTTGGCCTCTTTGATGGCTTTGATGCAGAAGTCTTCGCTGGTTAGGCCGAACTTTTTGATGCTCGGGAAAGTGTAGAAGGCTCCTGCGGGCTCTACTACGTCGAGGCCCATGGCGTCTAAGGCTGCGAGTACGCGCTCGCGGCGGGCTCGATAGACTTCGAGCATGGGGGTTGGGTCGACGGTCAGGGCTCGGGCTGCGGCGTCCATTTCGAAGGAGACAGCACTCGATACTAGGTATTGGTGGGCTTTTGCGATCTCGGCGATGACGGGGGTTGCCGCTGCGAGCCAGCCCAGGCGCCAGCCGGTCATAGCCCAGGGCTTGGAGAAGCTCTCGATGACTACCGTCTGCTCACGAAGCTCCGGGTGGCGCTGGGCAAAGCGCTCGTAGCCGTCCACGTAGACCAGGCGGTTGTATACGTCGTCGCAGATCACGTAGATGCCCGCCTGCTCCGCCACGTGTGCCACGGCGTCGAGCGATGCTGCGTTGAGGATGCAGCCCGTGGGGTTGTTGGGCGAGCAGATGACGATGGCCTTGGTCGCCGGTGTCACGCAGGCACGAAGCGCTTCCTCATCGATCTGGAATTGCGCGGGCTCCGTATCAAAAAAGACCGCCTTAGCGTGGTTGGCCACGACGATGCTCTCGTACAGGCCAAAGGCCGGCGTGGGGATGATGACCTCGTCGCCGGGGTTGAGCATAGCCATGAATGTTGCCGACAGGGCCTCGGTCGCGCCGTCGGTCAGGATGACCTCATCGGCGGAAAACGCCAGGCCCGCGTCATCCATATATTTGGACAGAGCATCACGCAGGGCGGGGCGACCGTTGTTGGGCGGATAGTGCGTGTCGCCGCGGTCCAGTGCGGCGGTCACCTCGGCGCTAATCACATCGGGCGTGGGAAAATCGGGCTCGCCGAGCGCGAGCGCGATGCACCCCGGATGCTGGGCGGCGAGCGCGTTAATCCGACGGATGCCGGAGGGCTTGAGCGTGGCAAGCGAGGTATTCATGGGCAGACGCATGGCGTTCCTTTCGTAAGGGTTGCACTAGGATAGCGCGGCGGGGCGCCACCAGACGGTGTAACCTAAACGGAAACCAACCGGAAAGGAGGCAGCATGGAGACGACCGCACGCGGCGATGTACCAAAAACACTGCAAACCATTGCGTATATCAGCATTCCCAATAGCGACGATCTTGAGTTTTTGCTCTGGGACCTGCAGGATGCCATCACCGCCTATGCACAGCTTTCCGGCACCGCACTCCCCCACCCGGTCGACTTGAAGGCAAATGACGCCGGCAGCGTTGCCGATGGCATCGTGCTGGCCATTGAAGATGTGGCTGACGATAAGACGTTGACAGCCATCGAGCAGGCGCTTGAGCGCTTTGGCGGTACGGGAACGCGTGTCTACGCCGCGATTCGAGCCGCACAACAGGGCACTGAGCAGGCGCGTGAGACCGCCGTTCGCCTGCACAAGGCATGTGAGCGCCATAACCAATTGTGGTGTGGCGGCGTTGCCATCTGCGCTGGCAGCGGCATTGCGGCGCTTCGTCGCTCCCCGCGCATGGGACTCTTGCGGCGACCGTTTTCGGAGGCCATGGACAAGCTCGTGGGCGCCGTTCGTATGGGGTGTTCCGTCGAACACGCGCAGAAGCTCAGTGGCGCCGCAACGGGCGGCGTCGACACCGACGGCATGGTGCGCGCCACGCCTGCACTGCCCACACCGATCTGGCACGCCGTTATGAGGCATCTTGCCGAGCACTCAAACTGCTAAATCGAAAAAGCCTGCCAATCAGCGGCGCCGCTCCAACGCTCGACAAGGCGTTCCAGACGCCACGCCGCATTGGCGGGACTTGTCGACGGCAGAACGATGGCCGGCAGCCCGGTGCGCTCTTGTAGATAGCGCTTGTAGAGCCGGCCAGCTGTACCACCGTTGCATATCACCTGCTCAATGGGAGCTGCGCCGGTAATGCGCTCGATATGTGCCGGCACAACGTTGCGGATGCTCGCGTCGCTCGAGCCCTTAATGTCGCAGCTCTCGATTGCATCCCACAGGGCCACGCCGCCGTTCAGCAGCATGGCCCGCTTGGCGGCAATGGAGGCATCGAGCGTCGCGGGCTCACCGCTTGCCAAAGGATCGCCCTCGTTGGGCGGCACAGGCATACCGAGGCACGTGGCCATCACACGCCAAAAGCGATTCTGAGGGTTGCCGTAATAAAAGGCATTGGCGCGCGAAAGCACCGAGGGAAACGACCCGAGCACCAAAACGCGCGAGTGCTCGTCAAACACGGGCTCAAACCCATGCTCAATATGTTGATAGCCCTCGTCAGACACGGCCATGGGCTAGGCTCTCAACAGATAGCGCACCTCGTAGGGTGCAAGCTCAAGGGTACCCGTCAGCTCGACCGTGGGCGCATCGTCGGCAAGCAGGTCGACGAAGGAGCCGTTGAGTTCGCCGGCGCCAAAGGTGTAAGGCTCACCCACGGCATTCACCGCCACGAGCACCGCCGCGTCGTCGCAGGCGCGCTCGAACAGCAGCTGCTTGTTCTGGATCACCACGTTGCGATAGGCACCGTAGTTGAGAGCACGGGCAGCCGCGTCGTCGGCCGAGCGAAGGTGCGCAAGCTGCGTGATGAACGCCGTCAGCTCGTTGGGCGCAGGCTCATTGAGCGCAGGTCGCAGCGCCCAGTCGCCATCGGGGCCGCCCTTTTCGCCAGCAATTCCCCACTCGCTGCCATAGTAGACGCACGGGATGCCCGGCATGCCAAAGAGCATGCCATAGGCGGGACGCAGGCAGGATTTGTCGGTGAGGATACTTGCCAGGCGCGGCACATCGTGGTTGTCGACAAACGAAAGCAGATGTTTGCCGCGGTAGATGCACCAAGGGTCGCCGCCAAACTGACGGTGCAGCGAATGGGCGATCTCGAACATGTTGACCGAGTTAAAGCTGGAATACAGGCCCTTGTAGCACTCGTAATTAGTGCACGAGTCGAGCATCTCGTCGTTGACGATCTGATTGTAGTCGCCGTGGAGCGTCTCGCCGATGAGCACAAAGCCGGGCTTGAGCTCACGGGTAAAGGAGTGTAGGCGGCGCATAAAGTCGCGGTCGAGCATGTAGGCGACGTCCAGGCGCAGGCCGTCGACGCCAAAGACGTCGGCCCAACGGCGCACAGACTCGAGCAGGTAATCGACCACAGCGGGATTTTGCAGGTTGAGCTTCACAAGCTCAAAATGACCCTCCCAGCCCTCGTACCAAAAGCCGTCGCCATAGCAGGAGTCGCCGTCAAAACTGATGTGAAACCAATCCTTGTACGGCGAATCCCACTTGCGCTCCTGCACATCGCGGAAGGCCCAAAAGCCGCGACCGACGTGGTTGAAGACGGCATCGAGCACCACGCGGATGCCATGGGCGTGCAGCGTGTCGCATACGGCGGCAAAGTCGGCATCCCCGCCCAGGCGACGGTCTATATGGCGCAGGCTGCGCGTGTCGTAGCCGTGACTATCGGACTCGAGCGGCGGGTTGATGAGCACAGCGCCAACGCCGAGTTTTTGCAGGCAGTCGGCCCATTGGGCAATCTTCATGATAGGAGCATCGGGGTTGGGTTCGACATCGGCGGCCTGGGCGAGCTCATCCTCGGCAACGGGGGCGGCGTTTTCGCGCGGAGCTCCGCAAAAGCCCAGCGGATAGATCTGATAGAACGTCGTCTCGTATGCCCACATAGCAACCTCCCGGTAAGCTCAACACAACGACATCCATTGTATGCCCAGCTTGTATCCCCTCCCCCAAAATAAGTTGCGGTGGAATAGTTCCTGCTTGGGCCTTCAAAGGCCTTAAACAGGAACTATTCCACCGCAACTGATGAGGGGACGTGGCTAGGCGACGGGCTTGGCGCGGCGGATGGCTGGGAACATCACCGTGATGGCGAGGATAACGCCCACGACGGCAATCGCCCCGCCCACAAAGCCGATCCAAGCGATACCGGGACCCGAAACCACGGCGCCGCCGATTGCGGTGCCCGTGCCGATACCGAGGTTAAACAGGCCCGAGAAGATCGACATGGCGACGGCCGACGAATCTGCCGACGTGCACTTGATGAGCTCGGCCTGAAACGCCACGTTAAAGGCCGTGGCGCAGCAACCCCACAGTGCGCAGACGGCAAGCACTGTCACGAGCGAAGATGCGGCCGGCCCCATGAGCAGCAGGGCCACCGGCACGCCGGAGAGCGTGATAGCCAAGAACGGGAAGCGATGCCCATCGAACAGGCGGCCAAACAGCCAGCTTCCGAGCAAACCAGAGCAGCCAAACGCCGTCAGCGTCATGGTAATGGCGCCCGCATCGACGTGCGCGACCTGCGCCAGGAAGGGCTCGATATAGCTGTAGCTTGCGTAATAGCCGGTCGCCATGAAGACCGTGACTGCGTAGAGCGCGATGAGGAGCGGGTTCTTGAGCAGCTCGGGCAGCTGTTTGACGGTAAAGCGCTCACCCGCCGGCATGGCCGGGAACACCGCTGCCTGGTAGACGACCGCGATGGCTGAGAGGCCCCCGACCACGGCAAACGTCATGCGCCAGCCCACGGCCAAGCCAATGGCGCGACCGAGAGGCAGGCCAAAGATCTGCGCGATGGACGAGCCCGTGGCGATCATGCTGATAGCGAGCGCCCCGTGGCGTGTGTCAACCAGGCGCGACGCCATGATCGAGGCGACCGACCAGAACACGGCGTGCGCGCAGGCAACCACCAGGCGCGCGCAGACTAAGATGGGATAGGTCGGCGCCAAGGCGGACAGGAACTGGCCCAGCGAGAACACGGCAAGCACGCCCAGCAGCATCCGCTTGAACTCGAAACGCGAAGCGAACACCATGAGTGGCAACGACAGCAGCATGACGCCCCAGGCATAGACCGAGATCATGATGCCCGCCTGGGCCTCGGTGAGCGAGAACGACGCGGCGATATCAGTCAAAAGGCCGATGGGCATAAACTCCGACGTGTTGAACACGAACGCACAGCAGGTGAGACCGACGAGTGGGAGCCACTGCCTGAGCGTGATGCCGTCTTGCCTTGTCTGAGTCATATATAACGTCTCCAATCGTTTTGAGCGGAGGCGATTATATAGCAACGGCCCCGCATCCGTCAGTACAGAAGCGGGGCCGAAAACAATTCGATACACAGAGGTTGCGCCGTCAATTCATAACTAAGCCAACCCCAGCAATATGCCCGCCGAATGCACGACAAACGCCACGATCCAGGCAACGGCGACCTGAAACGCGAATACGGCCACGGCATAGCGCGCGCCCAACTCGCTCTTGACAGCGCCGATTGCCGCCACACAAGGCGGGTACAGCAACGTAAAGACCAAGAACACGTAGGCGGTAAACGGCGAAAACATGGTCGACAGCGCCGCGGGCGACGTTGCGCCCAAAAGCACCGTGAGCGTCGAGATGACGCTCTCCTTGGCAATGAGCCCCGTGACGAGCGCCGTCGAGGCGCGCCAGTCGCCAAAGCCGAGCGGGGCCAACACCGGCGCGATGATGCTACCCAGACCGGCAAGCAGGCTTTGCGACTGGTCGGCGACCACGTTAAAGCGGATGTCGAACGTCTGAAGGAACCAGATGACCACCGTAGCGGCAAAGATAATGGTAAAGGCCTTGGTGATGAAGTCCTTGGCCTTATCCCATGCCAGCATCACCGTCGTCTTGACGCTCGGCAGGCGGTAATTGGGAAGCTCCATGATAAACGGCACCGGGTCGCCCTTAAATGCCGTGCGGTTGAGCACCAAAGCCGCGATGCAGCCGACCACGATACCGATCAGATAGAGCGAGACCATGGCGGGAACCGTCGCCTGCGGGAAGAATGCTCCGCACAGCAAGCCGTAAACCGGCAACTTGGCTGAACAGCTCATAAACGGTGTGAGCATGACCGTCATCTTGCGGTCGTGCTCGGATGGGAGCGTACGGGTCGACATGATAGCCGGCACGGTACAGCCAAAACCGACGAGCATGGGCACGAAGCTGCGGCCCGACAAGCCAAAGCGACGCAACACCTTATCCATGACAAAGGCCACGCGCGCCATGTATCCGGAGTCTTCCAGAATGGAGAGGAACAAAAAGAGCACGACGATAATCGGCAGGAAGGTCAGCACGCTGCCCACACCCGTAAGCACGCCGTCGACAGCCAGCGAGCGCACCACGTCGTTAGTACCGAACGCCTTGAGGCCCGCATCGGCCGAGGCGATGATGGCAGCGATACCGTCCTCCATGAGTCCCTGCAACGCCGCGCCGATCACGCCAAACGTCAGCCAAAAGACGAGGCCCATGATCACCAGAAACGCCGGAATGGCTGTGTAACGACCTGTCAGGATGCGGTCAATCTTGACGGAGCGCACGTGCTCGCGGCTCTCGTGCGGCTTGACGACGCAGCGCCCGCACACGTCGCCGATAAAGCTAAAACGCATATCGGCCAGCGCAGATAGGCGGTCGGTGCCGGCCTCGCCTTCCATCTGGGTAATGATGTGCTCGATAGCGTCGAGCTCATTGCGATCCAGGTGAAGCGCCTCGGTTACCAGCTCATCGCCCTCGACCAGCTTGGTCGCCGCAAAGCGCACCGGGATGTGCGCCGTCACGGCATGGTCCTCGATCAGGTTAGCAATACCGTGGATGCAGCGATGCAGCGCACCGCCGTCCGGGCCGTCGGGCGCACAAAAGTCCAGGCGACCAGGGCGCTCGCGGAACCGCGCCACGTGCAGGGCGTGGTCCACCAACTCGCCGATACCCTCGTTGCGGGCAGCGCTAATGGGAACAACGGGCACGCCCAACAGGCTCTCGAGCAGGTTGACGTCCACGGCGCCGCCGTTGGAGGTCACCTCGTCCATCATGTTGAGCGCGATGACCATGGGGCGGTCGAGCTCCATAAGCTGTAGCGTCAGGTACAGGTTGCGTTCGATATTGGTGGCGTCGATGATGTCGATGATGGCGTCGGGGTTTTCGTCAAGGATGAATTGACGGCTCACGATCTCTTCGCCCGTGTACGGCGACAGCGAATAGATGCCAGGCAGGTCGGTAACGCTTGCCTCGGGGTGGTTGCGGATGGTGCCATCTTTGCGGTCGACCGTCACGCCGGGAAAGTTACCGACGTGCTGGTTGGAGCCCGTCAGCTGGTTGAATAACGTGGTCTTGCCGCAGTTTTGGTTGCCGGCGAGGGCAAAGTGCAGCGGCGCGCCCTCGGGCACGGCCGTCTTTGCCGCACGGGGCGAATACGTCCCCTCGCCCAGGGCCGGATGCTCCGTCGTGCCGATTGCGGCGTTAGCGCGCGGACCCGTATCGGTGTCGTGAATACCCACGAGCTCGATGCGAGCGGCATCGTCCTTGCGCAGTGTCAACTCGTAGCCACGCAGGCGGATCTCGAGCGGATCGCCCATGGGGGCGTACTTCATCATGGTGACTTCGGTGCCCGGCGTTAGACCCATGTCCAAAATATGCTGTCGGAGTGCCTGATCGTCCGATGCCACCGATGCGACAACGGCGTCCTTTCCAATCTCGAGTGTATCGAGCTTCACGTCCGTGTTCCTCCCCCGGCGCCCACAGGGCGTTGTATTTATGTTCACCATGGCTAACCGTTTGCCATGGCTAACCAATTGTAACCATGCATGATAGCGCGAACACACAACGACGTTCAATCGACAGATCGGTGCGATGGGGACAGGCAGGAGAGTTCAGGGCCATAGTTTCCGATGAGCCTCTCGGGGAAACTACATCCCAGAATTCTGGCTCGAAACGGGATATGGTTTCCCTAACAGGCCTCTTACGGAAAATGCATCCCAGAATCCCCGCTCGAAACGGGACGCGCTTTCCCAGTCGAGGCCCTATGGGAAACTGCGTCCCACCTTGAAAGGCAAAACTGGGATGCAGTTTCCAGACGGGACATCAAAAACAAAGTTGCGGTGGAATAGTTCCTGGATGGGCTGGTTGATGCCCCAGATCGGAGCTATTTCACCGCAAGTTATTGAAGGGCTGGGATGCCCGTCCTCTTACAGATGGCGCTCCAGAAAGCGGAAGGCCAGGCGGATCCAGGGACGGACTGCCACCTGCTTGTCCTCGTTGTCGACCGCGGTGTTGGCGTTGCCGAGCGAAAGGCCGTGACCACCCTGGTCGAAGACGTGCATCTCGCATGCAACGCCCTCCTCGGCCATGCGCTGCGCAAACGGGTAGACCTGCGCGATCGGCGCCGTCTTGTCGTCGGACACGCCCCACACAAAGGTCGGTGGCATCTGACGCGAAACATGCGTGGTGGGGCAGATGTCGGCCAGATGCTCGTCAGTTGCCTCGCCGCCCGTCACCATCGACAGGTAGTCGTTGAGCAAATCGCGTCCCGTCTTGCCGCCCGTCTTGGGCACGCGCAAGTCAATGCGCGGATCGCGCGTCTGCATGTCGCGCACATAGGCAAAGTCGAGCAATGGATAGCCCAGCACCACGGCATCGGGACGAATGTCGTCCGGACGCGCCCCGGCAAGTGCCGCAAAGGGGCCGGTCTTCCACTGTGTTGCCAGCGAGGCGCAAATCATGCCGCCAGCAGAAAAGCCCACGACGCACACGCGCTTAGGATCGACATGCCACTCGTCGGCGTTGGCGCGCACCGTGGCGACCATCTTGGCAAGATCTGCCTGGGGGTGCGGAAAGCTCACGTCACCCGTAGAACTCGTGACATAGTTGAGCACAAAGGCCTGGTAGCCGCGGTCCAAAAATGCAAACGCCACCGGGTCCTGCTCGTGCGGAGCGATATGCGTGAACCCGCCTCCGCCGCAGATGATCACCGCGGGGCGGCGGCCATTGGGCTTGTCGGGCAGCGGCTCGGCACCCAGATACGTAAAGGTCGCCGGATAATCCTCGGTCGGCTCCTCGCCCCACAGCGCATGGTTCTCGACAATCATATGTGCTCCCTTCGCGCAAATTAAGCGCCCTTGTTTTTCGCCTTCAAGCGTACCCCACTTGAACCCGTGGCGCAGAAACTCTCCGGCAATAAGTTTCCCTTCAACTGATATATCACATAATCCCAGTTCAGAGGTATCGTTGAGCAGCGTAGAATAGGGGCGTTGACCAAGCCGCGAAACACATGTGAAACGTTTCCGGCAAACCAAACGCGCGATATGCGCCTATTTAAGTTGGAGGCAACTATGGGTCTGCTCGATTCGCTTAAGTCCACCTTCACCTCGACCGGCGAGGCGTCCGTTCCGCCCGCAGCAAGCTTCGCTACCCGCGAAGGCGTCATCTATGCCCCCGTCAACGGCGTGCTCGTCAACCTGGACGAGGTTCCCGACGAGACGATCGCCTCGGGCATGCTTGGCCAGGGCTATGGCATCGAGCCCATTACCGGCACCATCTATGCGCCCGCCAACGGCCGCATCGGTGCCACCACTGTCACCAACCACTCCATCGGCATGATTACCGAGGACGGCCTGCGCGTGTTCATCCATGTCGGCCTGGGCACCGTGGAAATGAACGGCAAGGGTTTTGCCCGCTTTGTCGAGATGGGCGATGTGGTCAAGGCAGGCCAGCCGCTCATCAGCTTCGACCGCGAGGCCATTAAGGCCGCTGGTCACGAGGACATCGTGACCGTCATCGTCTCCGAGCTCGATCGTCTTAAGAGCATCGACCATGTCGGCGAGTCTGGAACGCTTATCGGCGGCAACCCGCTCGTCAAGCTTGGCGACCCGCTGCTGGTAGCCAAGACCAAGTAGCCAGGCCCCGCGCCACACAGCCAAAAGGCACCTCGTCAAGCGCCCGCGACCATTTGGCCGCGGGCGCTTTTCGTTTGAAAAACCATCCCGCCAATGCCTTATCTGTATAGCCCAAATGAGACGAGCTGCTAGAATAACGAACTGTATGGATAACTATCATTCAACCGTTATGGGAGGATACGTGAACCGCACCAAAATCGCGCAGCTCTATGCCGATGCCGAGTCGCTCGGCGGCCAAACCGTCACCGTCGCCGGCTGGGTCAAGTCCGTCCGCGACATGAAGAACTTTGGCTTTGTTACGCTCAACGACGGCAGCTGCTTCCGCGACCTGCAGGTCGTCATGAACCGCGAGGCACTCGACAACTACGACGAGATCGCCCATCAAAACGTCTCGGCCGCACTCATTTGCACCGGCACCGTCAAGCTGACCCCCGATGCGCCCCAGCCTTTCGAGCTTTCTGCCACCTCCATCGAGGTCGAGGGCACGAGCGCCCCGGATTACCCGCTGCAGAAGAAGCGCGCAACCGTCGAGTTCCTGCGCACCCAGCAGCACCTGCGCCCGCGCACCAACCTGTTCCGCGCCGTGTTCCGCATCCGCTCTGTCGCGGCTGCCGCCATCCACCGCTTCTTCCAGGAGCAGGGCTTTGTCTACGTCAACACCCCCATCATCACCACGAGTGACTGCGAGGGCGCCGGCGAGATGTTCCGCGTGACCACGCTCGACCCCAAAAATCCGCCCCTCACCGAGTCCGGCGAGGTCGACTGGAGCCAGGACTTCTTTGGCAAGCATGCAAGCCTCACCGTGTCCGGCCAGCTCAATGCCGAGAACTTTGCCATGGCCTTTGGCGACGTGTACACCTTTGGCCCCACCTTCCGCGCCGAAAACTCCAACACCACGCGCCACGCCGCCGAGTTTTGGATGATCGAGCCCGAGATGGCCTTTGCCGACCTTAACGACTACATGGATAACGCTGAGGCCATGCTCAAGTATGTCCTCAAGGACGTCATGGCCACCTGCCCCGACGAGCTCAATATGCTCAACAAGTTTGTGGACAAGGGTCTGCTCGAACGCCTAGACCATGTCGCCAACTCCGACTTCGCCCGCGTTACCTACACCGAGGCCGTCGAGATCCTGGAGCAGGCCGTCGCCGCCGGTCACAAGTTTGACTACCCCGTGAGCTGGGGCATCGACCTGCAGACCGAGCACGAGCGCTTCCTGACCGAGGAGCACTTTAAGCGCCCGACCTTCGTAACCGACTACCCGGCCGAGATCAAGGCCTTCTACATGCGCATGAACGAGGACGGCAAGACCGTCGCCGCCGCCGACTGCCTGGTTCCCGGTATCGGCGAGATCATCGGTGGCTCCCAGCGCGAGGAGCGCCTGGATCTGCTCGAGGCCCGCATCAAGGACCTGGGCATGAATCCCGAGCAGTACAAGTACTACCTTGACCTGCGCCGCTACGGTTCCTGCAAGCACGCCGGCTACGGTCTGGGCTTCGAGCGCTTGGTCATGTATCTGACCGGCGTGGGCAACATCCGCGACGTCCTGCCGCACCCGCGCACCGTGGGCAACGCCGACTTCTAATCGTCGGACGCTAGCTCGCGTCGCCACACGCCAACGCTCATCGCATAAGCGCTTCTCGACATCGGTCGAGAGGCGCTTTTTTCAACAGCATCCGTCAAGCTTTTGGCAAGTTTTTGGTCAGTTGAGCAGGGCTGTTGAAAACTCGACCCGCCGTTTGCCGACGACTACCGACCGCCCAGAGCGCCCTGCACCCCTGGGAAAGCCCCACGTCCTAGGCTCCATACCGTCGCCACCCAAAACGGAAAGGACGTGGGCACCATGAACGAAGCCGCTGTTGAAACCTACGACACCACGACTAGAGGCGCCGCCTCGATGGCAGCCTATCGCGCCGTTCGCATCCTGCAACTATTAAGCGAAAACACCGGCGAGGACAAGGCCGTGCTTTCCGATGAGTTGATCCGGCGCCTCGCCCATCCCGACGACCCCGCCCGCATGCCCATCTCGGCGGCGCGGCGCAGCATCTACACCGCCATCTCCGCGCTTCGCCATGCCGGATACGAGATTGAATACAAGCGCGGCGTGGGGTATCGGCTCTTGACCCGTCCACTCACCGACGAGGAGATCATCCGGCTTCACGGCATGGTCATGCGCAACCGCTCCACGCCTATCGCTATCCGCAAGAGCATGGCGCAGCATTTAGTTGCCATGGCGAGTGCCGACGTTCGCGGCTACCTCGATACACCCGAACCCGCTCCAAGCGCAGGCAGCAAGGCTACCAAGGCAACGCGCGCGCCCATCAAGCGCATCGACACGTGCGAGCTCGTCGAGCAGGCCATCGACCACGGAACCACGGTGAGTTTTGATATTTCGAGCGTCACGACACGCGGCGAAACCGAAGCAGCACGGATGACACTCCGTCCCTTTGCCATCAGGCAGCGCGATGGCATCTCATATCTGCTGGGAACGGTCTACGACGCCCGAGGCACCGACGATACGCTGCGCACCGTCGAGATCGCCCGTATGAGAAACGTCAGCACGCGCCTGCTCGACGGCAAGAAGCTCTTCGCCGCCCTGGACGAGGACGACGCCTCCTCCGCCGCATAAGACCCTCCGCCGCCCATTCGACTACCCGTACCGCCCATCCAGTTCAGTATTAAAAAACCCGCCAGGTTATTGTAAAAATGGACATCGGCGTTACTATAGTCCCACTTGCACTTTTTCCTAGTGCAGTGTTTCCAGCCATTTTTATACTGGGGGTAATGATATGAAGGACATCACCATCAGCCGCAGGAGCCTTCTTGTCTCCGTTGGCCTGCTCGCGCTCGCTCCGCTCGCCGGATGCGGCGGCAACTCTGGTTCCGGCTCCGCTGCCGCCGGTTCCGACTACACCATCGGCGTTCTGCAGCTCACCGAGCACTCCGCGCTCGATGCCGCCAACGACGGCTTCGTCAAGGCCATCAAGAAGAGCGGCCTCAAGGTCAAGATCGACCAGAAGAACGCCCAGAACGACCAGTCCACGTGTAAGTCCATTGCCGACAAGTTCGTAGGCGACGGCGTCAACCTGATCTATGCCATCGCTACGCCCGCCGCGCAGGCTGCCGCCGGTGCCACCGCCGATATCCCCATCGTTGGCTGCGCCATCACCGACTACGCCGCTTCCGGCCTGGTCCAGGACAACGACAAGCCCGGCACCAACGTCACGGGCGCTTCCGACCTCACCCCGGTCGCCGAGCAGCTCGAGATGATGCAGAAGGTCCTGCCCGACGTTAAGAAGGTCGGCCTGCTCTACTGCACCGCCGAGTCCAACTCCGACGTCCAGATCAAGGCCGCCAAGAAGGAGCTCGACAAACTGGGCCTCGAGTACACTGACTTCACCGTCTCGAGCTCTAACGAGATCCAGTCCGTTGTCGAGTCTGCCGTGGGCAAGGTCGACGCGCTGTACTCCCCCACCGACAACACCATCGCCGCGGGTGCCTCGCAGGTCGGCCAGATCTGCAAGGAAAACAAGCTTCCCTTCGTGACTGGCGAGGAGGGTATGTGCATGGCCGGCGGCCTGTTCACCCTCTCCATCAATTACGAGGACCTGGGCTACGCCGCGGGCGAGATGGCCGTTAAGATCCTGAAAGGCGAGGCCAAGCCCGAAGACATGCCGATCAAACACCTCTCGAGCAAGGACCTGGTCGTCGTCAAGAACGACGAGATGGCCGAGGCTCTGGGCATCGACCTCTCCGCTCTGGACGCGTAATGCCATACGCGGCATGCGTCTAGAGCCCGTGCTCGCGCTTTAGCTGCGTTATTCAATATCTGAGCCACAGGGGCGGGCGCTGTAGACCGGCGTCCGCCCTGCTTGTTTCAGGTAAAACAAAACGTCTGTCCGCAGCTCTTCTATGCATTGTTACCGCTATTATGGTGAATCACGTGTCCACCCTATCCTAGGAGGTATGAAGCATGCTCATTGCATTGCAGGGCGCCGTTTCGCAGGGCGTCCTCTGGGGCATTATGGTGCTTGGCGTGTTTATCACGTTCCGCCTGCTCGACATTCCCGATATGACCTGCGACGGCAGCTTTGCCCTCGGCGGCTGCGTCTGCGCTGTGCTCATCGTCAATAACAACGTCGACCCGCTGCTCGCCGTGCTGGCCGGTATGTGCGCCGGCGCCATCGCGGGTGCCGTCACGGGCATTTTGACCACCGTCTTCGAGATTCCCGCGATCCTCGCCGGAATCCTCACCCAGATCAGCCTGTGGTCCATCAACCTGCGCATCATGGGCAAGTCCAATACGCCAATTCTTGCCAAGGGCACCGTGTTCTCGGCCGTCAGCAATATGACCGGTCTGCCGCAGTCCACCGTTGCCATCATCTTGGGCATCCTGCTCGCCGTGGCTATCGTTGCCATCCTGTATTGGTTCTTTGGCACCGAGATCGGCTCGGCGCTGCGCGCCACCGGCAACAACGAGTACATGATCCGCGCTCTGGGCGTCAACACCAACTCCACCAAGATGATCGCCCTCGTGCTCTCCAACGCCCTCATCGGCCTTTCGGGCGCGCTTATCTGCCAGAGCCAGAAGTATGCCGACATTGGTATGGGCACCGGTGCCATCGTTATCGGTCTTGCCGCCATTGTTATCGGTGAGGTGCTCGGCCGTCTGCTGCCCGGCGGCCTCACGCAGTTTAGCGTCCGTCTTGCCTCCGCCGTCTTTGGCTCCGTGGTGTACTTCCTTATCCGCGCCATCGTGCTGCAGTTGGGCATGGACGCCAACGACATGAAGTTGCTCTCCGCCGTGATCGTCGCCGTGGCCCTGTGCGTGCCCGTGGTTTGGGAGCGCTATAAGCTCCGCAGCTCCTACACGAAGGGGGATGAGGCAGATGCTTAAGCTCTCGCACGTCAAGAAGACCTTTAACAAGGGCACCGTCACCGAGAAGCGCGCGCTCACCGGCGTCGACCTCACCCTGAATGACGGCGACTTTGTAACCGTGATCGGCGGCAATGGCGCCGGCAAGTCCACGCTGCTCAACATGATCGCCGGCGTGTACCCGCTCGATTCGGGCGTTATTGAGCTCGACGGCACCGACATCTCGCGCCTGAGCGAGCCGCAGCGCGCCAAGTACCTGGGCCGCGTGTTTCAGGACCCCATGCGCGGTACCGCTGCCGACATGCAAATCGCCGAGAACCTGGCCCTCGCCAAGCGTCGCGGCCAGCGTCGCGGCCTTTCGTGGGGCGTCACCAAGGCCGAGAAAGATGAGTACGTTGAGCTGCTCAAGCGCCTGGACCTTGGTCTGGACACGCGTCTCAACGCCAAGGTCGGCCTGCTCTCGGGCGGCCAGCGCCAGGCACTCACCCTGCTCATGGCCACGCTCACCAAGCCACGCCTGCTGCTGCTCGACGAGCACACCGCGGCCCTCGACCCCAAGACGGCCTCTAAGGTGCTCAATCTGACCGAGGAGATCGTCGACGAGAACCACCTCACCACGCTCATGGTCACGCATAACATGAACGACGCTATCCGTCTGGGCAACCGTCTGATCATGATGCACGAAGGCCACGTGATCTACGACGTGGCGGGCGATGAGAAGAAGTCGCTCACCGTAGCCGACCTGCTGCAGAAGTTCGAGGAGGTCTCGGGCGGCGAGCTCGCCAACGACCGCATGCTGCTGAGCTAAAACCTGCCAAAAAGGAACAGGTTTATTTTGGCAGGTTTTATCTGCGCAAACGTCAAAACCGCCGCTAAGGGACAGGCGCCCTTGCGGCGGTTTTCGCATATTATGTCGATAATCCGATATTCAACCAGACATTCTGGCTAAGGACTAAGGAAACTGCCATGAAAAGACTCCCCCGCCTTGCGTTAGCCGCCGCGTTGTTTGCCGGCGCGCTCGCAGGCATCCCAAGCCTCGCTTTCGCGGGGAACCTGCCCGCCGCCATTGACGGCTCCGTGGCCGTCATGCACACCAACGACATCCACGGCAGCTACAAGTACAGCTACAACGCAAGCAAGGGCACCGGCACTGTGGGCTTTGATGGGCTGGCGGTTCTCTATAGCGCCCAAAACAGCGCCCCCGATCTTTTGCTCGATGCGGGCGACACCTTCCACGGGCAGTCCTTCGCCACCATGAGCGAGGGCAAGAGCATCGCCGAGCTCATGGACACCTTCTATGTAGACGGCTACGACGCGACCACGCCGGGCAACCACGACTGGAGCTACGGCGCAGACAAACTCCGCACCATGACCGGCTACAGCACCACCGGCACGCCCTTCGCCATGCTCTGCGCGAACGCGAAGTCCACGAGCGGCGTATGGAGCTCGAGCATCACGAAGACGCTCGATCGCACCTGGGAGGATACCGAGGATCACTCCACATTCGACTACAAAATCAAGGTCGGCGTCGTGGGTGCCATGGATGAGTCGCTAGGTTCCTCGCTGCGCGCGGACCTGGTCGCGGGCACCAGCTTCTCGAGTGCCGCGAACGCCATCAATACCGAGGCAGAGCAGCTGCGCAAGGAGGGCTGCGATGTTGTTGTGTGTATCGCGCACACGCTCGACGCCAAGACCTTTGCCACGCGACTCCGTGGCGTCGATGCCCTTATCGCAGGCCACGAGCACATCAACCTTAACGAGAAGGTGACGGGAGCCGACGGCAAGACGATCCACGTTGTCGAGGCAGGCAGCGCCTTTGCCGAGGTGGGGCTGCTTTCCATTCCGTACAAGTACAACACGAATGACACCGAGACGACCGACGATGACACGGTCACGGTCCCTGCAGACGGTAGCGACGAGAAGCTCTACACCGCCAAGAACGTCAACGACCTTTTGGCAGACCCCGACAAGGGCTCCGACTACCAAAGCCGCCTTGAAGCCGTCCGCAACAAGATCAAGCCGCTCGACGAGGACTTTGAAAACGAATCGAACAAGGTGCTCGGCACATCCACCACCAACTATTTCTACGGCGAGGACGCCGCAGGCACGCATGGTTGGGAAATGGTGCGCACCACCGATTTCCGCCCCAGCAAGGAGGGCGACACCACCAAGGCCCAGACCATCGGCCACGTGATTTGCGGCTCCTATCTTGCCCTGACGGGCGCGGACTTCCTCGCAGCGCTCGAGCACTCGCTACAAATCAGCGACGATTGCAACGACAGCTACGAGCTTCAGCAGGCTTATGTGGCGGCCGGTCACACCGAGCAGGAGGCGCAAAACAAGTACAAGTGGCGCGATGACTCTGGCAGCGTTCTCTCCTTTGGCGGCATCAACGTGACGATTGATTGGACGCAGCCCGAAGGCAAGCGCATTGTGAGTGCCACACTCACCAAAGACGGCAGCACGTTCGATCCCACCAAGACCTATACCGTCGCCACCAACAACTACATCATTACCAACACGACCGACTTCCCCACCTTCGCAAACGCCACCAAGCACACCGAGTGGGGTACCTGCGAGTCAGCGCTAAGGGCGCTGATCGGGCAGAACGGCTGGGAGAGCAAGATGGCCGGGCTCGCCGGCACCATCGGCTTCGGCTCCGCAGCCGTGGACCCCACGCCCTCACCGGCCCCGACGCCTAAGCCCTCGTCTAAGACGGACACGGCGACCACGAAGGTCATCACCAAGAAGACGACCGGTAAGCTTGCCGCAACGGGAGACCGCACGCTGGCAGTAGTTGGCGCGTGCCTTATCGGCGGCATCATCGTCATCATGCTCGGCATTATCTGGAAGCGTCGACGCTAAGCTACACCGCCGGGCCTTACAGCCCCGCCGCGTAAACCTTATATCGAGCACAGAAGCCCGTCCGATGTGATCGGACGGGCTTCTTGGTGGGTATCATGGTTGGACGATCATTAGGAGGTTTTCCCTACATGGAATTGTTTGAGCCGATTCTTCATTTCTTTGAGCAACGGTGGGTCCACAACATCATCTGGGCCGTCATCTTGGCGATAGGCACCGCCGTCGCCGCCAAGGTCGTATCCAAGACCCTGAACCATCTGCTTAACCGAGACGATAACCCGCTTCCGGCATCGAGTATCTTCATCAACATCGCGCGCGCCGTCATCTGGATGATCGGCGGCAGCTTTATCCTCGACAACTGCTTTGGCATTAACGCAAACGCGCTCGTCGCCGCTCTTGGCGTCGGCGGCATCGCTATCTCGCTCGGCTTTCAGGACACGCTGTCAAACCTTATCGGCGGCATGCAGGTGACCTTTATGGGCATCATCAAGCCCGGCGACAATATCGAGGTCGGCGGCGTATCCGGCGTGGTCCAAGACATCACTTGGCGCCATACAACGATTGAGGATGCCTGTGGACAGACCATCATTGTGCCCAACTCCAACATTTCCAAGAACACACTCGTGCATTTGATGCCCTTTGGGCGCGTGGCCGTGCCCGTTGCCGTAAAGGACACGTCCAAGTGGGCTTCCCTTGACGTGCTGGCAGACGAGCTGACCAGCGCCACCAAGGCCGCCGTGCTTCCCATCTCGGGCTTTGACAAGGAGCCCTACGTACTCTTTAGCGAAATCGGCGACTTTGGCATCAAAGGAAAGATCATCTTTATCGTCAGCGACGACAGCACTACTTTCACGGCAGCCGACGCCTGCATCCGTGCCATCGCCCCCATCATCGCCTAACCCGCCAAAAAGGGACAGGCACCTTTGTGGTGGTTTTCATTCGTGGTACCATGGTTCATATAGTTGTTTAAACGACTAAGGGAGCAACATCATGGAAGAGGCCTATCGTCAAGCACGCAAGCGCGGCGAGCAGGGACGCCGTCGCGCCATCAGCCAAAGCGAGCACCCGTACCTTACGGACCTCGACAGCCTCGTTGCCCAGCTCCCCTTAGGTCAGCGAGAGAATGTCGGCCTAAGGGATATTCCGCTCGAAATGGTCGTCGGCACAGTCACCAAAGGCCGTCAGTCCGCCTTTTCATGCAACTTTATGCCCCTGCTGCCGTTTAACACTGAGTTCGCCCGCAAGTGGTCCAACCTCTACGACATCCAGGTAACCGAGGGCTATCGCGATCCCATCATCGTCACCGAGTTCATGCATCGGTTCTATGTCCAGGAAGGCAACAAACGCGTCAGTGTCCTCAAATTCCTGGACGCTCCAACGGTTTCGGCCAGGGTCACCCGTCTCTACCCCGGCACATGGGATTCCGTCGAAAGCCGCCTGTACGGTGAATTCTGCGCGTTTTGGCGCGTCTGCCCCCTATACGAAATCGAGTTCTCGCGTGAGGGAAGCTACGAGACGCTCGCCAAGATGCTCGGTCGGAACCTTATCGAAAAATGGCCGCAGAAAAAGGTCGACTACCTGCGCCACACCTTCCTGCTCTTTAAGCGCGCCTACCTTCGCGCAGGCGGCGACCACCTGGACATTACGCCCGCCGACGCCATGCTCGTCTACCTCAATGTGTACAACCAGGACCGCCTGCTGGATACGCCGACGGATATCGTCGTAAACCGCCTGTGCAAGATTTGGCGCGAGCTGGTCATTGCCGGCAAAAACGACGAGGACAAGGTCGATCTTGTCGAAGCGCCGAGCGTCGATGAGGAGGAGTCGCCCGCCAAGTCCACCTCCGGCGTGCTCAACTTCTTTATGGGCAAGACTGTCTATTCGGCGGCCAACCCCCTGCGTATCGCCTTTATCCATGAGTTCCCCTGTGCGGCGTCGAGCTGGGACAGTCTGCACGACCAAGGACGTCAGTATCTCGATGAGCACTTTGACGGTATCGTGCGCACCGAGGCGTTCGAAGACTGTCACGATCCGGACGTGTTCTACGCCGCCGTGGAAACGGCTGTCAAACATGGAGACAACGTCATCTTCTCGACCTCGCACCGCCTGATGGAATACACGCTCAGAGCTGCCGTTGAGTATCCCCAGGTTCGGTTCCTTAACTGCTCTATCGGCCTTCCCCACCAAAGCGTCCGTTCGTACTTTGGCAAGATGTACGAGGCCAAGTTCCTCCTGGGCGCCCTTGCCGCCAGCATGGCGGACAACCATCGCATCGGCTACCACGCGTCGGTCTTCGCATCCGGCGCGCTCAGCGAGATCAATGCCTTTGCCATCGGTGCCTCGCTGCTCGACCCCCGCGCGCAAATTATCCTCACCTGGGGCGATGTGCCCGCCGGCGGTCTCGCCGAGGCCATGTGCCGCGAAGGCGTGAGCGTCATGACCGGCGCTGACATGTCAAAGTCGCTCGAAGACCCTACGGCCTACGGACTCCACCGCCTGGTCGATGGCAAGGTTACCGGCATCGCCATGCCGGTATGGAACTGGGGCCGTTACTACGAGCTCATCGTTCGCAGCCTTCTGCACGGCACGTGGGACGAGACCAGCGATGACAACCAAGTGCGCGCCGTCAACTACTGGTACGGCATGAGCTCCGGCGTTATCGACATCCGTTACGCTCCGGGCCTACCCTACCAGACGCGCAAACTCGTGCAGTTGCTCCGCAACGGCATTGTCGAGGGATCCATCAACCCCTTTGGCGGCGAGCTCCACAGTCAGAACGGCGTGGTACAGATCGAAGGCTTCCCTCCGCTGCCGAGCACGCAGATTGTCGAGATGAATTGGCTGGCGGATAACGTGGTAGGCACCATTCCGCAGCTCGACGATGAGCCGAAAGTCCCTGCCCTATGAAAATCCTTGCCATAGCCGATACCGAAGAACGATGCCTTTGGGAGTGCTTTCGCAAGGAACGCTTTGAGGGCGTCGACCTGATTTTGTCCGCCGGCGATCTGGACCCGGACTATCTTGAGTTTTTGGTCACGGTCATCAACAAACCGCTCATCTACGTGCGCGGCAATCACGATGACCGCTACGCACGTCATGCACCGGGTGGATGTATCTGCGTAGAGGACAGCGTGTACACGTACCGAGGGATTCGCATTGCGGGCCTTGGCGGGTCCATGCGTTATCGCGACGGCGCCAACATGTACACCGAACGCGAGATGTCCAAGCGCATGCGTAAGCTGTCGCGTAAGGTTAGGATGGTCGGCGGGTGCGACATTCTGCTTACCCATGCACCCGCCGCCGGTATGGGTGATCTGGACGATCTGCCGCATCGAGGATTCGAGTGTTTTAACACAGCACTCGAATCCTGGAATCCCGACTACATGGTGCACGGGCATGTGCACCAAAGCTACGGTTGCGATTTTCAGCGCGAGCGTCAGCATGTGTGTGGAACGACGATCATCAACGCCTGCGGCTATACGCAGTTTGAGCTCGACCAGACGCACTACCCCATCCGCGGCTGGCAAGCAGCTTGGCTCAACTCACAAACCATGCGCCGCGAGCTCAAACGCCACGAAGCCATCGAGTCTTCAACAGCCAGAACACCCTGGTAACCACCATAAAGGGGACACTGTCCCCTTTATGGTGCTTTTGACGCGATAGCAAGAAACCCGGTCCTGCACAAGGCAGAACCGGGTTTCTTTAGCAATGCTTGCTGTACTCAGGCAGTAACTAGCAGTTACTCAGCCAGGAAGTCACGCTGGACAGCGGGATCGACCTTGACGCCAGGGCCCATGGTGGAAGACACGGAGATGGACTTGACGTACTTGCCCTTAGCAGAAGAGGGCTTGACGCGCAGAATCTCGGTGTACAGGGCAGCGTAGTTCTCGACGAGCTGCTGCTCAGAGAAGGACTTCTTGCCCAGGGGCACGTGGCAGATGCCGTAGCGGTCGGCGCGGTACTCAACGCGGCCAGCCTTGAGCTCGGAGACCATCTTGGCGACGTCCATGGTCACGGTGCCGAGCTTGGGGTTCGGCATGAGGCCACGGGGACCAAGGATCTTACCGATGCGGCCAACCTTGGCCATCATGTTCGGCGTAGCGATAGCGGCGTCGAAGTTGATCTCGCCCTTCTGAATCTGGGCGACGAGCTCGTCGGAACCGATGATGTCGGCGCCGGCAGCCTCAGCCTCACGGGCCTTCTCGCCCTCGGCGAAGACGGCAACACGAACGGTCTTGCCGGTGCCGTGGGGCAGGGAGATGGAACCACGGATGTTCTGGTCAGCCTTACGAGTATCGATGCCCAGACGGAAGTGAGCCTCGACGGTCTCGTCGAACTTGGCGGTGTCGAGCTCCTTGATGAGCTTGGCAGCCTGAAGGGGGGTGTAGAGCGTGGCGCGGTCGATCTTCTCGGCAGCGGCGTTATAGCTCTTACCATGCTTAGCCATGTGCATTACCTCCTGTGGTTAAACGGGCGTGAGCCCTCCCACATCGTATCGTGTGCCCTATTGCACACATTTAACGGGCGCCCCGGTCGGAGCACCCGCCGTTACCATAAGAAATCGCTACTCAGCGATGGTGACGCCCATGGAACGGGCGGTACCGGCGATGATCTTCTTGGCGGCGTCAATGTCGTTGGCATTGAGGTCCGGCATCTTGATCTCGGCGATCTTGGTGAGCTGCTCCTGGGAGAGCTGACCAACCTTGTCAGCCTGGGGCTTAGCGGAACCAGACTTGAGGTTCAGCTCCTTCTTGATAAGGTGAGCCGCCGGCGGGGTCTTGGTGATGAAGGAGAAGGACTTGTCCTCGTAGACAGAGATCTCAACGGGGATGATGTCACCCTTCTTGTCCTGCGTCTCGGCGTTAAAGGCCTGGCAGAACTGCATGATGTTCACGCCAGCAGCGCCCAGGGCGGGGCCGACGGGAGGAGCGGGGTTTGCTGCACCAGCAGGAATCTGGAGCTTAATGACGTTGGCAACCTTCTTCTCAGCCATGGTCATTCCTTTCGAATCACGAGTGTGAAGTACTTGCTATATCGTAAGCACGCACGTGTTAGAAGCACTCCTGAGATGAGCAGTCACAGAAGAAGCACGCTCGCGCGAACGGACGAAAACTTAAGCGATGACAGCGACCTGGTTAAAGTCGAGCTCGACCGGCGTCTCGCGGCCAAAGATCATCAGCGTGACCTTGAGCTTGCCAGCCTCGGTGTTAACCTCGGAGACCTTGCCATCAAAGTCGGTAAGCGGGCCATCGGTGACGCGGACGGACGTACCGACCTCAATATCAACCGAGGTGCGCTTGGGCGAATCGCCCTTACCGGGACGACGAGTCATCTTGTTGTACTCGTCGCGGGAAAGCGGAGCGGGCTTGCCGTTGCCGCCTAGGAAACCGGTGACGCCAGGCGTGTTACGAACACACGTCCAAGCATCGTCATCCATCTCCATGCGGACCAGGACATAACCCGGGAAGATCTTGGAATCCTTGGTCTCACGCTTGCCACCCTCTTTAATCTCGGTGACGCGCTCCATAGGAATCTCGATATCAAAGATACGGTCCTGCATGCCCATAGTCTCGATGCGATGCTCGAGATCGGACTTAACGCGGTTCTCGTATCCAGAGTAAGTGTGAACGACGTACCAACGCTTAGACATGGTTTAGCCCCTCAATCCAGAGAACAGAGCAAGAGCCTCGCCAAAGCCAGCATCGAGCAGAGCGATGACGACGCCGACGACGATCAGAGAAGCGCAAACAACAACCGAGTAGTTCACGAGCTCCTTCTTATCGGGCCACGTGACACGCTTCATCTCGGACTTGACCGAAGCGAAATACTTCTTGGTGCGGGCGAAGAAACCAGGCTTCTCGTTCTTCTTGGACTTCGCAGCCTTCTCGTTCTTCTTGGCAACGGCCTTCTTGGCCTCAACCTTGGAGTTGGCGGCAGCTTTGTTGGCAGGTGCCGGCTGCTGAGCCTTCTTCTTGTTCTTCTTGTTGGCCATTTGGGTTACCTCCGCGCAATGCGCTTATACATGAGTAAACCGTAAGCCCCCAAGTGGGAGCTTACGGAATAATGACTGGCACGCCAGGAAGGACTCGAACCCTCAACACTCGGTTTTGGAGACCGATGCTCTACCAATTGAACTACTGGCGTATGTGACTAGAGACTAGCGAGTCTCTTTGTGCAGCGTGTGGTGACGGCACCAGGGGCAATACTTCTTGATCTCCATACGATCAGGCATGGTCGACTTGTTCTTGGTGGTCGTATAGTTGCGGCGCTTGCACTCAGTGCACGCAAGAGTAACTAGAGTACGCATGTATCCTGAACCTTTCATTTCCGCCCCGTACGGGCACGAGTTGTTACTTTATCAGCTCCACGTAAGTGCTGTCAATGAAAACCTCGAGTCAATTGGTTCTCGGTGGATCCATTCATATTTGGAACACATTAATGAAGCCATCGAGAGCTAATCGACGGTGCATCCAGGACCATTATCGATCCTCTCGACACCAGCAACGGCTCAATATCCATTGCAGAAAAGAACCCGGCACCCATATAAGTGCCGGGTTCTCTAAGTCAGCTATATCAAAGAGCTAATTTACTCAATGATCGTGGAGACGATGCCCGAACCGACGGTGTGGCCACCCTCGCGGATAGCGAAGCGCAGGCCCTCCTCCATGGCGATCGGGTGGATGAGGTCGCCCTCGATGGTGATGTGGTCACCAGGCATAGCCATCTCGGTGCCCTCGGGGAGCTTGACCGTACCGGTAACGTCGGTGGTACGGAAGTAGAACTGAGGACGATAACCATCGAAGAACGGGGTGTGACGGCCGCCCTCCTCCTTGGTCAGAACGTAGATCTCGCCGGTGAACTTGGTGTGCGGGGTAACCGAACCGGGCTTGCAGAGAACCTGGCCGCGCTCGATGTCCTCACGCTTGATGCCGCGGAGCAGCAGACCGACGTTGTCGCCAGCCTCGCAGAAGTCCATGGACTTACGGAACATCTCGATACCGGTAACGACGGTGTTCTGGGTATCCTTGATGCCGACGATCTCGACGGGCTCGTTGAGCTTGAGCTCACCGCGCTCGACACGGCCAGTAGCAACGGTACCACGGCCGGAGATGGTCATAACGTCCTCAACGGCCATCAGGAACGGGAGGTCGTTGTTACGAGCAGGCGTCGGGATGTACTCGTCGACGGCCTTCATGAGCTCGCGAATGGCGTCCATCCACTTGGCGTCGCCCTCGAGAGCGCCCAGAGCGGAGCCACGGATGACGGGGATGTCGTCGCCGGGGAAATCGTACTCGGAGAGGAGCTCACGGGTCTCCATCTCGACGAGGTCGATGAGCTCGTCATCGTCGACCATGTCGCACTTGTTCAGGAAGACGACGATGTAGGGAACGCCGACCTGACGGGCGAGCAGGATGTGCTCGCGGGTCTGAGCCATGGGGCCGTCGGTAGCAGCGATGACCAGGATAGCGCCGTCCATCTGAGCAGCGCCGGAGATCATGTTCTTGACGTAGTCAGCGTGGCCCGGGCAGTCAACGTGAGCGTAGTGACGGGCAGCGGTCTCGTACTCAACGTGGGAGACGGAAATCGTAATGCCGCGCTCGCGCTCCTCGGGAGCCTTGTCGATGTTCTCGAACGCAGTGAAGTCAGCCTTGCAGCCCTCGGTCTCGGAGAGAACCTTGGTGATGGCAGCGGTCAGCGTGGTCTTGCCGTGGTCGACGTGACCAATGGTGCCGATGTTAACATGCGGCTTAGTGCGCTCAAACTTCTCTTTGGCCATAAAGCCCTCCTCTTAACAGGTCGTCCCCGGACGGGACTTTGCCTTTATACCATAGTGGCCTCTCAACATACTATTGAGAAGCCACCGTGTTACCTATGGTAGCGGTGACTGGATTCGAACCAGTGACGCCACGGGTATGAACCGTGTGCTCTAACCAACTGAGCTACACCGCCGGATGGAGCCTGCAACCAGACTTGAACTGGTGACCTCTTCGTTACCAACGAAGTGCTCTACCGACTGAGCTATACAGGCACTTGACGGGTGGGAGCTATAGGATTCGAACCTATGTAGGCAGAGCCAACGGGTTTACAGCCCGTCCCCATTAACCACTCGGGCAAACTCCCAATCGTTCAAGTATCCGCAGGTCCTTTGGTCTTTTGGACCGCCGCCCCCGCGAACGAAGAAGATAATACGATGCCACCTTGGGGGCTGTCAACGAAAACCTCTAGATACACGGTGCCGGGCGTATCTATATAGCCGTGACCTGCGGTTTTATTGAGTTTGGATATGAAGGACAGTGGTTTTGGATACTGAGGTGACGTTTCCCAAGGTAACACTTTGCTGTAGTGGAGTACACCTTCAGTATCGAACTTCGATACCAGCTTATTTGCACCTATATATAGGTCGAGATCGGGGCTTCCACGCCACGATCGAGCGTGGATTATCTCCCACTTTTAGCGCGGCTCTAAGGCCAAAGTGGCAGATTATCCACGTTCATTCCCAGGCGAGAGAACTGTAAAGCCGCAACTACTCGGGCCAGGCCAAAGTAGACCCATAAAGCGGCTCCCCCTTGGTGCAGGGGTAGCGACTCAAGTAACACGACGATAGCAAGTCGAAAAAATAAGTCGTGGCGTATTTCGAATAAACGCCGAGTCGGTCAATTCCGTTTCCCGCATTACCAAGACGATATACACGGTCAAAAGACCTCGATTTGTCATCGTTGCTAAACGCAGTAATTAGAATCTTCCTGCCCGAACGGCAATCAAGATACTCACGCGCCTGTGACGCAAATAGCCCGGAGACCGATACGAGAATTATCAATGACTGCGAAGCGTCTCCCATGTTTTTCAATTCCGCGACGTTAGCCCCAGCAACTATGCGAACTATCTTGCCCGCATAAAACATTTCCTGCTGAAATCGTACGAGATTGGCGCTCACATTATTGGTGCACCAGATTTCAACGTTTTTATGGCCATCAATTTCGTCGACAAGATGCTTAATAGCGATATCGGACACGCCGCTTTCAACCTCAGCGAACATCTCGATCATGCGAACGTCGAGCTCTGCCCTGTACTCCTCGTAGCCAAATTCCTCCTCTCGATGGCTTAAGTCGCTTGGAAAGACTGACTGAGTAAATGATTCTTTCAAATCGCTAAGAGACTGGTAGCCCAATCGATTGCAGAAACGACGAACAGCGGAACGAGTCACGAATGCATCGTGGGTTATTGCGGCAACATTGATTTCGCTCGAACGCCTAATGTGAGCGATGAGATATCGGGCGATGGCGGCATCGTTTGACCCAAACTCGCTGTTGATGATGGAGCTAATGCGATTGAGCACATCGAAGTCATTGATATTCACGTGATCCCTCTTTCCGCTCTCCTCGAAATCATGGTTCATTTATTGAATCAAACAGCTTTGGTCGTTCTCCTATGATTCAAATCAGTTGACGTCATCTTAATCATAATTCCGCCACACGTATCCACCGTGTTTTGAGTGATGGAAAGGGGATTCATGGGCAACGTGAACAACATGCCGTTTCTCTGGGGTTCCGCCACGGCGTCTTATCAGTGCGAGGGTGCCTGGAACGAAGACGGCAAAGGCCTTGGTGAGTGGGATTTCTTTAGCCACACAAGCAATAAGAACATCAACCATGTTGACGGTGATGTATCTTGCGACTTCTACCATCGCTATGAAGAAGATATCCGCATGATGAAAGAAGGCGGACAAAACACCTATCGCTTCTCTCTTTCATGGAGTCGAATCATCCCCACGGGTATCGGCGAAGTGAATGAAGAGGGTATCGATTTTTATAATCGGGTCATTGATTGCTGCCTCGAAAATGGCATAGAGCCCAACGTTACGCTGTTCCATTACGATCTGCCATTCACGCTTGCTTGCAAAGGCGGATGGCTGAACAACGACATGGCAGAGTGGTTCTGCAAATACGCCAAGATTTGCTTTGAGCGCTTTGGAGACCGCGTCAAAATCTGGGCTACCGTTAACGAGCCGCATTTCTACAGCTACTGCGTAAACATGTTGGGCAACTATCCCCCCAATCGATCGCTCGATGTTCAGTCGTACATGCAGTTTCAGTACAACCTGATGCGCGCAAGCGCACTCGCAGTCCGAGCATATCGTCAAATGGGCTACGACGGCATCATCGGCGCCGTCCACGATGGCGGCGTTGTCGAACTCGACCCGGCAACCGAGCACCCTGATGACGTATTTCGATACGCAGACTTTTTCGCCAATCGCATGATTCTGGCACCAGCGCTTCAGGGTCAACTGCCGCCAGAAATGGACGAAATCCTTGAAAAACTTGGCGTCTCGCTCTATCGATCCCCAAATGACGTAAAAGAATTCAGAGACGGTAAAGTCGATTTTATTGGACTCAACGTGTATTGCCGAGAGTATGTAACCGACTGGCACGGTGGAGAGCTTGCCGTTTCGGCGAACAATAAGGGCAGTTCGAGCAAAAGGGTCGAAGGAAAATGCATTGCGCCCTTGTTTGAAAGCGCCCGCGACAGCAATGTTCCCCGCAATAAATGGGGCCGCGAAATACTCCCAAGTTGCATGTATTCAACCATCATGGATGTCCACGAGCGCTATGACGCGCCCCGCATCTTTATTACGGAAAACGGACATGGCGCCTATGAGCAACCAGACACAGACGGAATGATCCACGATGATGACCGCATCGAGCTTCTGGGCCAGTTCATCGAGCACATGATGAGGGCTAAGCGCGACGGCGCGCGCGTTGAGGGTTACTACCTCTGGTCGACGATGGATCTGTATAGCTGGATCAACGGCTACGAAAAACGATACGGACTTGTCCATATCGACTTCGAGAACAATCTGGAGCGCACCCCCAAAAAGAGCTGGTATTGGTACCGAGACCTTATCTCGAAGTATCAAGAGCAGGAAGGTTAGGAGAAAGAGATGAAATATCAGGCAATGTCCGAAACAGTCCTAAAGGCTGTTGGCGGCAAAGAGAACATTACATCGGTAACTCATTGTGCGACACGCCTTCGCATCGACGCACGAGACACCTCGATCATCGATCTCCAGCTCGCCAAATCGGCCGATCAGGCGCTCGGGGCAGTAGTCAGCGGTGGCCAGCTTCAGGTGATCATCGGCCCCAACGTCACCGAGGCTTACAACGACTTCCTCGACTTCGCGGGAATCGAAGTCGGCGGTGGCACGGTTGCCGACGATGCCCAAACCGCCAAAGACCTTGCAGAAGGCATTAAAAGCGGTAACACCGCCATGGGCTTGATTGAGAAATTCGGGAACGTCTCTGCACAGGTATTCATGCCCATCGTCCCGGCGCTCATCGTTGGCGGACTCATTCTTTCGATCAAGAATCTCCTGGTCAATTATTGCGGATTAAGCACCGATAGCGGAACCGCCCAGGTCCTGTTGGCGATCTTTAGCGCTTCGTTTAGCTTCTTGCCCGTTTATCTTGGTTATCAGCTCGCAGCCGTCATGAAGATGCAGCCCATCATGGGCGCATTGCTGGGCGCGATCATGATCAGCTCGTCCATTAGCGGTGCCGAGGGTCTCGACTTTCTTGGTATCCCCATCCCGACGAACGACTATTCGAGTACGGTAGTGCCCATCGTACTGGGCGTTGTGTTCATGTACTTTGTCGACCGCAGCCTTCAGAAGATCATTCCCGACGTTACCAAACTGTTCTTGAAGCCGCTGCTCACCATGATCATCGTCGTGCCCGTCGAGCTGATTATCCTTGGCCCCGCCGGCAGCATGATGGGCTACGCGCTGAGTGATGCCGTCACGTGGCTTATGGACAACGTGGCATTTATCGCTACTCCGATCCTGGCAGCCCTTAACCCCTATTTCGTCATGCTCGGTCTCGATAAGGCTTACATCGCAATCGAAGTTACGAGCCTGGCGCAGCTCGGTTGGGCACCCATTATCTTTGGATTCATCTCGAACCTCTGCATTGGCGGCACGAGCCTCGCCCTGGCAACTGCCATGAAGGGAAACAAGGAGAAGAAGGGTATGGTCACCACGGTTGCCGTTACCGCACTCTGTGGCGTAACCGAGCCCGCGTTCTACGGTTGCCTCATCGAGCGTCCCCGCCTGCTTGTCGGCACGGCAATCGGCGCGCTCTGCGCTGGACTCCCTGCAGGCATCTTTGTTCTGAAAGAGTATGTTGCGGGAGCATGCCCCGGCCTTCTTTCGGCACTCATCTTTATCGCTCCCGATGGGTCCATGGGCAACTTCGTGCTGGCATGCGTTGTCGCCATCATCGCCATCGTCGTCTCTTTCATCGCTGCACGCGTAATCATCAAGAAGAACCCCAGCTATATTGAGTAGATGCCCGCTGTTTGCATTGGGGACATCCTCGGCAGACCATTAGCAAGAACCCAAGAAGTCCCTTAGGAGCTCGATTAATCCATTCGGATTCCTGAGGCACAAACGACCCCGATTCCACAATGAAATCGGGGTCGTTGTTTCTAAAGCCGTCGATAGACAATCGGTGTTTACCTTAGCTCCCTATCCAAGTTAATTATCCACGCTCGTTCTCCGGTCGGGAGATTTTCTTCGCTCGCGTGTCCAGAAATCCACGCTCGAGCAGGACATCCAGGTCCGCGCCCGCCCTTGTCTCGATCTGTAACAGCAAGAGGCCTATTCCGCTTCTACATGTTACAGATCAAGAAATTCCTAAAACACCCTAAGTTTCATCTCAATCTGTAACAGTTAGATGCCAAATATCGGTCTTGGTGTTACAGATTTAGACAAACTGGAGGACGAGACAAACCAAAAACGGGATGGGCGCTAACCCGATGGCGCACCACCTAAATAGAAACGGGCCCTGTCCCATATAGAGACAGAGCCCGAAACTCTCATGGAGCCAGTGACAGGAATCGAACCTGCAACCCACTGATTACAAATCAGTTGCGCTACCGTTGCGCCACACTGGCACACTTGGCGCTTTCACGCGAAGCGAGTTAAGAATAAAGGAATTGCGGACGGGGCGCAACAGGCCGCACGGCGTTATACAAATATGCAAAATCCAGCAACAACGCGTACCAGGCCCGTTCATTTCTGTCAGTGCGCCCTCAATCTTAAAACCATTCGCCAGAACGAATAGTTTTAATTACAATTGCTATATATAAAACTATTCGTTCTGGCGAAGGGTTTCGCGATGCTTACTACCAAAGAAGCCGCCGAGCTGCTCGGCATCACTCCGCGCAGGGTGCAGGAGCTCATAAAAAACGGAGCACTTGAGGCCCGCAAGGCTTCTGGTGTATGGCTCATCGACAAAGACAGCGTCGACACGCGACTCCGCTCTGTGACCAAAACGGGGGGACGTCCCCGCCGCGGCCACGGTAAGAGCGAGATCGCGTTCACCCTCATGAACCGCACGTACGAAGTCGCTCAGCTGGTCTACAGTACATCGCGAAAAGACTTTACCCACATCGGTGCCGACATCGATTACGCCCACGCCCCTATTGGAGTATTTGGCCCTAATAGCCCCATATCGCTAGACTCCTTCCGCATCTGGTGGCGCGGCCGCGGTATCCCGCTCGCACGCATTGGGCTAGCCTCCCTGCTTGCAGAAGCCGCAGTCGATGTTCCCGATGAACTCGTCCAGCGAAATCTCGGCCTCTCCTTATCCGACCAGTATTGGATTAGGCCCCAAGGTTCCGGTCTCACCTGGGAGGATATCAACTTCTTCAATAACGCCTTTGATGACGTCTCGCTGTCCATTGCACCCTTTGCCCCAGAGGGAAAAGCGGCTGCCGCAAAGCCCGATAACACCTCGGACGGCAATCTTCAAAAGTACTGGACGTGCGAGGGCGAACGTCGAATTCTGCATAAGGCAGGAGCGCACCTGGACCAGGAACCTTATAACGAGCTGGTGGCGACCGCGCTCCACCGTCGCATCCTAAACGCCTGCGATTATGTGCCTTACTCGCTCGAGGGCACGGGCACTTCCGCCCTGAGCACATGCGATGTCTTCTTAACTGATGAAGAAGAGTATGTCCCTGCGTTCTATGTAAACCAGCACGCAAACGCAGATGAACGGCTAACCGACTACGAGCGATATGTAGCAAACTGCGAGGAGCTCGGGGTGACAGGCGTCAAGGATGCCCTTGACCGCATGATCGTATGTGACGACATCATTGCCAACTACGATCGTCATTGGCGCAACTTCGGCCTCGTGCGAAACGTAAACACGCAAGCTTGCAGACCTGCCCCCATCTTCGATTCGGGCTCATCGCTCTGGTGCAACATATCACTAGAGGAGCTTAGGGCGGGAGAGCACAGTTTTACCAGCGCACAATTTCATTCAAGCCCCGCCAAACAAATGTTGCTCGTCGAGGACATGGGCTGGTTTGACTGCGACAAACTCGAAGGCTTCGTTGACGAGGCAATCGAGATTCTTTCCAGAAACGACGCGCTCACGGCAAGGCTGCCATATCTAAAAGAGGCGCTAACGTGGCGCCTCGAAAGAATGATCGACATCGCTGAATGGAGTTAGCGAGGCAGCATTGCCCCGCCAACTTCCCTACCTCCCGCGCAGGGCCTTGAGCTTGGCCAGGGCATCGGGGCTCAGGCGACTGCCCAGAGTCATCTTGATTTGTGGAGCTTCCTCGGCCTCGTGCACGTCGTTGTCGATCTGTTTGATCTCGTCCACCAGCATACGGCTCGAGATGCGCGTGACGCCCTTGCCCATGACGACGGCCTGGATCGTGCCGTCGCTCGACACTACAGAACACGCGCGGCCTTCCTCGCGCGCCTCGATGCAGAGCTTCTGCACCACGGTATCGGCCGAAACACCCGTCGGCGAAAACTCAATGCGCACACCGCGGGCCGGTAGGTTGGGGCGCTCGCTGGAGATATTGCCCGCGCCGTCAAATACGATCACGGCCTCGTAGCGGCCCTGGGCAAACGCAGCTACGTCATTAATGAGCGCCGTGCGCGCCATATCGTGAACGTCGCTGGAATACGGATCGTCGGAATGGTCGTACACGAGCTTTTCGTAGCGCGGCGTGCAGTGGATCACGTTGTAACCGTCGACCACCAGCAGCTCGGGCTTGTTGGAGTGCACCGTCGAGACTGGGTCGGCGATAGCCTGCGCAAACGCATTGCCGCCCACGCCATAGGTCGCGGCCGAAACAATCGGCTTGGCCGAGCCCTCGCCAAAGCGCTTGGCCTTGGACTTGGCACGGTTCTTTTTGGACATGCGCTACTCCTCCCCCATCAGCTCGCCGGCGTTGCGGCGCAGCCACTCAAAGCACAGCGCCGTGGTCGCCTGGGCAACATTGAGGCTCTCGGTCATACCGCGCTGGGGAAGCTTGGTCAAAAAGTCGCATTTCTCGAGCACCAGACGCGAGATGCCGTCGCCCTCGGAGCCCATGACGAGCGCCACGCGGCCCTCGAAAGGAGCATCCCAGCAACTGCCTTCGGCGTGCTCGGAAGCACCGCCCACCCAAAAACCAGCGGCCTTAAAATCGTCGAGCGCACGGGCGATATTGGGAACCTGCGCGATAGGCAGATGCATGACGGCACCGGCTGAGGTCTTATAGCTGCCCACGGTCACGCCGGCGGCACGCTTATTGGCAATGACGACGCCCGCCGCGCCCACAACCTCGGCGGAGCGCACGATGGCGCCAAAGTTGCCGTCGTCAGTCACGTGGTCGAGCACCACGACAAGTGCCGGGCCCTCGCCTGCGCGGTCGAGAATATCGGCGACATCGGCATAGGGGAAGTTGCCAACCTCGAGCGCGATGCCCTGGTGAGCGCCGTGGCTCGACAGTGCGTCGAGCTGCGCGCGCGGCACATACTTAATGCGGACACCCACGGCGTTGAGGTCGTCGACCAGGCGCGACAAGGCGGCATCGCGCTCCCCGCCCTCGGCAATGAGCGCGCACTTGATGGGAAAACCAGTGCGCAGCGCCTCGGCGGCTGCACGACGACCTTCGATAAACTCGCCCTTGGGAGCCTGGACAGCGTCGCGGTTGCGATCGCGCTGCGGACGTGCGGCCTGGGTGCGATCGCGCTGGCCCTTGGGAGCGGCAGCGCGGTCATTGCGGCGAATCGGACGCGAGCCAGAAGCAGCCTGCTTGCCGCCACGAGGCGCACGCTTGCGATTGTCGGCCATAAAGTGACCTCCTAAATACAACTATCAAACGAAACAAAATAAACGACCGCCCATGAATATTAATTCGGGCGGTCGGTACGGGTTTTCCAAGTGCCCGAGATTGCCGTGAAAGAGGAGCGACGCGTACTTGAGTACGCGAGCGACGGTTTGAACGGCAAGGTCGGGTGCTTGGGAAACCCGCGGGGATTAGAGAGATTTGATACGAGTGCCGGCGGCGGTATCTTCAATCGTCAGGCCCAGGTCCTTGAGCTGATCACGGATGGCATCTGCCAGATCCCAGTTCTTGGCGGCACGGGCCTCGGCACGAGCCTCGAGAATCTTGGCAGCGGCCTCGTCCACGTCGTCGCCCGTGTAGGCAACCAAACCGGCGGCAACGCCCAGCAGGCCCAGCGGCAACTCGACCTTGGGCTCGGGAAGCTCAACGCCAAACGTATCGAGCAGCTCGGCCAGCGTATCGGCGGCAGCCAGGGCTGCGGCCTTGTCGGCAGCATCGCCCGCCTGCTCCAGATACTGATTGCACTCGGTGACAAAGCCAAAGACAGCACCCATGGCACCGGCGGTGTTAAAGTCGTCGTCCATGCACTCCTTAAAGGCGGCGCGGGTCTCGGCGGCCTTGGCGGAAAACGCCTCGGCGGCACCCGCATCGGCATCGGCCGTCGCATGGTTCGCAGCCCAACGAAGGTTCTCGACCGTACCGGCAATACGCGTGAGTGAGTTCTCGGCACCCTCCAGGCGCTCCCAGGAGAAGTCGAGCGGCGAGCGATAGCTCGTCTGCAGCATCAACAGGCGCAGGGCCGCGGCAGAGTGCTGCTCGAGCACCTCGGCCAGCGTAAAGAAGTTTCCGAGCGACTTGGACATCTTCTCGCCGTCAACCAGCAGCATGCCCGTGTGCATCCAGGTGTTGGAGAAGCCCTGGTGCCAGGCGCAGGTGGCCTGGGCGCACTCGTTCTCGTGATGCGGGAAGGCAAGGTCGGAGCCGCCGCCGTGGATGTCAATCGGGGTGCCCAGGTAGCGGTGTACCATGGCGGCGCACTCGGTGTGCCAACCGGGACGGCCCTCGCCCCAGGGGCTCGGCCAGCTGGGCTCGCCGGGCTTGGCGGCCTTCCACAGGGCAAAGTCGAGCGGGTCGTTCTTGTCCTCGTTCTCCTCGATGCGCGCACCCACCATAAGGTCATCGATGTTGCGGCCCGAGACCTGACCATAGTTGGGATCGCTGCGCACGGCAAAGTACACGTCGCCGTTATCGGCGGCGTAAGCGTGGCCCTGCTCGATGAGCGTCTTGATCATGGCGATCATGGGACCGATCTCCTTGGTGGCGCGGGGGCGCACATCGGGATCGAGCACGTTGGCGGCGCGCATGACGCCGATGAACTTGTCGGAGAACTCCGTCGCGACCTCGGCGGCAGTGCGGCCCTGCTCGTTGCCGCGCTTGATGATCTTGTCATCGACATCGGTGAGGTTCTGGGCGAACGTGACCTCGTAGCCGCTCGCGATGAGCCAGCGACGAATCACGTCAAAGCTGATGAACGTGCGGGCATTGCCGATGTGGATGTTGTCGTAGACCGTGGGACCGCACACATACATGCGGACCTTGCCGGACTCGATGGGCTGGAACTCTTCCTTTTTATGGGTAGCGCTGTTGTAGATACGCATTCGTTACTCCTTAACGGTTTTCTGTAGCAGGCAAACGGCCCAGGCGCCGATTCCCTCGCCCTGGCCTTCCCAACCGAGCTTTTCGGTCGTAGTGGCGGCGACGCCCACGTTTTCGACGTCAACGCCCAGGGCATGGGCAAGGTTGGCGCGCATGGCATCGCGATGCGGGGTGATCTTAGGCTGCTGGCAGGCAATGGTGCAGTCGGCATCGACAAACTCAAAGCCCAGCTCACGCGCATAGTCCATTACGCGGGCAAGTAGCACCATCGAGTCGGCGCCCTCGTAGGCAGGGTCGGTATCGGGGAATAGCTTGCCGATGTCTCCCCCGCGGCAGGCGCCCAGAATGGCGTCGGCCAAGGCGTGCGCGAGCACATCAGCATCCGAGTGGCCCAGCAGGCCGCGCTCGTAGGGAATGTCGACACCGCCGATGATACATCGACGCCCCTCCACCAGACGGTGAACGTCGTAGCCATGGCCAATGCGCAGGTTACTGAACATGGGGAAGGTCCTCTCCCTCGGCCATGCGGCCAAGCAGAATCGCGGTTACGGGACGCAGGTCCTCGGGCACCGTCACCTTAAGGTTATCGCGCGGGCTCTGGACGCAGCGGACGCGCCCACCCATGCGCTCGACCAGCGACGAATCATCGGTGCCGATAAAGCCCTCGGCAATGGCTGCAGCATGGGCGCGCTTCATAGCATCGACGCTAAAGATCTGCGGCGTCTGCGCTGCCCAGTAGAGCTCACGCGGCGGCGTCTCGACGATATTGTCGCCATCGACGATCTTGAGCGTGTCGATCGCGGGCTGGCCGCACACGACACCGTCGAGCGAGCGGTCGCTCACGAGCACGTCGATAGCGTGGTCGATGGCCTCGGTCGTAATGAGCGGACGGGCGCCGTCGTGGATAGCGACATATTCGAAACCCGCCGGCACCGCGTGCACGCCGGCGCGGGTGGAATCCTGACGAGTATCGCCGGCATCGGCAAAGCTGATGGGCGTGTCATAGTCAAACGGGTCGATAGCCAAGCGGCGCATCTCGGCACGGCGCTCGGCAGGGCAAACCACGACGATATGGCCGACCTTGTCGCTACGATCGAACGCGCGGATGGACCAGCTCATGAGCGGACGGCCCGCCACGTTAACGAGCTGCTTGCCGCCGGGATTTCCAAAGCGCTGGCCGCTGCCGCCGGCAACGACCACGGCGCATACGGGCGCCATTATGCGTTCCCCTGTTTGGTGCCCTTCATGCGGTACAGCGAGTCCGCAAGAATGGCAGGGTTGTTGACGCCAAAGTCGCCCAAGCGCTCCGGATCCTCGCTGATGTCATCCATGAGCTCCTGCAGCGAGCCGTACTCGTCGACGATCTTCTCGGCCACGCCGTCGCGCACGACGGACACGCGCGAAAGCGTGCGCAGGCCCAGCGGCGTCATGACGGAGTCCTCGTCCAAGTCGTCATAGCCCAGAACTGCCGCCACGTGCTGCGGGTCGGACAGGTCCTTAGGCGTCATACGGGCAAGCTCAGCGCGAATCTTCTCGGCGTTGGCCTCAGAGGAATCGCTTGCGTAGTCGCGGATCATCAAGTCGTATTCGGTATCCATGCTGGAGCCCGCGAGCTGCTCGAGCTGCATCTGCACGAGCTTGCCCTGGTTACCCAGCTTGACGATGCAATCCTTAAGCTCGGTCTTTGCCTGTTGCATGATCTCGAAACTCGAGAAGATGCCGGTGATGTCGGCGAGCGTGACGTAGTCGTCGAGCTCAAGGGCCGTCAGGCGCAGCAGGGAGCGATCGAGCGACTGACGGGTAGTCTGGAGCGTGGCGACGAGCTGGTTGACCGAGCTCATGATGGTGGTGACGGGCTGGATCTCGTAGCTCTTGCCGTGGACGTACACGTTGACGACGGCACGACGAGCCGAAACCGAGATCACGATGGCGTCGGTGAGCACCGACATGCGAGCGGCAGTACGGTGACGCATGCCCGTCTCACTCGTGGCGAGCGAGGGATCGGGATTGAGGTGGAAGTTGGCACGCAGGATCTGGGTGAGGTCGCCATCGATAACGATGGCACCGTCCATCTTGGAGAGCTCGAACAGGCGGTTCGAGGTAAACGAAATGTTGAGCGGGAAGCCGTCGTTACCGGCGGCGAGCACGTTTTCGGTGTCGCCGACGCAGATAAGGGCGCCCAGGTGACCGGCAATGATCATGTCGAGGGCGGTGCGGATCGGCTGACCGGGGGCAGTCAGGCGGATGGCCTGTTCCATACGCTTTTGCAGCTCGTTCTTATCCAAGGCATCGCTCCCATCGTATACGCTCCATAAACGTCAATAAGTTTCTCACGGTTTGCCCCTGTGACGCCCGCAAAATCCGATGCTTACAGAATGAGCGAACACAGCTGAGAGCCCCAATCCAAATGAGCTGCTTATGTGGTAGCATCGGGATTCGCATAAATGAGGGAGTAGTCGCGTGATCGGGTTCGCCTCCGGTGGCGCGGCAAGTCAACACACTGGCCGATGCGGCCTGGCTTGCCTTAATGAACGAGACTCGTGGCTGTGCGCGCAACGCGTACGCCACGAGTCTTTTTTGTTACTCCCCCAAGAGGTACACGCGGGCCCGCCCGCAGAGAGGGAGCCAGACTATGGGACTCGCAGAGCTCGTGTTGCTCGCCGTTGGCCTTTCGATGGACGCCTTTGCCGTATCCATCTGCAAGGGCCTTGGCATGAAGAAGATCAACCTTAAGGTCGCCGTAGTGCTCGGCCTGTTCTTTGGCGGCTTCCAGGCAGGCATGCCCGTGATCGGATGGGCGCTTGGCAGTCAATTCATGAGCATCATCGGCCCCATCGACCACTGGATCGCCTTTATCCTTTTGGCCTTCATCGGCAGCAAAATGCTGTGGGAAGCCTTTACCGAAGACGAGGATGAAGACGACGGCAAGGATGCCGAGAAGATTGAACTGGGCGAGTACCTGATCCTCGCCATCGCCACCTCAATCGACGCCCTGGCCGTGGGCATCTCGTTTGCCGCGCTCTCGGTTGACATCGTGCCCGCTGTATCGCTTATCGGCGTCACAACGTTTATCTTCTCCGTCGCCGGCGTAGCGATCGGCCACACCTTTGGCGCGCGCTACGAAAAACCCGCCACCATCGTGGGTGGCGTCGTGCTCATCCTTATCGGCCTCAAGATCCTGCTGGAACACTTGGGTTTTTTGGTGCTGTAAAACACCCTTCAAAACTAAACGTCCGTATGAGGTCTCATGCAGAGTTTTGCATGAGCCTTTTCATGCAGACTTTTGCATGTCATACTAGGATGCAAAAGTCTGCACGTTAGGAGATTGCCATGGATACCCTTCCCATCACCACGCCGCGCCAAGCCGGCATCTACGTGCGTCAGGCGCGCGAGGCGCAGGGGATCACCCGTGCCGCCCTCGCTAAAAAAGCCGGTGTTTCGGAACGCCTGCTCGCATCGCTCGAGCTGGGAGATGCCACGGGCATTCGGCTCGACAAGCTGCTGGCAGTTTTCGGTGCTCTTGGACTGGCGCTCGCCGCTCAAGGGGATATAGGCGAAACGAAAAATGAGCAACCAGTCGACGCCCCGCATGCTGATCAACCTTGCAGCACCTCCAGACGCCATCACGCCCAACGTCTTCATCATCGCAACCGTCGCAGCACAACCATTCCGGCTCTTGCAGATGCCCCCTTTACATCCGCACTCTACGACGAGGTCTTCGCCGATTTCGCCATGTCCAATCTCGGAGTCTCGATTGCCACAAACGCATCTAGCCAAGCCATGCCCGAAGGGAAATAGCCAATGGCCAAAACATCACTTCGGACCATTATTTGCGGCGTGCCTGCTGGAACGCTCACGCAAGATGAGAACGGTCTTATCAGCTTTACCTACGATCATGACTATGACGGGCCAGCCCTATCGACCAACATACCCGTATCGAATCGCACATACGGACAACAGGTCATGAATCCGTACCTGTTTGGCCTTCTACCCGACAGCGAGGACCAACGAAAAGCGATTGCCGCCGAATTCGACGTTAGGCCCAACAATCCCGTTGCGTTGCTCAGCCATATCGGACTCGACTGTCCGGGCGGCGTGCAGTTTTGTGCCGAAGAAGATACCGACGCCGTCCTGCATCGCGCTGGCGAATACCGCCCTATAGACAACCACGAAATTGCTCTTCGTCTCAAGTCGATCAGAGATGACCGCGATGCATCGTGGATGGGTCTAGATGAAAGTTGGTCACTTGGAGGCAACCAGGGCAAGTTCGCGCTCGCGTTCATAAACGGCCGCTGGTGCGAATGCATGGGCTCCTCGCCCACAACGCATATTTTCAAAAATGGCGTTATCGGATTTAAACTCGAGGCTCTCAATGAGTTTGTCTGCATGAAAAGCGCCCAGCGCGCCGGTATCGCAACGGCAAACGTCGAATATCGTATGTTTGAGGACGAACCTGCCCTCATTGTTGAGCGCTATGACCGCGTGAAAGTCGAAGACGGAATGATCAGGCGCCTACATCAAGAAGACCTCTGTCAGGCACTTGGGGTGATGCCCGCCCAAAAGTACACAGCAGACGGCGGCCCGACCACCCGCGACATTCAAGAGCTCCTCGTAAATACGAGCCACCATCAACTTAACCTGTATCTGTTTACGCAGATACTGTTCTTCAACGCCATTATCGGCGCACCGGATGCGCACGCGAAAAACTATTCCCTGCTCCTTGGAAACGACGGCGCAGCCATGATGGCTCGAATGTACGATGTCGCGTCGGGTTTGGCGTATGAGCGCATGCGCCGCCGGGCGCGCCTTGCCATGAGCGTTGGCGGCGAAAATCGTGTGGGGCGCATCGGTCCAGGCGCTATCCGCCGATACCACGGTATGGGCGACCCCGTGCTGGAGGCGGCGCTTACCGATGCCGGGCTATCCGAGAAGTTTTGCTTTGCGACCATGATGGACCTCGCCTACGAAGTGCCCATTTGCATGGAAGAGGTCATGGACGAATACGCCGATCTGCCCGGCATGGCGGACCTGCGCGAGCATATGCTCGGCCCCGTCCGCGAAAACTGCCAGCGCACCCTCGACCTCATCAAGGCAGAAATGGACTAGGTGGCCTTAATTTCGAAATTATCAAACAAAAGAGAGGGGACACCCGTCGCAAAAGCTCGGATGTCCCCTCTCGTAATGTCATTTGCAATCCGCTAGCACGTGGCTCGAACTGCTGCTAGCGCAACCTTTACGCAGCGAGGCGCTTGAGGACGTCGATGAGCAGCTCGTAGAAGCGCTCGGCAGAAGCGAGCTCCATGCTCTCGTCCGGGGTGTGGACATCGGAGAGCGTCGGACCCACGGCGATGGCGTCCAGGCCGTGCAGGGCCTCGGCAAACAGGCCGCACTCAAGGCCGGCGTGGATGGACTCGATACGCAGCTCGGAGCCAAAGAGCTCGCGATAGCTCTCGACAAAGACGTCGCGGATCGGCGAATGCTCGGCATAGCTCCAACCGGGATACTCGAACTCAAACTTGGCATCGAAGCCCAGGACATCGGCCAGCATCTGCAGGCGGTCCTTGAACTCGTTCTGCAGCGAGGTGATCGAGGAGCGCGGGGACAGCATGATCTTGACCTGGTCGTCAGAGGTGGCAACCACGCCGATGTTGGAGGAAACCTCGACGGAGCCGTCGGTGGCGACGTTGCGGCGAATCACGCCGTTAGGGGCAAGACGCAGAGCGCGGATGAGAGCAAGCGCGGACTTCTGGTCCATGGCCTCGACCTCGGCGTCGTCGGCAATCTCGACGGTGCAGGTAAAGCCGGGGTCGAAGACCTCGAGCTCGGCGGTGACGTCGGCGATGATGCCACGGGCGACCTGCGCCGCGGCTTCGGCCGCAGCGTGATCGGCATAGACCAGAACAGCCTTGCACTCACGGTTGATGGCGTTGTCCTTGGTGCCGCCGTTGAAGCTGACGATGGCGGGCTCGCCGGCAACCATCAGGCGGTCGATGATGCGGGCCATGATGAGGTTGCCATTGCCGCGCTCCAAGTGGATATCGCTGCCGGAGTGACCGCCCAGCAGGCCGGAGATGTCGAGTGTGAGGGTGCTACCGGTCTTGTGCTCGCGCACGATGGGGCAGGTGTAGGTAACGACGACGCCGCCGGCGCAGCTGACGGTGGCAACGCCCTCTTCCTCGGAGTCAAGGTTGATCATAGTACGGGCGCTAATCTGGGACTTGTCGAGCGTCTCGGCACCGACCAGGCCAGTCTCCTCGTCGGTGGTGAATACACACTCGAGGGCCGGATGGGCAATCGAATCGTCGTTGAGCACGGTAAGCATAAGCGCGACGGCGATACCGTTGTCGGCGCCCAGAGTGGTGCCGTTAGCGGTGAGGACGCCGTCCTTGACGACCAGGTCGATACCGTCGGTCGTAAAGTCGTGCTCGACGGAACCCAGCTTGTCGCACACCATGTCGATGTGACCCTGCAGCATCACGGTCGGGGCATTCTCGGCGCCGGCAGATGCGGGCTTGCGAATGATGACGTTGTAGACCTCGTCCTGATACACATCGAGACCGCGCTCCTTGGCAAACGCGACCAGGAAATCGCTGATGCCCTTCTCGTTGCCAGAACCACGGGGGATCGCGCTGACCTCCTCAAAGAAATGGAACAGCTGGGCGGGCTCGTAGCCGGTAATCTTGTAGTCCATGGTGCCTCCTTGGCGCAACTGGTTAGACAGTAAGACATGCGCCTTGTATATTCCCAGACTTTGCGTGCATAAACCAGTCGAAAACGCCGAGCGCCCTCGCATCATCGGCTAACGGTGGACCGTATAGCGTAACGGTCACAACTTCCGCAGCTCTACAAATCGAGGCGCCCTTTCCGGAGCGCCTCGATTGCGCGTATCAAATTGTCGCCACGCCCTACAGCGCACCAGAGCCGGCTTGCATCATGCCGCCGGGGCCCGAGGTCACGCCGCCTCCCACAGGAGCAGCGTTGCCGGTGTGCGGCGCCGCCGGAGCGGCATCGCCCCCGAGCGCACCCGCCGGACGCGGCGCCGGGATCTCACCCGTGCCGTGGCTAAAGACAAACTTGCCATCGGCCACGTCGCACAGGACGGTATCGCCCTCGCCCCACTCGCCGGCCAGCAGCTCCTCGGACAGCGGATCCTCGATGAGCTTTTGGATGGCACGACGCAGAGGACGCGCGCCGTTGGTGAGGTCGGTACCCTCCGCCACAATCTTGTCGTAGGCCGCATCGGTAAGCTTGATGTTCATGCCGTTTGCGATCAGGCGCTGGCGCAGATCGTCCACCAGCAGGTGCGCAATCTTAGTCAGGTTCTCGCCCGAGAGCTTCTGGAACACCACAATATCGTCGATACGGTTGAGCAGCTCGGGGCGGAACAGGCGCTTGAGCTCGCCCATCGCACGACCCTTGATCTCGCTCGACGTGAGACCCTGCTCACCGGTGGTGCCAAAGCCCACGCTCGCATCCTGCGCGATCTCGCGGGCGCCCACGTTAGACGTCATGATGATCACGGTGTTGCGGAAGTCGACCGTCTTGCCCTGGCTATCGGTCAGACGGCCCTCCTCCAGCACCTGCAGCAGGATGTTGAAGATGTCGGGGTGCGCCTTCTCGATCTCGTCGAACAGCACGACCGAATACGGGTGACGACGAACGGCCTTGGTAAGCTGACCGCCCTCGTCGTGACCCACGTAACCCGGAGGGCTACCGATGAGCTTGGAGACCTCGAACTCGCTGCCGAACTCCGACATGTCGAAGCTGATGAGCGCGTCCTTGCTGCCAAAGAGGTACTCGGCGAGCGTCTTGGCGAGCTCGGTCTTGCCCGTGCCGGTGGGACCCAGGAAGATAAAGCTGCCGCCGGGACGACGCGGGTCCTTGAGCGGCGAGCGGCTGCGGCGCACGGCCTTGGCGACGGCCTCGACGGCCTCGTCCTGGCCGATAATGCGGGTCTTGAGCACGCTTTCGGTCTGCAGCAGGCGACGGCTCTCGCTCTCGGTGAGCGAGGAAACCGGCACGCCAGAGGTCACGGACACGATGTCGGCAATCTGACTCACGTCGATGGTGAGCGGGCTGGCGTCGAGCTCGGCGGTCCAGGCGGCCTTGGCTTCGGCGAGTTCAATCTCAGCGGCCTTCTGCTGCTCGGTGATCTCGGCGGCCTTGTTCATGTCATCGCTCTCGGTGGCCTCCTGCGCGGCGGCCTTGAGCTCCTCTATACGATGCTCGGCCTCGCGCACCGGCTCGGGCGCGCGATTCGCGGCGATGCGAGCGCGGGCACCGGCCTCGTCGATGAGGTCGATGGCCTTATCGGGCAGGAAGCGATCCTGGATGTAGCGGTTGGAAAGGTTCGCGGCGGCCTCGATAGCACCCTGCGTATAGCGCACATGGTGGTGCTCCTCGTAGCGCGGCTTGAGCGCGGTCAGGATCTTGACCGTGTCCTCGACGCTCGGCTCCTCGACATCAATGGTCTGGAAGCGACGCTCGAAGGCCGGGTCCTTGGTGAGGTACTTGCGGAACTCCTCGGCCGTGGTGGCACCGATGATCTGGAAAGCACCGCGCGCGAGCACGGGCTTGAGCATGGAGCTCGCGTCGATGGAGCCCTCGGCAGAGCCGGCACCGATGATGGTGTGCATCTCGTCGATAAACAAGATAACGTCGTCGGCTTCGGTCGCCTCCTGGATCACGTTCTTGAGGCGCTCCTCAAACTCACCGCGATACTTGGCACCCGCGACAAGACCCGGCAGATCGAGCGTCCAGATATTCTGGTTCATAAGATTCTCGGGCACATTGCCAGCAGCAATCTGCTGCGCCAGGCCCTCGACGATAGCTGTCTTGCCCACGCCGGGATCGCCCAGGATGAGCGGGTTGTTCTTGGTGCGGCGCGAAAGGATCTCCATCATGCGCTGGACTTCCTTTTCGCGACCAATCACGGGATCGAGCTCACCGTCGCGTGCTTTCTGCGTAAGGTTGGTGGCGAACTGCTTGAGCGTGTCGGTGCCGCTCCCCTTTTGCTGAGAGGCATCCGAGCCGCTAAAGAACGGCAGGCCCGCACCGGGACGGCCGGCACCGGCACCGGCGAGCGGACGCTTCTTGTCCTGGTCCTTGGCGGTGAGTTTCTCGATAGCCTTTTTGATGGAGGCGGACGACACACCCAGACGCATGAGGATGTCCATGGCCATGCCGTTGCCCTCTTCGACGATGCCGATCAGCAAGTGCTCGGTCGACACGTAGGTCTGGTTGTTCTCACGCGCCACGCGGAAGGAGCGCTCCATCACGCTAATGACGAGCGGCGTAAAGGCGAGCTTGGCGGCCTCGGTCTCCTCGCTGGGCTCGGGGACCGTGGTCTGGACCTCTTTGAGGGTATCCATGATGTCATCGTAGGAGATGTCGAGCGAGCGCAGCGCCTCGGCAGCGATGCCCTCGTCCTCCTTGGCAAGTGCGAGCAGCAGGTGCTCGGTACCCACCTTATTTGAGTGAAGATCGAGCGCTTCTTGCTTGGCCATGGACATGACCTTGCGCGCGCGATCGGTAAAACGGTCTAACATGCTAGTTCCTCTTAGACGAGCTAGTTTTTCAAACGCAAAGCGCCGCCCCGCGGCAGCGCTTTGGTCTCTTTACCCATATGGAGTATATGTTAACAGCTGGAGGAATATCTATAAACCCGGCTCACATGAATGCAGGTTATGACCGCATCGCGGGACTCACCGCGCGATGCGCGACGGGCGCCCCGCAAGAGAAACCCTAGACGTCTTTCACCACGTCGGGACTCGTCGCACGCGATGCGCGATAGGCATCGGCCTCCTTGGAGACGCGTTCGAGCAGCTCGGATGTATCGACGCCCTCGACTTGCGCGACCGTTTCAACCGTCTGCATGGCGACCGCCCTCAGGTACGCGCACGCGCTGTCCCCCAGCTGCTCGAGGTTTATCTCCTCGCCGCCCTCCCGGGCAAAGCCGACCGCCATCACAAAGTCCATGATGCCCGAGACCAGAAAGCCCACCGCAAAGCTCGAATCCGCCTTGAGCTCTTCTCCGTCGGGGTGGACGATCTCTCTCACGCGGTCGATGATGATCGTATGGATGCCCTGCACGACCTGCTCGGCGGCACCCGCCCTCATGGTGATGACGATGCGCCGCAGCAGGCAGCGGACGTCGCGCCGGTCGAACGCCGAAAGGTCGCCCTCGCTCGAAAAATGCCAGAGGGCATCGGTGATGAGCTCGTTATCCTGCAGCAGTTGGGCTATGGCGATGGCGACGAGTTCATCGAAATCGTGAAAATAGTAGTAAAACGTTCCGCGATTGCACCGGGCGGCGCGGGTCACCTCGCCAACCGACAGCTCGAAGATGCTGTTGTTCTCGATGAGCTCCCAAAACGCCTCGATGATACGGGTGCGTGCATCGGGCGCATCGGCGTCCTTACGCGGTCTCGCCATGCGCCTCACCGCACCCCTGCGCCTTGGCGTTCATGATGAGCATCTGAAGACGGTTCTCCACGTTGGCGAAGCTCACGTCGGGATCGTAGTCGAGCGGCAGGAACTGCGCCGTGGGATACTGCTCCTTGAGCGCATGGATGAGCCCGCGCCCCACGACATGGTTGGGCAGACACCCGAACGGCTGCAGGATCACGAAGTTGCGGCAGCCGCGCTTGGCGTGCTCGAGGATCTCCGCCGGAATCAGCACGCCCTCGCCCGCATCGAACGTATGGTGCAGGATCTTATCGCTCGCGCGCACGAGCTCGGGCATGCGCGTCGGCGGCTCGTAGAGCGGGCTCGCCGCGCCCAGGCGGTCGCAACGGTCGTGCGCGAGCTCGAACAGGTTGTCCGCCGTGGCGTACCAGGCCTTTTCGGGCAGCGACAGGTCGACGTGGAACTCGCGCGACTGCGCATGCTTGTAGAAATAGGTCTTGCGGATCACGTCGGTCATGCGCGCCTCGATGACCTCGAGCCCGTTGTCCTCGAGGTAGCGCTCGATCTCGTGGTTGGCGCCGAGATGGAAATTGAGCAGGTACTCGCCCACGATGAGAACGGTCGGATGCGGGTTCGAGCGGTCGTACGGAACGGCGTCCATGATCGCAAGCGCGCGTTTGAAGCCCGTCGCCTGACCTCTCAGCCCGGAGCGCTCCATGCCCTCGATAACCTCATCGAGCGCGCGGTCGAACGCAGCGTCCGCCGCGCCCTTCTCGAGCTCGTAGGGACGGATGCGCCTAAGCATGGCCTCGAGGGTATCGATCATGGGAAGACCGTAGGCGATCTGGATGCTCGGGCCAAGGCCGAGCTTGAAGCCCGGATGCGCATTGTGGGCATCGACGTCGTCGTTGGTGAGCACCGGGACATAGTCGTATCCCGCGTCGTCGAGCGCGCGGCGCAGCAGGGGCATGTAGTGCGTCAGGCGGCAGTCGCCGATATACTTGCCAGTCACCACGGCGACGTCGTGCGGGTCGTACTTACCGCTCTCGAGTGCCGCGAGCGCCTCGCCGATCACGATTTGCGCGGGGAAGCAGATGTCGTTGTGCACATAGCGTTTGCCCAGGCGGATGGCATCCTCGCGCCCGATATCAAGGGCCTCGGCGCGCACGCCCTGATTGCGCATCGCCGCGGTCATGAGCCTGCAGAACGCATGGGAGGTGTTGGGGACCAGCGCGATCTTGTCGTGCCGGTCGCGCTTGGTGTACTTGACCTTATACGGGTCGTCGAGCGGATGGACCGCGTGCACCCGGGCGCCCTCGGCACGCTCCTCCGCGCGACGACGGTTGACCGACTCGATAAACGAACGCACGCGAATGCCCATGGGACCGGCGACGTCGCTCTCATCGAGCTTGATCATCATCGGAACCTTGGAGCCCATCTCGCCCATCATGCGCGCGATCTCATCGGTGAGATACGCATCGTGGCCGCAGCCGAAGCTGCCCATCTGCACGAGCTCGAGCTCGGGCGTCGATGCGACGATGACCGCGCACGACAGCATGCGCGCATGGTAGTTGTTCACGATGTCGATGCGGCTGTTGGAAAGATCGACGTTGCAGACCCCCGGCACCGCATCGGGCGTCAGCACGGGGATGCCGCGCTCAGAGAAGAGCTTGGGCAGCCCGTGGTTGACCAGCGGGTCGTTGTGGTACGGGCGCGAAGCGATCACCACCGCGTAGCCGCCGTCCTCGCGCACGTTCTCGAGCACCTGCCTGCCGCGCAGCTGCAGCTGGTTCTCAAACGTCTGCTGCGCGCGGTCCGCCTGCTCGGTCGCCTTGGCAACCAGGTCGGCATCGATATCGAAGGTCTCCTTGCACCACGCCTTGAGCTGGCGGTTTCGGTCGCCCTCGTCGTACCAGTGGAACAGCGGCGTATCGAACGGAACGCCGAAACGCTCCTCCGGGTTATCGGAATTGCGCATCACGTAGGGGTATCCCTTTACGACGGCGCACATCCACTCGCTGGTAGAGGCGGTGTTTTCGGTGGGCACCGTCGTGATGATGGGCATGAAGATACGGTCGACGCCGGCGTCGACGAGATTGCGGATGTGCCCGTGGACGAGCTTGGCCGGGAAGCACACGGTGTCGGATGTGACGTGCGCCAGACCGCGCTCGTACATCGCCTTGGTGCTGCGTCCCGAGACGCGCACCTTAAAGCCGAGCGTGCTGAAGAACGTCGACCAGAACGGCATGGTGTCCCAGAACTCGAGCACACGGGGAATGCCGATCGTGACATCGCGCCCCCCGCAGACGGGAACCGTGGGGCACGACTCGAACAGCAGCTTCTCGCGGTCGACAAAGAGATTGGGGGCAGCCGCGGTCCGGTCGCGCCCCGTGCCGGGTGCCTGTGCCTCGCAAGCACCCTGCGGACGCAGCTCCTCCGCCGCGGGAACCTCGCGCACGAGCTCATCCCATGAGATGGCGCCGCCGCGCGGGCAGCGATTGCCCGTGACGTAAAGCGAGCCGTCGCCAAATGCCACGACCGCGCGCTGGCAGCGGTTGTTGCACCGACGGCAGGTAACGCCGCCGAACTCGCGATGCTCGAAGCGCTCCACGGCATCGAGCCCGATAAACGACGTGCCGGCGTCGCCCTTGCGGCATTCCTCGCGCGCGAGCAGGGCGATACCGATAGCGCCCATCAGCCCCGGGTGGGGCGCACGCGTGACGGGTTTGCCCAGATACTGCTCGAATGCGCGCAGCACCGCGTCGTTTCGGAACGTGCCGCCCTGGACGACGACTTTGTCGCCCAGACGGTTGAGATTTGAAACGCGAATGACCTTGGTGAACACGTTCTCGATAATCGAACGGCAGAGACCGGCCATAATGTCGCCCGGACCCTTACCGCGCCGCTGCTCGGAAACGACGCTGCTGTTCATGAACACCGTGCAGCGGCTGCCGAGAACGGCGGGGGCTTTGGACGAAAATGCCTCGGTCGCGATATCCTCAACGGCTATTCCGAGGTTTTTGGCAAAACCCTCGAGGAACGAGCCGCAGCCCGCAGAGCACGCCTCGTTGACGACGATATCGGTCAGCACGCCGTGGTTGAGCCAGATGGCCTTCATATCCTGTCCGCCGATGTCGAGCACGAAGGTCGCATCGGGAACGCATGCGCACGCGGCGCGGGCGTGCGCGACCGTCTCGACCGTATGGTAGTCGGCGTGGAACGCGCGCGCGAAAAGCTCCTCGCCGTATCCCGTGGTGCCCACGGCATCGATCGCAAGCGTGACTCCCGCTGTCTCCCAGCGGTTCTTCAAGCTGACAAGACCCTGTTGGGCGACGTCGAGCGGTCTGCCGTTATTAGACGCGTAGAACGAATCGACAAGCTCACCCGCCTCATCGACCAGGGCGAACTTGGTCGTCGTGCTCCCCGAATCGATACCGAGCGCCACACGCACCGTCTCTCCGGGCGCATACGCATCCGGACCCTTTGCCGGCGTCTCTTTGCCATGGCGTGCCGTAAAATCCGCCTGCTCGGCAGGTGTGGCAAAAAAGGGCTGGGCAAGACGTCCCTCCCCGCTTGCGGGCGCGACCGTCTCGAGCTTATCCAGCCGGACAAAAGCGTCGGGAAGGTCGATCGGTTGGGACGATGCGAACATGTCGGTCAGCGACAGGGCGGCACCGCGCGCGACCATGATCTGCGGATCGCGCGGGACGATAACCTGATCGTCCGATAGATTCAGTTGCTCCCGGAACACGCGGACCAGCGTGGGGTTGTAGGCGAGCGTACCGCCCTCGAAGATTACCGGCGGCTCGATGTCGATACCCTGGGCCAGACCGCCGATCGTTTGGCGGGCGACCGCGTGAAGCGCCGAAAGCGCCAGGTCGGTGGTAGGAATGCCCTCGTTGAGCAGCGGCTGGATATCGGTCTTTGCGTACACGCCGCAGCGGCCCGAGACCTCGTGGACGGTCGTTCCCCGGCTTGCGAGCTGCTCGAACTCGCCCGATTCGGTGCCGACCCCCATGAGCTTTGCCATCTCGTCGATAAATGCACCGGTACCGCCTGCGCACGAACCGTTCATGCGCATGTCGGCAACCTCGATGTCTCCCTTATCGTTGGTGCGGAAGAAGATCATCTTGGCGTCTTGGCCGCCCAGCTCGATGGCGCAGCGCGTCTGCGGATAGAACCTGCTGATCGCGAGCGCGTTGGCGACCACCTCCTGAACGTACGAGGCGCCCAGCGCGGTCGCGATATCGCGCGCACCCGAGCCGGTCACCGCAACGCGCAGCGACTCATGGGGAAAGCGCTCGGCGAGCTCGCCGAGCATGGCGCGCACGCTCGCTGTCTGACACGCCCCGTGGCGGCGATATCCCCACCACGCCTCGGTCATATCCTCGTGCATCGCGTAAACTTTGGTCGTCGTCGACCCTACGTCCAGTCCTACTAGCAACGCCATAATGCTCCGTCTCTCGCATTTTTCCTGCTAGAGATATACCACTCTACGTAATACAACAGACTGTTGTATTTAAACTCCGTATAAAAAGCGGCTGCCGAAACGCTTCAGCAGCCGCCGAATGCACCAACAGATTCTTCTGCGCGCTAGCACGTCGGGCAACGGAGCAGCACGGGCCCTCCGGTCATGCGCACCGCTCACGCCCGCGATGTCGCCGAGAGAGCTATCCACGCTTAGGGCTCCAACCAAGCAAGTCGCCCGCGCTCAGCAGATCCCTAAGCGAGCTACTCGCACTCAGGAGCCATAGCCTGCTCCAAGAGCTCGGCATGCTCCTCCTTGAAAACCGTCCCCACAGGGAAGGCGCGACGGAAGACGAAGTGGGAAATCGGACCGGCTACCAAAAGGTTCCACGGCAGCGCCATCACAAAATTATGCGGGATGTTGATCATCCAGATCGCGGGCACGGAATACAGGTTCGCAAGGATGCCGCCGGGCATGTGCGTCAGACCCTCGCAGGCACCGTACAGCGACATGATGATGACCATGGGAACGACCATGCAGGAGCTGACGGCGAGCGTCATGGCGAGCGGCGAGCTCTTGCCCGGAGTGACCAAGTACTTAAAGGCGAAACCCTTGGCAAGCGGGCTGGCGACGAACCGGTCGCAGCACACGGCAAAGATATAGGCAACGGGGAAGCCGAGCCACGCAGCGGCAACGACCTCGCCGTTGATGGCCCCGTGCTGCAGGGCAACGTTGTAGATGCTCATCCAGAGCACCATGCAAAAGCACATGATAAAGGTGAACAGCAGGCTCTCTCGTTTGTTGATAGGCATAAAGGACATGGTCCTTTCTGTGTTGCGCCGCGGCGCACAACAAAAACGGGCGGGCGAGATGGAGCTGTTGGGACTTCATCTCGCCCGCCCGTGGTACGCGCGTCTGCGACTACTTATGTGGTGGAACCAGCCTAGCACGAAACGCATGCGCTTCGTAAGCGTTGAGTTTATGAAGATGCAGGGCACCGATAATCCCCCGACCCCATAAGTTGCGGTGGAATACGGACTGTTTTGACCCTTTAAACAGCAATTCAGTCCCTATTTCACCGCAACTCATTTGGTGCAAAGTAACCTGTCCCCCTTGCACCAATTAGCTGGTATGGCGCCAGCGAGGGTCGGTGAGGGTGCGCGCCACACCCAGCCCAACGGGCAGAAACGCCACGATGAGCACTGCACGCACAAACCAGCCGAGCATATTGACCGTGTCGAAAGTGCACATGTAATACATCGAGCGATACAGATACAAGCCAGGCACCATAATGACAATTGATGGCACCGTGAGGGCGATGCGTGGGTAGGTGAGCTTGATTTCGGCTAAGCTCGCGAGCAGCCCCGATACCAGCGCACCGGTAAACGCAGCCGCCTCGGGAGGCATGCCCGCACTCAGGCCCAAGAAGGGAAGCAGCGTCGGCGCATCGACGAGCGTAAGGCGCAAGGTATTAGACACGGCGCCGATGAGCCCTGCCGCCGCTGCCATCTTTACCGGACTGTTGAACATAACCGAGAAGCCAAATACGCCGATAAAGCTCATCAGCATGCGCAAGAGCGTAAGAGCCAGCGGTGAGAGACCAAGCGGGGCGAAGTCATCCGGCGCCAGTCCCACACACTCGGCAACCATCCAGCCTACGAGGGTCGCCATCACAATAATCGACACAGCATACGAAAGACGCTCGATGCCGCTTCGCATGTCGAGCTTAGCGATGTCGAGGCCTGCCGTAATGAGGGGAAAGCCGGGAATCACAAAGAGCATGGCGCCGATATAGCCTTCTTGGTGCGACATTGCCCCCGGTACGACCTGGCCAAGGCCGAGCAATGCCAGCAGATACGAAACGCAAGCGAGCGCAACGCCGATCGTCAGCGCGCTAAACTGGCCAAGGCCCTGCTTGAGAATATGGGAGCGAGCAAAGTTGCCGACACCAGCGCCTACGAATGCGCAGGCCATCTCGATAGGGCCGCCGCCGAGCAAAAAGACGAAGGCACCGCAAGCACAGGCTGCCGCAAGGCCCTGTTGCCAGGGAGCGTAATCGGGCTTTGAGCTCTCAACGGTCTTGAGCATCTCGTGGTACTCGTGCACGGTAAACCGGCGCCCGTAAATCTCGATTTCCTTTAGGAAGCTCTCCATCATCCAAATGCGATGAGTATTGACCCCCGTTGTGGGTAGGCTGACGACCTCGTTAAAGCAGTGGCCATCTTCGATGCAGGTGCACTCAAACGACAGAAGACTCAGGTCGACGTGAATCGTGACGCCGAGTACGGCAGCAACACGATTCATGGTATCGCGCACGCGCCAGGCACCTGTTCCGCTTGCCAGCATGAGCATGCCGGTGCGGCAGATAATGGATGACTTATCGGTGAGCGGCGCATCGACGGCAAGTTCATTGCCTGCCGTCACGATCTGGTGCCAGTCAGTTTTCATATGGAGTGCGCCGGCACGAGCGCCGTGGTGCATGGGGACTCTCGAAAGCAGCGAGTCCAGGCGCGAAGACTGTGGGGGCTCTGCTGATTCGACCTCGTCCTCGTCGGGCTCTTCACCAACAAGGTCGAAGGCATCGAGCGACGCCGGCTCGCGACGATCGATCAGCTCCTCGTCCTCATCATCAAAGTAGTTGAACTGATCGAGCATGTCCTCTTCGATTGCACGCTCGCTCGCGTCGTCCATATAGACGCTCCCTTCCTGCCGACTAACTCCCATCCTAGGCAGCGACGGCTAAAGGAAACATAAAAGAGACGACTGTCATGCGAGCCATGTGTGCAATAGCCGTTGGGTAGTCGTTTGAGAACGCCCCCAATGACTATTGACGGCCAAGGCAACGCCGATGCCCTGGCAACAACAGACACTATGACCCAATCCGAGGGCACTAAAAAGATAGGAGCCCCCGCTCGTGGCCGCGGGTCGGGGCTGCGACAATGATGTTGAAGTGCCATAGGCGCAGCCGCGCCGCAACGAGGTTGGGAGGCTCCCATGCCAAAG
>DXLX01000037.1 GCA_019414515.1 Collinsella sp.
AGATGACACCATAGGTTGAGCAAAAGTCAGCGAGCGGGCCGCATTTGTGACAAGGTGACGTGAAACGAAAGGGCGCCGACCTTCTGGTCGCGCCCTTGAAGTTGAACGTCAGATTGTCCAAATGCGGCCCGCGCAGCGTCGGCCCGTTACGGCGTTTGGTAAAACGCCGTAACTAAAAACGATTGCCGCGGAAGCCGCCACCGTTGCGGCCACCACGGTCGCCGCCACGGCCACCGCGGTCGTTACCACGGTTGCCGCCAAAGCCGCCACGGTTGCCACCGCGGTCGCCATAGCCACCACGGTTGCCGCCAAAGCCGCCGCGACCGCCACGGTCGCCGCCGCGGTCACCAAAGCCGCCACGGCCACCGCGATCGCCACCGCGACCGCCACGGTCGCCACCACGGCCACCGCGATCGCCAAAGCCGCCGCGACCGCCACGGTCGCCGCCACGGCCACCGCGATCGTCACGGCCGCCGCGAGGACCGCGGTCCTCGTCCAGGCCCATGGCGACGAGCGGAGCGATAACCTTATCGAGAGCGGCCATCAGCTCGGTGGCCTCCTCGTAAGAAAGCTCGGGCAGGAGCTTCTCCTTCTTGTTGGCAAGCTCGACCAGGCCCTCAGCGGCATCCTCGGCAGCGAAGACGACGATCTTGCGCATATCGCCCTCGGCGTCGTCGATGCGGCCGACCAGATCGGCAGCCTCGGCCTCGGCCATCAGGCCATCGAGCTCACGGAGGCGCATGCCCAGCAGGTCGGACATTTCCTTCTGCTCCATCTTGGGCTTGAGGTCAAGAAGCTTGATGGCGCGCTCGATGTTCGCCATGCGCTCGGCCTTGGCCTCCTCCTCCTTGGAAATAGCAAAGCGACGGCTACGCAGCAGGCGGGCGGCCTTCTGCATCTTATCCATCAGCTCTTCGTCATCGTAATCAGCGGCGGCCTCGACAACCTCGGCCTCCTCCTCGGCGGAAACCTCGTCAGCAGCCTCAACCTCAGCAGCTTCGGTCTCCACGGTCTCGACTGCCTCGACCTCGGCAGCCATGGTCTCGTTCTCGGTCTCGTTCATGATCTCTTCGTTCTCGGACATGAGACTCCTTCTTGGCCCTCTCGGGCATCATCGCCCCATTCGCGGGGCCCGTCGCGCACTCTTTGCGCTTTAAACATTCATGCCTCTCGGCAAAACGTCCATTAGTTTATGGTGTCGCCATTCAATCTAGCTGCAGAATCTATGTGCACACATTAATGCGACATGTGCGACTCGCGACGAGCGTACACCAGCGACGTCGCGAACCCAACCACGGCAATTACAGCCGCCACACGCACGGCAGTTGCAAATCCAATCGCCTGGGCAACGTCCGTCGCAGCGCCAGTGACACCGGCAGTCGCCGCAGAACTCGAGAGCAGGCCGATAAACAGCGACGGGCCAAACGATGCGGCAATCATGTTCCACGTGTTGAGCAATGCCGTTCCGTGAGGATGCTCAGCGGCGGGCAGCGTCTCCAAGCCGGCCGTTTGCGAGGGGCTCAGCACCAAACCGACTCCGGCATACACCACAACGGTCAGCGCCACGACGACGCCGATGTTCATGCTTGCCGCCGTCATCGAGATGGCAGTCTGTCCCACGGCAATCAGGGCAAAGCCGACCGGCAGCAGCGGCCATGCGCCACGGGCGTCCATCACACGTCCGCCCACAATCGAGGTCACGGCGTTGCAGGCAATCGCCTGCAAAATGAGCAGGCCCGCAATAAGTGCGGTCATGCCGTATGCGCCCTCAAAATAGAGCGGCAACAAAACGCTCATCGAGAACGTCGTCATCATCGACACCACCACAAGCAGGCACGCAGGCCAAAAGCAAACGCTCGCCATGGGACGCACGTTAAGCACCGGATGCTCGAGCTTGAGCTGACGGGCCGCAAACAGGCCGAGCAGCACAACGGCGGCGAAAAGCGCCACGACACCGGCAATCAGATTGGCCGAGAACTCGCCTACGGAATACACAAATGCCGTAATGCCGGCCGCGAGCAAAACAACCGACAGAATATCAAGCGTGGTGTTCGAGCGCTCTCCGACATTCTGAACAAGCTTAACGCCCGCCGCGGCGACCGCAATGCCGCCCGCCAGCGGCACTACGAATACCGCCCTCCAGCCAAATAACGTGCACATAAGACCGCTGATCACGGGTCCAAACGCCGGTCCTAGCGTAATGCAGGCGCCGCCCAGGCTCAGATACAGACCGAGCTTCTCGCGCGGGGCACAAGACAGCACCACATTCATCATGAGCGGGAACAAGATGCCCGATCCCGCAGCCTGCAAAATACGGCTTGGCAGCAAAACGCTAAACGACGGAGCGACCAGGCACAGGACTTCGCCGGCGACCATGCATCCGCATGCGAAAAACAGCAGCTTGCGCGTCGAGAAACGACCGGACAGGAAGGCCATGATGGCCGTAAAGATCGACGTCACGATCATGTAGCCCGAAACGAGCCACTGCGCCGTGGTGGCACTCACCAAAAAGGCTGCCATAATGTCGTGCAACGCCACGTTAATGATGTTCTCGTTAAACGCGGCAACAAAGGCTGCAATATACATTACGACGAGAAGCGCCGCAGTGCCGGATGGCGTTACTTTAACTTGTTGCTGAGATTTGCTCCCCATGCATTTCCTTCCTCTTGGAACGACAGTCGCATCGCCCCAGAGGAACAGTCCAGGGCGAAAAATGAGCCCTAGACTTACGCCAGACGCCGTACACGACGAGTCTGACAACATGGTCCAACCTCGAAAGATTGTAACGCGGACGCACAGCTTTCCTTCCGCGCTATTATTAAAAGTCCACGAAAGCATAAGACATGAGGAGCCCGCCATGATCAAGCCCATCATGAAATCCGAGTTCTTTTTGCGCCTGCCTTCCGAAGACGCAGGACCCGACGATGCCGCGACCGGGCAGGACCTCCTGGATACGCTCCACGAGCATGAGCACGAGTGCGTGGGCCTCGCCGCCAACATGATCGGGGTGCGCAAACGCATCATCTGCGTAAAGGACGGCAACAGGGCGCTCCTGATGTACAACCCTCAAATTCTTGAGCAGGTCAATGCCTATCAGACGAGCGAAGGATGCCTCTCGCTGGCCGGCGAGCGTCCCTGTACCCGATATCGCCGCATTAAGGTTGAGTATTTGGACGAGAACTTTGTCCGCCGCATCAAAAACTTCTCGGGCTACACCGCCGAGATCATCCAGCACGAAATCGACCACTGCCAAGGAATAGTTATATAGTTGCGCCAATTCAAGAAAGCTCCCTGCAGCCAAGCAACTGCAGGGAGCTCTTCATAGTGCGGAACTTCTATCCCCTACGCCTGGCGGTAGTGATCAAAGAAATCGGCGAGGTCTTCGAGCGACTCTTTGAGCACTTCCATGCGCGGCAGGTACACGATGCGGAAGTGATCGGGCTCGGCCCAGTTAAAGCCGCCGCCGCGCGTGATCAGAATCTTCTTCTCGTGCAGCAGGTCGAGGGCAAACTGCTCGTCATCGGTGATGTTGAACTTCTTAACATCCATCTTGGGGAAGATATAGAACGCCGCGCGCGGCTTGACCACCGAGATGCCATCGATCTTGTTGAGTGCCTCATACACAAAGTTGCGCTGCTCGTAGACACGACCGCCGGGACGGATGTAGTCGTTGACCGACTGATGGCCACCGAGCGCCGTCTGGACGATCGACTGGGCCGGCACGTTGGAGCACAGGCGCATGTTAGAGAGCATGTTGATACCCATAATGAAGTCGCTCATGCAGCGCTGGTTGCCCGAAAGCACCATCCAGCCAATACGATAGCCCGCGATCATGTGCGACTTGGAAAGGCCGCTAAAGGTAACGCAGGGCAGATCGGGAGCGAGCGAGGCAATCGAGACGTGCTCGTAGCCGTCCATGCACAGACGGTCGTAGATCTCATCGGCAAAGATCATCAGCTGATGCCTGCGCGCAACCTCGACGATGCCCTCGAGCACCTCGCGCGGGTAGACCGAGCCCGTGGGGTTGTTGGGGTTGATGATGACGAGGGCCTTGGTCGCGCTCGTGATCTTGGACTCCATATCCTCCAGGTCGGGATACCAATCCGCCTGCTCATCGCATAGATAGTGCACGGGATGACCGCCGGCGAGGGTTGCGCACGCCGTCCAGAGCGGATAGTCGGGGCTGGGGATCAAAATCTCGTCGCCATTGTCGAGCAGAGCGTTCATCGAAAGCTGAATGAGTTCGGACACGCCGTTGCCCGTGTAGATATGCTCCATCTGAACATTGGGCAGGCCCTTGATCTGCGAATACTGCATGATCGCCTTGCGCGCAGAGAACAGGCCGCGCGAATTGGAATAGCCTTCGCAGTCGGGCAGCTGCTGGCGCATGTCCTTGATAACCTCGTCGGGCGTGCGAAAACCGAAGGGCGCCGGGTTGCCGATATTGAGCTTGAGGATGCGCTCGCCCTCGTCCTCCATACGGGCAGCCTCGTCGACGACGGGACCGCGCACGTCATACAGGACGTTATCGAGCTTGGTGGATTTAGAAAAAGTACGCATGGTGGTGCTCCTTGGAATTTGAGCTGAGAGACTAGGTTCGGATTTGGCAACGTTATGGGACGAGGACGTCTCGACTTGATCGGCGTCACTGGCGAGCAGCCAGGAAACATCGACCTCCAAAATACGGGCGAGCAGCTCTGCCACATCGCGCCGCGGGATCGTCTTGCCGCTCACATATTGGCTCATCTGACTCTTGCCGAGTTTTTTGCCGAGCATCTCCGATGCGCGGATTACGTCCGACTGGCGAACGTCGCGATCGGACATAGTCTGTCGCAGGCGATCGCAAAACGTCTCTTGGGCCACTAGAACCTCCTTGCTGGCAAAGTTCAATTTATAGAACACGAATTGAACCTGAGTTCAATTTAGGCAGCAGTATAGCGCGGCACATTATCCGAAAGTTCAATTTCACAAGAAAATGTACCGAGCCTCGAGAATTGTCCCAAAGTAGACAACAGGTACGCGCTTTTAGAGATATTCAAGAAAACGAGCCGCCGCAAGCGAAACGTCAGCGGTGCGGTATATGGCGTTGATCTGCCGATGAGGATGTCCCTCGAGCGGGCGCACGGCAACATCGAACTGGCAGCGGCGCAAGATGAGCGCCGGAAGAATGCTCACGCCCAGACCGTCCTCGACCATGGCCATAATCGCATAATCATCCCAGGTCGACAGCTTAGAGCGCACCGCCAGGCCCGCGCGGCGAAACAGCGGCGTAATCTCATCATCTGTGCCGCGTTCCAGCAGAATAAACTGCTCGTTGGCCAAATCGGCAAGAGAGACGACCTCCGCCGCGGCAAGCAAAGAGCCTGTTGGCACTACCGCCATTAACTCGTCTCGCACCAACGGCCGCGACGCCATGCCGGCGCCGCGTGGTTCGCGCGGAATAAAGCCCAGGTCGCAGCGACCTTCCGCCACCCATTGCTCAATCTCGGAGTAATCACCCATCAGCAGCTCGTAATCGATGTCCGGGTGATCGGCGCGAAAGCGCGCAATCACCGGCGGCAGCACGTGGGTCGCCACGCTCGAAAATGTACCGATGCAGATTTTGCCGCGCATGAGCCCACGCATCTCATCCACCCGTCGCTGCAAGCGAGTGAATTCCTCGCATAACGCCTCAACAGCCGGCATAACTTGCCGCCCGTCGGCAGAAAGCACTACGCCCTCGCGGCTTCTATCAAGCACTTTAAAGCCCCAGTCGGCCTCAAGATCGGCCACCATACGGCTCACGCCCGACTGCGAATAGCTCAGCCGCTCGGCGGCGCGCGTAAAACTGCCGGCGCGCACGGTCTCGAGTAGGACCTGCATCTTTTGAACATTCGTTTCCACGGCACCCCTCCACATATGCATGAGCTTTTGTCATGTTATCTATGAATTATATTCGCTTTTCTTCTATAGCCTGTTCACCCATAGTGAACATGCTCGGATATAGAGGGGATTTCAGCGCATGAACAACGGACTGTTTACGTACTTAGCAGCATTGCTATTGTTTGGCTCCAACGGCATCATCGCCGCTGCCATTGCGCTGCCGAGCTCCGATATCGTGCTACTGCGCACGTTTTTGGGCGCACTCTCGCTTGTCACCATCCTCGCCGTCACCCAACGCCATAAGCTGCAGGCGCCATCCCGCCCCCGCGAAGCCGCAGCCCTCCTCCTCTCGGGAGCCGCGCTGGGCGCCAGCTGGATTTTTCTGTTCCGCGCCTACCAGACGATTGACGTCGGCGTATCCTCGCTGCTGTACTACTGCGGCCCCATCATCGTCATGGCGCTCTCCCCGCTCATCTTTGGCGAAAAGCTGACCGGCAGCAAAATCGCCGGCTTTATCGCCGTCGCCTGCGGTGCTTTTCTCATTGCGGCACAAGGTCTAGGCGGCAATATGCCCATTGCGGGTATCGCTTGCGGCATCGCCTCGGCCTTCTGCTATGCATTGGTGGTCATCGCCAGCAAGGGTGCGCCGCACATCGAGGGCCTCGAGAACTCCGCGCTCCAGGTGAGCGCCGCCTTTTTGACCGCGCTGGTCCTTACGCTCCTCACGCAGGGCGCCCCCTCATTCCTGTCCGCCGGCGTCGCCGCCAGTATTGATTGGCGCGCCGTCGTCATGCTCGGCGTCGTCAACACCGGCATCGGCTGCCTGCTCTACTTTAGCGCCGTCGCCAAACTGCCCGTCCAGACCGTCGCCGCCGTCGGCTACCTCGAGCCGCTTTCGGCGGTCGTGTTCTCGGCCGTCCTTTTGGGCGAAGCCATAACACCGGTCCGTCTGATGGGCGCCGTGCTTATCATCGGCGGCGCGATCTTTTGCGAACTCGCCGGCAAACGCGCAAACGCCAAGGCTGGCATCGCCCAGGCAGCACGTGCTTAAAGCCCCTGCTTTGAAATGCTACCTGCGTACATAAATAATCCTCAGCTGGGGATTATTGTCTAAAACAACCTGATGTGCCAAACTGCTCTTGTATGTATAAAGACGGCATAAAGGTTATCTGTCCTAGACGGATAACCGGATGTCCAAGGGAGTCCACGTGGCACATAACAAACTGGAGGCAAGCCCCCAAGATCAGCGTGGTCAAGGCGGGCATGGAGCCATTCCCCTCTCCGCTGGCATGCTGCTCGTTACGCTCGGCGTCGTCTACGGCGACATCGGCACGAGCCCCATGTACACCATGAAATCAATCGTCGCCAACAACGGCAGCATCGGTACCGTCAGCGAGGACATGATCTTAGGAGCGCTTTCGCTCGTCATCTGGACCATGACGCTCGTGACCACGGTCAAGTACGTGGTTATCGCCATGAAGGCCGATAACCACAACGAGGGCGGCATCTTCGCCCTGTTTAGCTTGGTGCGCAAAGTGGCGCCGTGGCTGATCCTTCCCGCCATGATCGGCGGCGCGGCGCTGCTCGCCGACGGCATCCTCACCCCCGCCGTCACGGTTACCACGGCCATCGAGGGCTTGCGCACTATCGAGTGGGGCCATGCGCTTTTGGGTGACGGCCAGACCAACGTCATCATCATCACCATCATCATTATCTGCGGCCTGTTTGCCATGCAGCGCGCCGGCACCTCGTCGATCGGCAAGCTGTTCGGCCCGCTCATGACGCTGTGGTTCCTGTTCTTGGCTGGCGCCGGCCTGTTCAACATGCTCGGCAACCTGTCCATCCTACGCGCGCTCAACCCCATCCGCGGCATCATGTTCCTGTTCTCGCCCATCAACCACTCGGGCATCATGGTGCTCGGCTTCGTCTTCCTGTCGACGACCGGCGCCGAGGCGCTCTATTCGGACATGGGTCACGTGGGCAAGGCTAACATTTACGCATCCTGGCCGTTCGTAAAGGCAGCCCTCATCCTTAACTATCTGGGTCAGGGCGCTTGGCTGCTCGCCAACAATTCCAATCCCCAGATGCTCGCGATGGATATCGTCAACCCGTTCTATATGATGCTCCCCGAGCCCCTGCGCCCCTTTGCCATCGTGCTTTCGGCCGTGGCGGCCATCATCGCCTCGCAGGCGCTCATCACCGGCTCGTTCTCGTTGGTTTCGGAAGCAACGCGCCTCAACCTTATGCCGCATCTGCGCATCCACTACCCCAGCGACACCAAGGGCCAACTCTATATTCCGCTCGTCAACAACATCATGTGGGTCGGCTGTATCTTCATCGTGCTGCTGTTCCAAAACTCCGAGCGCATGGAGAGCGCCTACGGCCTCGCCATTACCGTGACCATGCTCATGACCACGACGCTTTTGACGAGCTACATCGCCGGCATCCTCAAGCACAAGCTGGGCGCCTGCGTCTTCGCCCTGCTCTTTGGTGCCATTGAGCTGTGCTTCTTCGCTTCGTGCCTCACCATGTTCTTTGACGGCGGCTACGTCATGATCTTCCTGGCCGCACTGCTGTTCGGCCTTATGTATGTATGGCGTCGCGGCACCGCCATCGAGCGCACGCAGACGATCCTGCTGCCCGTCTCCAAGTACATCGACCAGCTCAATCGCCTGCGCAATGACGAGACCTATCCCGTGCTCGCTGACAATCTGGTATTTCTCACCAACAGCCCCGATCCGCTCACACTCGACCGCGACGTGCTCTATTCCATCCTGGATAAACATCCCAAGCGCGCCAAGGCGTATTGGTTCATTAACGTGCATGTCACCGACGAGCCCTATACGCACGAGTATTCCGTCGAGACCTTTGGCACGGACTTCCTCTTCCGCGTTCGCCTGGACCTGGGCTTTAAGGTCAACCAGCGCGTCAACGCCTACCTGCGTCAGATCGTCGGCGACTTGATGGCATCGGGCGAACTTCCGCCGCAACATCACACCTACTCCATCTATGAGACCCGCGGCAACGTGGGCGACTTCCGCTTTTGCATGCTGCGCAAGATGCTTGCCCCCGAAACGGACATCAACCGCAACGACCACCGTGTGATGGCCATCAAGTACGCCGTCCGCCGCGCCTGCGGAAGCCCGGCACGCTGGTACGGTCTAGAGAACTCGGCCATCATCATCGAGTACGTGCCCCTCTTTGCCCGCATGCGTCCGGCAGTCAAGCTTGTACGCACCCAGGTGCCACTCGAAGTTCAGATCGAGGAAGCCGAGGAAATGGATGTCGATATCTTCTCGGACGACCTGGTCAACGGCAACGAGGCCGGTAAGAATATGAACGTCGACCCCACCGAGTTGCTCGAGAGCGTCGCCGATACGCCCGAACAGCAACTCGACGGACTCGAGAGCACCCAGTTCAACGACGCCAACTTCTAACACGCCACCAGCCATTAACGACAACGGCCTCGCATCTCATAAGAGGTGCGAGGCCGTTTTATGTCGCAACGGACCAGTGAGCTACGAACGGCGCGGCTCGGGAACCACGAGCCTATCGGGGCTCGCGCCCTCGGCATCCATCAGGCTCACGTAGCGAATCGACGGGTCCCCATACATCGCGTAGTAATAATTGCCCGTGCGCGCGCTAAAGCATCCGGTGTAGATAGTCTTCTCGAACTTGCCATCGCCCATCCTGGACGCTCCCTCGATCATCACCACGCCCTCGAGCGAGCGGAACATGCGAACGACGTTTTCGGTCTCGCTCTCCTTTTGCGGGTAATTGGCATTGAGGTACGCCGCCTTTACAAAACGGCTCGGCGAATAGCAATCGCCCGGAATGCCGCGCATGCCGGCACCGGCTCCATAGGGCTTGAGCTCGGCGCCACGCCATGTCGCCGTCTGCGGAAAATCGCTTGTGGCGGTGATATAGGTGCGTAGGTTTTCCATATGCCACGGGAAGGTCGGCTGATTGGCAAGGGTGTCGACCGGATCGTCGTATACATGCAGGCCGTCAGCCATCATCTCGACCACGATGCTGCGCTGGCTGTCGCCGATAATCCAATGGAGCAGCGACACGCCCAGCCCCTCTCCTGCAGATTTGGCAACAATCACCGTGTCGCGCAGCGCGGCCTCGACCTCATCGACCGTCGAGAACGTCGCTGCCACCCACAGGGGAAACTCATAGGCCGCGATATTGGTCTTTCCATCAACCGGCCCCTCGGCATACTCGGCATAACCCGGGAAATTGAGGCCCGCCACGGCGAGGCCCGCATCGTTGCCGCAATCGAAGAACATAGGGTAGTTCTTGTAATCGATGCACATACCGATCACCGCGTGTGCCGCTGTCGCGTCGTCGATAAACGAATACGGAATGTGAAACCCGCGCGGCATCACGCGAACCTGTTGGCCGTAGTCAAAGCTCCAGTCGAGATTGCGGCCCAGATACATGTGACCAGAATTATCGGTAAATCGAATACTCGTACACATAGCGCCTCCTAGCTTTACGTTCCTGCTAAGTTCATTGTCTCCAAACAAAAAGGCGCTAAACACAAAAGCCCGGACATGACAACAATGTCATGTCCGGACCAAAGCACCGGTTCAATCCCCGATCAAATCGTCCTAGACGAGTTTACCGAGACAGTGATCAATCATGTGTTGAACCATCTGCGCCTCAAAGCCGACGAAGTCCTGCTTGCGCTCGCGCATCTTGCCGTCGACGATCACGTCATAAGCGACCTTGCACTTGATATAGCGCGTGGACTTGGTGACCTCCTCGTGCGTCAGGCAGCTCTCCTCCATCTTGCTGGCGCCCAGGCCAAACACCAGACGGGGGTTGTAGAGCACGTGGGGCTCGCCGGCATCGTCCAGGTAGACGCAAACCTTCTTGGTAACGCCAATCTGGTTAGCGGCAAGGCAGCCGGCATCGTCGAGCGACTTGATGGTATCGATCAGGTCCTGAGCAACCGACTCGTCCTCGACGGTCGCAACCTCGCAACGCTGGGACAGGATAGCCTCGTCGTGGCAAAGCTCTTTAATCATACGTTCCTCCATAGGGGTCGTTGTAACCGCTTAAGTATACGGTACCCACACTTTTTCATGTGAAAAATACCGTCCGTCTGCTACAAAGCGCCGAACATCAACATGCGAGGAACAACAGCGTCGTAAAGGGGCTATAGTGGGAGCGTTCGTGTCAATCGGCCTAAACTCGGGGCCGAACAAGGAAAGGGTATGCATGGACGAACTATTTCACGTCAGCGAGCGCAAGTCCACAATCGGGACCGAACTCCGCGCTGGACTGACAACGTTCTTGGCAATGGCCTACATCATTGCCGTCAACCCCGCGGTGCTCTCGGGCGCCGGCATCGATGCGGGAGCGCTCGCCTGCGCCACCTGCCTGGGCGCCGGCATCATGACCATCTGCATGGGCATCTTCGCCAACCGCCCGCTCGCCTGCGCGTCGGGCTTAGGCGTCAACGCGATGATCGCTGGAATCACCACCACCGTCTGCGGCGGTGACTGGCACGTGGCCATGAGCGTCATCTTCCTTGAGGGCGTCGTCATCTTGCTGCTCGTGCTTTGTGGCCTGCGCGAGGCCATCATGGACGCCATCCCGGTTGTCCTGCGTCACGCCATCTCGGTGGGTCTGGGCCTGTTTATCGCCATGATCGGCCTGTGCGACGCTGGCATCATCACCGCTGGCGCCGGTACGCTCGTCGGCCTGGGCGACATCGCCTCCCCCACCTTTATCGTCGGTATCATCTCCATCGTCGTGACGGTTGCCCTGGCTTCCCGCAACGTGCCGGGCTCGCTGCTCATCGGCATCATCGTCGCCGTTATCGCCGGTATCCCGCTGGGCGTCACCCACGCCCCCGAGGGCCTCATCGCCCCGCTCGACTTCTCGAGCATCGGTGGCCCCATCGCCGACGCCGGCGGCGTGCCCGCCATCGTCAAGGTCCTTACCGACCCCACGCTCCTCGTCATCTCGTTCTCGCTGCTCATGAGTGACTTCTTCGACACCATGGGCACCGCGATGGCCGTGGCCAAGCAGGGCGAGTTCCTCACCGACGACGGCAACGTCGAGAATATCAAGGAGATCCTGATCGTCGACTCCGCCGCCGCTGCTGTGGGCGGTTTCATGGGCGTCTCCTCCATCACCACCTTCGTCGAGTCCACCTCTGGCGCTGCCGACGGTGGCCGCACGGGCCTCACCTCCGTCACCACCGGCGTGCTGTTCATTCTCGCCGCGTTCTTCTCCCCCATCGTCACCATCGTTTCCAGCGCCGCCACCTGCGGCGCCCTGGTCTACGTCGGCTACCTCATGATGAGCGAGGCCTCCGAGATCGACTGGTCCGATGTCTCGCAGGGCTTCCCGGCGTTCATGATTGTCGCCGGCGTGCCCTTCACTTACTCCATCTCTGCCGGCATCGGTATGGGCTTTATCGCCTACGTGATCGTCGCGCTCTTTAAGGGCGAGGCCTCCAAGATCAAGCCGCTCATGTGGATCGCAGCCCTTGCCTTCCTCGTCTACTTCTTCGTGGCGTAACGGCATAGTCTGCTAAAGCAAAACAACAAGGCGCGGAATCGCATCGAGCGGCTCCGCGCCTTTCTTTTAAGCCCAGGCAACGCACGGACGCGCGATATATTGCTTCCCAAGTTTTGGACATTTTGCCCTCCAAACGGCACTACCGCCGGCTACATCCTGCAGATATGCTGGACGTAATCGCATAGGCCCTATGAGGATGGGAGTAGCCATGGCCGCCTTGTTCACGACCCCCAAGCGCAATGACAAAACCTCTGGAGCCCATTTTGTCGAGCCCGACGTGCGCCGTCGCACGCTGCTCGCACACGGCAGCTGGCGCCGCGTGACACGTCGCATCGTTGTAGGCGCCGTATGCGCGCTTACGGTGAGCTCGCTGCTCATGCCGAGCGTCTCGCTCGCGGCCGAGCGGGTCAACGTCGGCGACACCTGGTATGAAGCTGGCGCCGCGGTAGGCGACGAGGCGGGCACCTGGGCCTGGGACGGCGCCGACGACATGAAGCTCAACGGCTATAACGGCGGTGCAATCGAGGCCGAGGGCAAGCTCAACATTGCGTACGAGGGCAAGAACACCGTGAAAACCGAGCCCGATTACACCGGAGCCGCCATCAAGGCGCAGGATGGCACTAGCCAGAAAGCAGAGTTGAACATAACGAGCTCGAAGAGCACGGATGAGCTCAATGTGACAGCCGAGACCGATGCAATTAAATCCACAGGCGACCTCTCCATTTCTGGCCCAGGCACTGTGAACACCACAAGCACTAATGCCGACGGAATTGAGGCAAAGGGCGATCTCTCTATCACGGGCTCGGGCACCGTGAATGCAACGGGCGGCACCGAAGGCATCCAATCCAAGGGCAAGACCACCATCGATTCCTCTGGCACAGTGATCGCTAAAGGAAACGAAAGTTACGGCATCTCCGCAGGCAGTGACCTGATCATCAAAGGCGGTGGCAAGGTAGAAGCAAGCTCTATCGAGGACGTGGCGATTTATACCGATGGCAACATCGAGATTTCGGGCGGCAGTCAGGTCGAGGCGAGCTCCCAGGAAGACCTTGCCGTCGACGCTGAGGGCAGTCTCACGGTCACCAACGCATCCCTTAACGCAAGCGGTGTTGAGTATGGCGTCTATGGCCGCAAGGGCATCACGCTCGACCACGCGACCGTGACGGTCCGTGCAAGCACGGGCGGCGGTTGGCAAACTATCGCTCTCATCACTGACGAGGACGACATCGTCATCAAGAATGGTTCCATCGTGGACGCGCTCGCGGAAGGCGGGTTCTCGGCTGCTATCGACAGCAGAAACTACAACCCTGGCGAGTCAGGCGGCCACATCTACATCAGCGACTCCGCTGTCAAGGCTATAGCCCGCTATATCGAGACCGGTGGCGGCGGCCCCGATCACTACAGCAGAGACCAGAACGACGAAATCATCCCTGAGTCCGAGGGCCTGAACATCGGCATCTTCGCGCAGACCAGCGAGGGCATCACGCCCGCGACCATCTCGATTATCCGCAGCAAGGTCACGGCCGAGGGAGACACGGCAGCAATCTTCGCCCTTGCCATGAGCGAGGACGGCAAGGCGATCGGCACCATCGAGATCGAGGGCGCTCCCATTCAGAGGCCCGCAGGCGGCAAGGTCATTGACTATCGCTACGAGCAAGAGTACAGCCGCAGCATTATCTATGAGGCAGGGCAAACCATCGGCACGGGCGACGCCACGATCGACTCCCCCTATGACGCCGCTGTCGCCAAGAGCACGGTCATCGTGCCTCCCGAGGAGATCAAACCCGAGGAAAAGCCCGGCGAGACCAAGCCCGAGGGTTCCAAGTCCGAGGGCACGAAGACAACCAAGACCGTTGCAGTTGCAGCCACGGGAGCCAAGACCACCGGCAAGCTCGCGGCAACCGGCGACGCCTCGAGTGCCTTCATCGTGGCATCCGCCCTTGCGGGAACAGCCGCCATCGCCGCAGGCGCCGTGGTGAGCCGCAAGCGCTCATAGACGCCCTTCATACACGAACCGACACTTTTAAAGCCGCCTAGTCCGCGCACCGTTTAGCAACGCCACCGCCGAGCTCCCCTCCAGCGGTGGCGTTTTCTGTTTGCACTCGTATGGCGCACACGCGAGCGGAGTCGCAACAAGCGGCTCCGCGCTTTGTGATTAATGCCCGACAACGCGTAGGTGCGCAGCTTATTCCTCTTCCGGATTTTGGACATTTTGCCCTCCAAACGGCACTACCGCCGGCAACATCCAGCAGATACGCTGAATCTAGTCGTATAGGCCCTATGAGAACGGAAGCAACCATGGCAGCCTTGTTCACGACCCCCAAACGCAATGACACTACCGCCGGAACCCATGTTGCCGAACCCGACGTTCGCCGTCGCATAGGACTCGCGCACGGCAGCTGGCGCCGCGTGACGCGCCGCATCGTCGCGGGCGCCGTGTGCGCGCTCACGGTGAGCTCGCTGCTCATGCCGAGCGTCTCGCTCGCAGCGGAATGGGTCAAGGTCGGCGGCAACAAGTACAACACCGCGGCGAGCGACGAGGCCGGTACCTGGTCGTGGGACGGCGCCGACGACTTGAAGCTCAACAACTATAACGGCGGCGAGATCCAGGCCGCAGGCAAGCTCAACGTGAATTACTCGGGAACCAACATCGTCACTGCCGAATGGATCGAAAGCATCAACGTTTCTCATGGCACTAACGAGAATGCCGAGCTCAATATCCAAGGCGACGAGGGCGGCACGCTCAGCGTGACATCTACTGAGGACGCTATCCTCTCCACGGGTAATATCAACATCGACGGAGCCGGATCCGTCAACGCCACGAGCACTGGGTTTGATGCCATCAATGCCGGAGGTGATCTCGCTATCAAAGGTTCGGGCAACGTCAACGCCACGGGTGCATCGGATGGCATCAGGGCAAACGGCAATATCACGATTGACGACAGCGGAGCCGTCACCGCCAGGGCTACCAAGGACAAGGGTATTGGAGCCGACAAGAACCTCACCATCAAGGGTGGCGGGACGGTCGAGGCAAGCTCAGCCGATGGTGAGGCCCTTTGGAGCGGCGGTAATATCAACATCTCGGACGGCAGCCAGGTCAAGGCAAACGCCGAGGGATATCTTGCCGTCGACACTGAGGGCAGTCTCGCGGTCACGAACGCCTCCCTTGACGCAAGCGGTGTTGAATATGGCGTCTATGCCCACAAGGGCGTTACGCTCGATCACGCGACCGTGACGGTCCGTACCAGCGCGAACGGCGGCCAGGCCATCGCCCTCATCACTGACGGGGGCGACATCGACATCAAGAACGGCTCCACCGTGGACGCGTTTGCGGAAGGCGAGGTTTCGGCTGCATTCTCCACCAGAAACGATCGACCCAACGAGAAGGGCGGCCACATCTACATCAGCGACTCCGTTGTCAAGGCCATAGCCCGCTATGTCGAGAACGGCGACGGCCCCATCCCCTACAGACACTATGACCCAATCCGAGGGCACTAAAAAGATAGGAGCCCCCGCTCGTGGCCGCGGGTCGGGGCTGCGACAATGATGTTGAAGTGCCATAGGCGCAGCCGCGCCGCAACGAGGTTGGGAGGCTCCCATGCCAAAG
>DXLX01000038.1 GCA_019414515.1 Collinsella sp.
GTCGAAGCGATTGAAAGGAACCCCCTCCATGTTGAAGAAAACCCTCGCCTTCGCCCTGTCAGCGGCGCTTTTCGCGTTCTCGCTCGCCGGCTGCGGCGGAAATTCAATCGACAGCGCAAAGGCAAGCGATGCCGATTCCCAGGAAAAGACCGAACAGGCGGCCGATGCGCCCGAGGGCGCAAGCGCTGCCCCCATCACCGCCGACAAGGTGGCCGACGGCACCTATCCGATCACCGTAGATTCCAGCTCGAACATGTTCAGGATTGTGGACGCCCAGCTCATCGTGGAAAACGGCTCCATGCACTGCGTGATGACGCTTTCCGGCACGGGCTACGGCAAGCTCTTCATGGGCACGGGCGACGAGGCTGCCGCCGCGAGCGAGGCCGACTTCATCCCCTATGTGGAAAACGCGGAAGGCAAGTACACCTACGACGTGCCCGTTAAAGCGCTCGACGAGGACACCGCCTGCGCCGCGTGGAGTATTAGAAAAGAGCAGTGGTACGACCGCACGCTCGTGTTCGAATCCGCCGGCGTCGATCTGCGCGCCGACGCACTGAAGTAACGCCATGCGGTCGATTCTTCCCAAGGGGGAAAACAGGAAGCGCCACAGCATCGCGGCGCGCGCGGTCGCCTGCGTTCTCGTCGCCCTGCTCGCGCTTCCCTTCGCGGGGTGCAGTGCGAGCCCGAACGCGACCGGTGCCACGACGGGCTCTCAGGAATACACTGTGAGCGTCTCGCTTTCCGGCGGGTCAGGGCGCGCAAGCATCGCCTCACCAACCACAATTGTGAAGGATGGCGACACCTACACCGCGACCATCACCTGGTCGAGTTCGAACTACGACAAGATGACCGTCGACGGCGTGGACTACGCGCCCGTAAACGACGGCGGCAACTCCACGTTCGAGATACCCGTCACGCTCGACGAGGACATCGCCGTGTCGGCCGAGACCGTCGCCATGTCGACGCCGCACACCATCGACTACACGCTCTACTTCGACTCATCCACCATGAAGGAGAAATCGGGCGACGAAGCAAGCGGCGGCTCCCCTGCGGGAACGGCCTCAAGCGCCGCGGCCGACTTCCACAACGCCGATTTAGGCTGCGGCTGGAAGCCGACGGGGACGCTTCAGCTTGAATACGCCGAGCACTTCACTGTCGACGAGTTCGAAGGCGGCCTGCGGCTTATCTGCATTTCGAACGGGGAGCGCTTCCTCGTGGTGCCGCAAGATGCGAAGGTACCTGATGGGTTGAGCTCCGACATCGCGGTCATAAGGCGCCCCGCCGACAAGGTGTACCTCGTGTCGTCGGCGACGATGTGCCTGGTCGACGCACTCGATGCGAACGACAATATCATCATGTCGGGCACGAAGGCCGACGATTGCTCGGTCGCGGGCTTCAAAAGCGCACTCGAAAGTGGGGCGATCGCCTACGGCGGCAAGTACAGCGCGCCCGACTACGAGCGAATATCGGCCTCGGGCTGCACGCTCGCCATCGAGAATACCATGATCAACCACACACCCGATGTGAAGGAAAAGCTGCAGAAACTCGGGCTCGTCGTGCTCACCGAACAGTCGTCGAGCGAGCCCGAAGCACTCGGGCGCGTCGAGTGGATTAAGCTTTTCGGCATCCTGTTCGACAAGGAAGACGAGGCCGCGCACCTGTTCAACGAGCAGAAGGCCCGCGTCGAGCAAACGTCGGGGCTCGCGTCGTCAGGTAAAACCGTGGCGTATTTCTACATTAACTCAAACGGGGCCGCCGTCACGCGGCGGGCGGGCGACTACGTGGCGCAGATGATCGAGCTTGCAGGCGGCAACTACGCGCTCGATGACGCGCAGACGGCGTCGACGTCAGGCTCGTCAGTAACGCTCGAAATGGAGCGCTTCTACGCGACGGCGAAGGATGCCGACATCATCATCTACAACGGCACCATCGACGAATCGGTTGTCACCTTGAACGACTTCGTAGGCAAAAACGCGCTATTGTCGCAGTTCAAAGCCGTGAAGAACGGCAACGTCTGGGTCACAAGCGCCGACATGTACCAGCAGATGACTTCTACCGCCGACATTATCGACGAGCTGCACGGGGCGTTCACCGGCGATGACGCGAGCGACTTCCATTATCTGAGAAAGCTCGGCTAGCGCCATGAGAAGCCGGCTTTCCATGGCATACGACGAATCGGGGCGCGCCGCGCGGTGTCGCGTCGTGACGGCGCTGCTCGCTGTTGCCCTCATCGTGCTCGTCGGGGCCAACCTGTGCATCGGGAGCGTGCTCGTGCCCGCAGACCACATCCCCGGCATCCTTTCGGGCGGCGCGGCCAATTCCATGGAAAGCCAAGTCATCTGGGAGATTCGCCTGCCGCGCGTGCTTTCAGCCGTGCTTCTCGGCGGGGCACTTTCGCTCTCCGGGTTCCTGCTGCAGACGTTTTTCAACAACCCCATCGCCGACCCGTTCATCTTGGGCGTCTCCTCGGGCGCAAAGTTCGTCGTCGCGCTTACGATGATTGTACTTCTGGGCGCGAACCAGGCCATGTCCTCCCCGGCCATGGTGGCCGCAGCGTTTCTGGGCTCGCTTATCACCATCAGCTTCGTGCTCCTCATCGCACGGCGCATAAGTTCCATGGCCATGCTCATCGTGGCAGGCGTCATGGTGGGATACATCTGCTCAGCGGCGACGAACTTCCTCATCGCCTTCGCCGACGACCAGTCCATCGTGAACCTGCACAACTGGTCTTTGGGTAGCTTCTCGGGTTCGAGCTGGGACGACGTCGCGGTCATCGCGGTCGTGGTGATCACCGTGAGCGCATGCGTATTCGCGATATCGAAGCCCCTTTCCGCCTTCCAGCTGGGAGAAGCCTACGCGAAAAGCGTCGGCGTGAACGTCGCACGCTTCCGCGTGGTGCTCGTCCTTCTAGCGAGCATGCTCTCCGCCTGCGTGACCGCTTTCGCTGGTCCGGTGTCGTTCGTAGGCATCGCAGTTCCGCATCTCGTGAAGTCGGCGCTGAAGTCGTCGAAGCCCATCCGCGTGATTCCTGCGTGCTTCTTGGGAGGCGCCATCTTCTGCGCGGGCTGCGATTTGATCGCGCGCACGCTGTTCTCTCCCGTCGAGCTTTCCATCAGCGCCGTCACCGCCATCTTCGGCGCGCCGGTGGTTATCGCGCTCATGTTGAAGAAACGAGTGAGGTAGATGGGGGAATTCATGCCGCGGCCCAAAACGCTCGGAGGGGGCATTCCATGCTTAGACAGTCCTGAGCTCGCGCGAAAGCGCCAGAAGGCACTTTCGGCTCGTGCGGGACTGCGCGCGGAACGCCTCCTCCGAGCGGAGTCGAACCTCGAAACCCCGGTCGAAACGCAGGCTGACGGAGCACCGCTTTTCCGCATAAGCGACCTGTCGGCGGGCTACGACAAGAAGGTCGTAGTCGAAGGCGTCGATCTGGAGGTTCGCGCGGGCGACGTCGTGGCGCTCATCGGGCCGAACGGCTCGGGCAAGTCGACCATCTTGAAAACCATCACACGCCATCTGGCACCGCTTGCCGGCGCGGTCGAGCTCGACGGGCGGGAGATTTCCCGATGGAAGACGGCGGAGTTCGCAAGGAACCTTGCCGTTATGCTGACAGATCGCCCCCGGACCGAGCTCCTCACCTGCCGCGATATCGTAGAGGCAGGAAGGCATCCCTACACCGGGCGAATGGGCACACTCTTGCCCGACGACCATAGTCGGGTCGACGAGGCCATGAAAACCGCACATGTGGAAGAGCTCGCCGAGCGCGACTTCATGCAGATAAGCGACGGGCAACGCCAGCGCGTCATGCTCGCACGCGCCATCGCGCAGGATCCGCGTGTGCTCGTGCTCGACGAGCCCACATCGTATCTCGATATCCGCTACCAGATCGACCTGCTGCGAATACTTCGCCACCTTGCGAAATCGCAGAATGTGGCTGTCATCATGTCCATCCACGAACTCGAGCTCGCGCAGAAAAGCGCCGACAAGGTGATTTGCGTGAAGGACGGTCGGGTCTTCCGCGCCGGCGCACCCGAGGACATATTCACGCGCGAGACGATTGGCGAGCTCTACGGCCTTCAACATGGCACCTTCAACGAGCGCTTCGGCAGCGTGGAAATTGGGCGCCCGCACGGCGATGCGCACACGTTCGTCATCGCCGGCGCGGGTACGGGGTCGGCTGTGTTTCGCCAGCTCATCCGGCAGGGCAAGGCGTTCTACGCGGGCGTTCTGCACGAAGGGGACATCGACTGTGAGCTCGCGCGCGACCTGGCGGCGGAATGCGTGGCCGAGCGCGCCTTCGAGCCTATCGGGGATAAAACCATAGCCCACGCCAAAGAGCTCCTCGTCCACTGTGCGCGCCTTATCGTGTGCCCCGCCGCCTTCGGCACCATAAACGCCCGCAACGCAGAGCTCGTCGAGTTCGCACGCTCGCATGGTATCGAGGTCATGCGAGCGTGCGAAGGCGCATCGGAGGATTCCCAATTGGAGTGGGAAGGATAAACTGGACTTTTTTAAGGATCCTCAGGCAACAGCTCCTACGCCGGCGAGGTCTCCAAGGCGCCGGAGAACCTCGTGAACAGGAATTTCCACGCCGACGAGCCCAACTAGGCCTAATCCAAGCGAGATTCCAGACTCGAAAGGCCGTTGAGCGTGAGGTCGTTGGCAACCTCCGAGACGCGCTCGATAGGAACCGAGCCATCAGACAATGCCCACGTGCGATAGATACCGATAATACCCGACAGCAAAAACGACAGATAATAGTCGAACATCTCGTCCTTGAGACCTTGAGGCAGCAGATCGCGCTCGGCAATCTCGTGCTCGAGCGGCGCACGAAGACGAGCCATAAAATCATCGAGCGGAATGTTCTCGATAAGTTGACGATTAAGCACCAAGTTGTTGCACAGTGCCTCGTTAACGGTTTTAAAGAAGGTCGCCGCCGCGCCAAGAGCGCGCTCGTTGGTGTCGCCGTCCATTGAAGCAAGCGTTTTCTCGACCGAGTCGACAATCATCTCCACCACATCGACGGCAATGGCATCGAGCAGGCCGTCAACCGTACCAAAGTGAACGTAAAAGGTCTTGCGGTCGACATTGGCCTCGCGCGCAATAGCACTCACCGTAATGTCTGCCAGCGGCTTTTCCATGAGCAGGCGCTCGAAAGCCGAAAGGATGGCATTACGGCTGCGAACGATGCGACGATCAAGACGCGGTTTGCTGGTTGCCATGGGCGTGTCCCTTCGATATGCGAGCATTCATCAACAGATGAGAGATAATCTACGTAAGAGGATTATCCCCCATACAGCACAAATATGCCTCGCATCATGAAGAACGCACGACTGCCCTACTGCGACTTAGGGTGCTTCTTCTTATTGAGTGCCGACGGAGATACGCGAATACCGTCTCCTGTCTGACGCACATAGGCCTTATGAGCCGGCTTTGCGGTCCCAGAAGCCTTCTGAGCGTGCTTCTTGGGATCAACGGTAACAGCATTCGTGGGGTGCGGCTTAGTGGGCGCAGAGGGCGTCTGAGGCGTGCGGCCGAGCTTGCGCATCACGCGATCCCAGCGCGCATGGATGCTCTCGTTGTGGGCGCTCTTAAGTCCCAGCAGGGGCGCAGCCAAAATGGTAGGCGCAATAAACGTAATGAGACGCCACAGCAGATAGCCGGCGGTCGAAGCCGAACCGAAGAAATGACCCAAGAACAATGCAAAGCCGCCCTCAGCGCCACCAGTTCCACCGGGCAAGGGAACCGCAGAGCTTAACAGCTGGACAAAGGCGCTCGCGGCCATGACCGAGAAAAAGTCGACCTCGTGGTGGCCAAAGGCAAGCATCAGGAAATACGGAACCAGATAGAAAAGCGCGAGCTGCAGCATGGTGATAAACACGGTGAGCAGCATGGAAGAAAAATGTCCGGCCGAAAGCTTGAACTTCTCGGAGAAGGAGTAGATCTCGCCATCGACAAACGTGCGCCAACCCTCGATCTTAGTGGCCGAGACACCAATGCGCTCGAGCCAATTGATGATGCAATGGGCGACGCGCGTGACGGTCTTAGGCATGAGCGCGACGGCGAAGATGCCAAGCAAGATGCAGCAGTGTCCACCAAAGCTAAAGACGCACAGCAGCGTCATGTCGCCGTAGCGTTCGGCAAAAAACGGCATACGGGCGAGCAGCAGGATAGCGCCCCAGGCGACCAGGCCAAACTGGTACACGATAAAACGCGTGAATTGCGTGGCGCCGGCCTCGCCCACGTTTTGGCCCGCCTTGGTCAGGCGGTAGATCTGGGCGGGAGTCGAGCCCATCATCATGGGCGTCAGGTTGCCAAAGAAGATGCCACTCGCCTCGACCGAGATCAGGTCGCGGATGCCGACGGGCGAATTGGGATCGAGCCAGACGGCGATCGCATAGGCCACAATGCCAAAGAACAGGTACATGAACATGCAAAGACACGCGACAACGAGCCATGACGCCTGGACGCTCGACATAGCGGCCCAGAACTGCCCCATCTGCCCGGTTACCACCAGATAGACGATATAACCTACCAGCACGACGCCGATAAAGATGGCGCCGCGGCGTGCGCTCTTATTGTCATCTCCGCCCGAGGCCTCAACCTCGACCTGGGGCTTAGACGTATGCTGAGAGGACTCCGTCATGAGACTCCTTCTAACAGTCAAAATATCTTGGTTATTGTACCCGTAAGGGCCATAGGCAGAACGCAAAGCTCTGGTTCAAACGGGAATTGCAGACGGTTGTTTGAAAATAAAAAACCCGGCCTTCCATGGGAAGCCCGGGTATCAAATGCGTGGTAGCCCGTACCAGATTCGAACTGGTGATCTCCGCCTTGAGAGGGCGGCGTCCTAAACCGCTAGACGAACGGGCCATAAGCCTCAGCAGAAAAGAAGTGGTAGCCCGTACCAGATTCGAACTGGTGATCTCCGCCTTGAGAGGGCGGCGTCCTAAACCGCTAGACGAACGGGCCACATGACATCTGCACTGCCGTGCTGCGAAGAAATATATTACGGGACAAAAAACGTCAGCGCAAGAAGAAATTCCAAATTGCCAAAAAATTGTCGGCAGGTTATGGAACACGCAGGTAAACTGGGTAGCTAATTCAAGTTGAGATGGACCAAAAGAGCTTCGCGATCGTTGGGAATGTTGTCTTCGATCACGGCGTCGAGGGCGGAGTTGAGAAGCTGACCCAGTTCCGGCCCGGGCTTGACTCCGGCACGGATCAGGTCGCCGCCGTTGATGGAGAGCATCTTGAGCGTATAGGGCTCCCCTGCCTTCAGCAGCTCGTGCGCCATCGCGCGCATCTCCTCAATCGTCTCAACGTAATAGAAGCACGACGGGGCCTTGCCAAGTGTGTCGGCACGCTTAAGGTCCATGAGCTCGTCAATCAGGCGGGCCGTGTCGACGCCCTCACCCGAAAGCGCGCGCATCATATTGAGCAGACAGGATCGCTCGGGACGCAGCGGCTTGTCATGGTATTTGATGAGCAGGCACACGTCGCGCACCAAGTCGTGCGAGAGCGCCAGGCGATCCATAATGACGCGCGCCTTCTTGGCGCCGAGCTCGGGATGACCGTAGAAGTGTCCGCTACCGGCATGGTCGACCGTGAAGCACTCGGGCTTGGACACATCGTGCAAAAACGCCGCCCACATAAGGCTCGACGAGGGCGCGACGCCGTCACACAGCGCGAGCTCCCCCGCCACCGTCAGCACACGGGCAATATGCACGTAGACGTTAAACGCATGATAGACACTGCGCTGATCAAACCCGCGACCCGCTGCCAACTCGGGCACGGCGGCGCAGATGAGCTCGGGATAGCGGAGCATCGCGTCTCCCCCATGACCGGTCGAAAGAATGCCCTCGAGCTCAATACCCACACGCTCACGCGCCACGGCATCGAGCAGCGGCGCGCACTCGGCAAGCGCACGCTTGGTCTCGGGCTCAATCATAAAGTCCAGACGGCAGGCAAAGCGCACCGCACGCAGCATGCGCAGGGCGTCCTCGTTAAAGCGACGCTTGGGATCGCCGACAGCGCGAATCAGCTTGCGCTCCAAGTCACCCTGGCCGTCGTAGCGGTCGACAAGCCCGCGCTCGGGATGCCAGGCCATGGCATTGACGGTAAAGTCGCGGCGCACCAGATCGTCCTCGAGCGAGGCGGCACGCTCCACACTCTGGGGATGACGACCATCGGTGTAAAAGCCATCCAGACGGTACGTGGTGACCTCGATACGCTCGCCATCGGAAATAGCCGTGATTCCGCCAAATTTAATGCCCGACTCCACAACCGCGATGCCGGCGGCCTCGAGCGCCGCTTTGGACTCCTGCCACAGGCCGCTACAGCACATATCAACATCGTGGCTGGGGTACCCCATCAGGGCGTCGCGCACCCAACCGCCCACGTACCAAGCCTCAAGACCAGCCGCCTCAAGCGCGCGCAGGACGCGCAGGGACGCATCGGACGGTTGAGTACCGTTGAGCGAAACATTGCACATGCCTATGGCCTCCTGCGACTATCAAATTGGCTATCGATTGCGTCTGCAAAAAGTCTAGCAAGAAACAGCCTCCACTGCACACGCAAGTCCGATAAACAAAAACGCATCCGTCCTAGTCTAAGACGGATGCGAAATAATCAAACTATTCAGACAAGGTGCCGGAACTAGCAGACCTGGCGAACCTCGATGTGCTTCTTATATTCGTCCACCTTGGCAAAATCACCCAGACCGGGGCACTCGACCACGTTGGCGCCAGTGGCCATCGAAAGGCGCAGGGCGTCCTCGACGCGCTCGGGGGCGTCGTGCCACACGGACAGGAAGGCAGCGAGCGAGGAATCGCCGGCGCACACAGTCGACAGCAGCTTGACGTCGAAGGTGCGGTTGGCAAACCAGATATGCTCGCCGTTGGAGAAGTACGCACCGGCGCCACCAAGGGTCAGCAGCACGTTCTTGGCGCCCTTGGCGTGCAGCTCGGCCATAGCGCCCTTGACGGACTCGTCGCCACCACCGCTCACCTTGATGCCAAAGATGTCAAGCAGCTCGTCGTCATTGGGCTTGATCAGCAGTGGCTCCAGAGCAATGAGGTCTGCCAGCTGATGGCTCGAGATATCGAGCACGAACTCGGCGCCCTTTGCCTTCACGCGACGCAGGACCTCGGCCAAGAAGCCCTCGGAAGTGTTGGGAGGCAGCGAGCCGCTGATGACCAGGCAGGTCATGTCATCGAGCGAATCGATAAGTTCAAACATCTCCTGCTCGTTGGCCTCATTGATGGCGGCACCGGCATTGACCATGTTGTACTCGGTGTCGGGACCGGCGTTGAGGAACACATTGACGCGCGTAATACCGTCGGTCCACACGGGCTTGACGGGCACGCCCAGGGCCTCGGCGCCCTTAACGATAAACTCACCCGAGAAGCCGGCGAAGAAACCCAGGATCGTGGTGTCGACACCATAGTGGTCAAGCGTAAACGAGACGTTGAGGCCCTTGCCGTTGGGCGTGTAGACGGCATTGCGGGTACGCGTGACGGTGTTGGCAGCAAGACCGTCGCAGGCGATGTTGTAGTCAATGGCGGGATTTGCAGTGAGCGTGTATATCATGAATGTTCCTTTCACGAAGCAACGTGTTAATGAAAGTATATTCCACGCATCGGTAAAAGGCTAGGACAACTCGGTGAACGGTGTGGAAGCGATGAAGTACGGCAGGACATCTCTCCCCTATGACGGAACAAAAAGGCGCCCTGGCCGAAACCGGGGCGCCGCATGCGCACGAATATGTCGCGTTTCGATTACTGACGATCGAGCTTGCGGACAGCAACGCGCTTGCTGTACTCGTCAACGTGACCAAAGTCGCCAATGCCGACGGACTCGGCAACGTTGGCGCCGGTGGCCATAGCGAGCTTCATGGCCTCCTCGACGTTGTCGCGATCCCTGTACCACTTGTGCAGGAACGCAGCGAGGGTGCAGTCGCCGGCGCAGACGGAAGAGACCAGCTTGATGTTGAACTCACGCTTGGCGTACCAGATGTCCTCGCCGTTGGAGAAGTAAGCGTCGCCGCGGCTACCACGGGTGAGCAGCACGTTCTGAACGCCAGCGTCGTGAGCCATCTTCATGGCGACACGAACCTCGTCGTCGGTGTCGACCGGCACGCCGAAGATGGCCTTCATCTCGTGATGGTTCGGCTTGATGAGCAGCGGCTTCTTGTGAGCGAGCTCCTTGAGCTTGTCGGAGGACAGGTCCAGGACGACGTCAGCGCCACGAGCCTGAGCGTGCTCCATGACCTGAGCCAGGAAGTCGGGCGTAGCTTTGGGAGGCACGGAGCCGGAGACGATCAGGCACTCGAGATCGCCCGCGGTGTCCAGGATGTTGTAGAGCTCCTCCTGGTGCTGCGGCGTGATCGGGGCGCCGGGGTTCAGGATGCCGTACTCGTGCTGGCCATCGTTGACGTAGGTGTTAATGCGCGTGATACCGTCGGTCCAGACCGGGCGGCAGAGGCAACCCAGGTTCATGACCTCCTCGACGATGAACTTGCCCGTGAAGCCAGCGAAGAAGCCGAGCGCGACGGTGTCGACGCCCATCTTCTTAAAGGCGAAGGACACGTCGAGGCCCTTGCCGTTAGCCGTGTAGCTGGCCGAACCGGTGCGGACGTTCTCGTCGGGCTCGAGCGGAGAGCTCGAAACCGTCATGTCGACAGCCGGGTTAGCGGTTAGCGTGTAGAACATTTACAGTACCCCCTGTATATGTGAGGGCCGCGTGGCCGGCCCATTCCAACCACGCGGTTACCTCTGATACCAAATTAGCGAGCTGCGGACTCGAGCAGTGCCTTGACCTCGGCGGCGGTGTTGCAGGCGAGCGCCTTCTCGGCGAGCTCGTCGCACTCGGCCTTGGTCCACTGACTGATGGTCTTACGGGCGCGCAGGATCGACGGAGCACTCATCGAGAACTCCTCCAGGCCCCAGCTGATCAGCAGCGGCTCGAGCAGCGGATCGGCAGCGGCCTCGCCGCACATACCGACCATGATGCCGGCCTTCACGCCGCTCTCGATGATGTTCTTGAGCGAGCGGAGCACGGCGGGATAGTAAACCTGGTACAGGTTGGAGATGGTGTCGTTGCCACGGTCGGCGCACATGGTGTAGCCGATCAGGTCGTTGGTGCCGATGGAGAAGAAGTCGGCGACCTCGGCAAGACGGTCTGCGAGCAGCGAAGCGGCGGGCGTCTCGACCATGATGCCGACCTCGATGTTCTCGTTGAACTTGCGCCCCTCTTCGGTCAGCTCGGCCTTGCACTGCTCGACGAGCTCCTTGACAGCCAAGACCTCCTCGACGCAGGTGACGAGCGGGATCATGATCTTGACGTCACCGAAGGCGCTAGCGCGCAGCAGAGCGCGGAGCTGGACCTTGTACTGGTCGGGATTGGCCAAGCAGTAACGCACGGCGCGGAAGCCCATGAAGGGGTTGTCTTCCTTGACCATATGCAGATACGGAATCTCCTTGTCGCCACCCACATCGAGCGTGCGGATGATGACCGGAGCACCCTTGAGCGCGCTGGCGACCTTACGGTAGGCGTTGAACTGCTCCTCCTCGGAAGGAAGCTCAGCAGAGTCCATGAACAGGAACTCGGAGCGGAACAGACCGATAGCCTCGGCGTCGTGATCGAGCGCGTTGGGCACGTCATCGGGGTTACCGATGTTGCAGGCGATGATCTTCTTGATGCCATCAGCAGTCACGGACGGCTTGCCACGGAAGGCCTCGAGGGCTGCCTTCTCGGCAGCGAAGGCCTCGGCCTTGGCGGTGTAGGCAGCGAGCGTCTCCTCGTCGGGATCGGCCTCGACGATACCCTTGCCGCCGTCGACGACAACGGTCATGCCGTTGCGCAGTGCGGTGCAGCTGTTGGAGACCGAAAGGACAGCCGGGATCTCGAGGGCTCGCGCAATGATCGCGGAGTGCGACGTGCGGCCACCGGTCTCGGTGACGATACCGGCAACGTGGGCCTTATCGATCGTGGCGGTCATGGACGGCGTGAGGTCGTGCACGACAACGACAGTGTTCTCGGGCAGGACGGAGAGGTCGACGACCTCCTTGCCCAGCAGCTCGGCCAGAATACCGGTGCGGATGTCGGCGATGTCAGCCGCGCGAAGACGGAACATCTCGTCGTCCATGGACAGGAACATGTTCTCGAACATGGTCGAGGTGTCCATGAGCGCCTGCTCGGCGCAGGTACCGCCGTCAATGGCGGCGTTGATGGCGTCGGTCATACCCGGGTCCTGAGCCAGGACAATGTGTCCGCTCATGATCTCGGCCTCGGCCTCGCCCACCGTCTCCTTCATGTGGTCGGCCTGAGCCTGGGTCTTCTCGCAGAAGACCGAAAGAGCGGACTGATAGCGCTCCTTCTCTGCTGCCGAATCAGCAACCTCATGCGGCTCAAACGTCAAGTCGGGATCGACGGCGACCATGACGGTGCCGATACCGATGCCCTCGGAAGCGTTGACTCCCTGATACATTCCCATTCCTCTCTCCGTGTCATGTGATAAAGCGTTTTGCCATATCCATGACAAAAGAGCGCAGTTACCTTACAACAGGTCACTGCGCCCCCAAATATGAACTTAGTTGTTCAACATGCGACCCGTTTGAGTTCTACTCGCCAAGACCGCTCTTGATGAGCTCGATGGCAGCAGCCAGAGCCTCGGCCTCGTCAGCGCCGTCACACTTGACCTCGACCTCGGTGCCGCAGGGGATACCAGCAGCCATGAGGGCCATCGGGGACTTGCCGTTGACCTCCTTCTCGGGGGTGACGACCGTCACGTCACAGGCGTACTTGCCCATGGTGGAGGCGAACAGACCAGCCGGACGCATGTGCAGACCCTGAGGATTAACGAGGGTAGCCTTCTCAGAAACCATAGTTGACTCCTTTTTTGTGTTTAACCCCTGTCATGTATGTGGCAGGAGTCAGATTCACGACGTTGTTTATATTAACTCACATCAAACGGTTTTTCATTATGTTTCGGACGAATTGTTGGACAGATGTGTTTGTCGTCCGCTTGCTCGCCCACAGGGGCCCGTGCGCGGCCTGTGAGATTTCCTGCTCTACAGTCCTGCTCGCACGAAGAGCACATTAAGTGCTCTTCGGCTCGTGCGGAACTCGCGATAAATCTCACAGGCCGCGCCCGGCCCCCTGTGGGCGAGCAAGCTGCAGAAACTCGGTCGGTCCAGAGCAATATCGTGCGAACGGAATTCTGGCTAATGATCTGTTCGCGACAAAGACTCGATAGGTAGCCCCCTCTATGCCCTTTTGTAAGTTGCGGTGAAATAGGGACTGAATTTGGGGTTGAATCGTTTAAACAGTCCCTATTTCACCGCAACTTATGGGAGGGATAGAAAAAAGGCGGAGGCCCTGGGGAGGGACTCCGCCTTATATACAGGGGGCGATGTTATTCGCGGGCTGGGGGATTAGACCAGGCGGGCGTTGATCGTCTTGGCGATCTCGGCGGCGTCGGTGGAACCCTTGACGGTGGCACGGAAGTCCTCGTCCATGAGCGCCTCGGCGACCTTGGACAGGATCTTAAGGTGCGTGGTGCCGGCCTGGGCACCCGGGATGAGCAGCGCGATGGCCACGTTGACGGGAGCGCCGTCCATGGTGTCCCAACCGGTCACACCGGACTCGTCCTTGACGACGATGACGGCAGCCTCGGTAATGGCGTCGGACTTGGCATGCGGGATGGCGAAGCCCTCCATCATGCCCGTGGTGCCCTCGGCCTCGCGGGCCAGGAAGGCGTTCATCACGGCGTCGGCGTCGCTGGCGATACCGGCCTTGACAGCCTGGTTGGAAACGAAGCTCAGAGCCTCGTCACGAGAAGCGAAGTCCTCGGCGACAAAGACATTCTCGACCTTCACGAAGTCGGCAGCCTCGGCCTTGGGGGCCTCGACGGCAGCGGCCTTGGGGGCCTCAACGGACCTGGCTACAGGAGCGGCCTTCTGATTCTTCTCGAAATCGTACTTCTTGAAGGCCACGAACAGGATGCCACCGACCACAGCGCCGATGAGGATCGCGAGGACCCACAGCGGACCGTTCTCGACAACGGGCAGGACCAGGAAGCCGCCGTGAGGCGCCGGATCGTGAACGTTGAAGAAGATGGTCAAGATGGAAGCGATGGAAGAACCGAGCATCATGATGGGCATGACGGGCCAGATGTTCTTGGTCATGAACGGAATGGCGCCCTCGGTGATGTGGGTGCAACCAAGGATGAGGTTGACGATACCGGCGTCATGATCCTCCTGGCTGAAGTACTTCTTGCCGACAACGACGGCGAAGGTGGTGATCAGCGGCGGAACGATGCAAGCGGCGGAGACGGCAGCCATGAAGTTGGTGCCGAAGTTGTAGGTCTCGGTGCCGACGCCAGCTTCGAGAGCGGTACCGAGCAGGAAGGTGCCAGTAGCGTAAGCAGCCTTGTTGACCGGGCCGCCCATATCAAAGGCGCACATGCAGCCGATGGCCAGGCCAAGGATCACCGGACCGGAGTTACCGAGGCTCTGCAGGAAATCCATCATACCCTGGTTAATGGCAGCCATGGGGCCGGAAATACCGAGCATGACCAGGCCGACGATGGCGGTAGAGCACAGCGGATACAGAAAGATTGCCTTCAGGCCATTAAGGCTCGCGGGAATTTTAGAGAAAACCTTCTCGAGCAGCAGGATGACATAGCCAGCAAGGAAGCCGCCGACGATGCCGCCCAGGAAGCCGAAGCCCACGCCGGCGCCACCGGCGTCGATCATGCCGGTCTCGGCGTTAACAGGCAGGCCCTGGATGGCAATCATACCGGCAACGAAACCGGGGACGAGCGCCGGGCGCTTGCCGATGGATTCGGCGATGTAGGCGGAAAGCACCGGAACCATAAGGTTCATGGCGATGCCGCCGATGATCTTGAGCATCGCAGCAAAGCTGTTGTAGTCGGCAGCCGTCGAATCAAAGGACGTGATGCCCCACAGGAACGAAATGGCGGTCAGAACACCACCGGCAACGACGAAGACCAGCATGTGGCTGACGCCGTTCATGAGGTGCTTGTAGATGACGTGGCCGATGGACTCCTTCTCCTCGACCTCGTCCTCGACATCGGCGGCAGCGGCAACCGTGTCGTCGCCCTTGGCGGCGAGCGCGCGGTCGATCAGCTTACCAGCAGTCTCGACAGACAAGGCCTTGGAAACACCAACGGAAACCATGGGCTTACCGGCGAAACGCTCAGCCTGGACATCCTTATCGGCTGCGACGACGACGGCCTTGGCACCGGCGATCTCGCTCTTGGTGAGCTCGTTCTCGACACCGACCTGGCCATGAGTCTCGACCTTAATGGTCAGACCGCGCTCGGCAGCTGCCTTCTCCAGCGCCTCCTTCGCCATGAAGGTGTGCGCAATGCCGGTCGGGCAACCGGTCGCGGCGATGATGTCAAACTTAGCCATGTGTCCCTCCTTCTTGAGTACAGCGCCCGCGGGCGCTCCCCTACACGCGCTTCGATGCGCGTTTTTCCACAACTGAAAGATACCAACCTACCGTCCGCGTGAGAAGAGACAAGGCGCAATTCTCCGGTGAAAGGTTCTTTCATAACCGTAAACGGCAAGTGAAAGTTTACCATCAACACTTGAAACGGCAAGGTGTATCTTGTAATTGAAAATGCCCGTATACTATGGCATTGCAAATCAAGTTAGATTTTCATGCCAACCAGGAGCCATCCATGACCGATAGTAGCAAAAGCGCACTTTCCCTCATTAGTACCCACCAGGGATACAGCGAGTCCGAGCAGCGCATTGTCGACTATATATTGGGGCACCAGTCCGAGGCGCCACGCCTCACGGCGGCTCAGCTCTCGCGCGCTGCCGCCACGTCCGAGGCGACCGTTTCGCGTTTCTGCCGCAAGCTGGGCTTTGGCAGCTTCCGCAGCTTTCAGTTTTCGTTGGCGCGCGACTTAGAGAGTCAGCGCAACGAGGGCCTGACCGACGAGGTCTCGCTCGACAACATGGAGCAGAGCCTTAAAAATATCCTCGCCGCCAAGGTGAGTGAGCTTAATGCGACCATCGACGGCATTGATCACGACACGTTGGCCGCAGTTGTACACGCGCTTGAGAATGCCGGCGTTATTGAGTTTGCGGCCGTAGGCAACACCAACGCCGTCGCGCTCGACGCGACGTTCAAGTTCTCGCAGCTGGGCCTTCGTTGCATGGCAAGCACCATCAGCGAGACCTCGATTGGTTTTGCGCTCACGCTGCGCCCCGGTGACGTTATCGTGCTGATCTCAAACTCCGGCAAGTCGCGCCGTCTGAATCGCATGGCAAAAGCGGCTCGCGACTGCGGCGCAACCGTAGTCGTCATCAGCAGCGACAGCAAATCCCCGCTCGCGCGCCTGGCAGACTACACCTTTAATACCGTCAACCACGAAGCACTACTGACAACGGGCGACTTCGCGTTCTCCAAGATGAGCGCCACGATGATCATCGAGGTCATCTACAACTTCCTGCTGCCCGAAATCGAAGACGCCCGCGAGCATATCAGCTACTACGAAGAGCTCATCCAGCCGGATAAGGTTGTGGAGTAAAATGCGTAGTGGGACAAAAATTTCAGTCTATTTTGTCCCACCAACACCGCTGATACGACCTAACCTCGAGCTTCTTCGAGCATCTGCTTTGCGTGCGCCAGGCTAGCCTCGGACTGATCGCCGCTCAACATGCGGGCGATCTCGGCGGTACGCGCTTCGCCGGTTACCTCGTCCAAATGCGTCTGGGGAACATCGCCTGGTTCCTTGCTGACAACATAATGCTTGTCGGCCATGACGGCGACCTGCGCCAAGTGGGTTACGACAATCACCTGATGCGTAGAGGCGAGATCTGCCAGCACGCCCGCGAGTGCACGCGCCGTGGAGCCACCGACACCGGCATCGACCTCGTCAAACACCAGCGTATCGACACCGTCCGCGTTACCGAGGACAACCTTGCTTGCAAGCATGACGCGGCTGAGCTCGCCGCCCGACGCAATGCGGCGCAGGGGACGTGGCGTCAAGCCGGCACCGCTGCGGTATAGCAGCTCGTAGCTCGAAGGACCAACGGGCGTCCACTCAGCACGGGGAAGATCGCGCGACTCCCAGACGAGCTCGGCACTACCCATCTCCAAGCGCGCCATCTGGCGGCCAACCTCGTGGCAGAAGCGCGGGGCCGCCGTATTGCGTGCACGCTTAAGTGCCTTGGCAGCGGCAAACAACTCGCGCTCGGCGCTCCCGAGTGCCTCACGCGCCTTTTTGATCTGCTCATCGCCATCATCGACCAGGGACAGCAGCTCTTGCGAGCGATCGCGCATGGCAAAAACATCGTCCATGGTGGGACCCCACTGACGCAACAGGCCCTTGAGGTCGGAATATCGCTCACGCATGCGTGCGAGCTCGCGCGGGTCGAAGGCGACGCCATCGCGATAGGTACGAAGCTCGTTCGCGCAATCCTCAAGGGAGATACAGGCATCCGAAAGCGCATCGGCAATGTCGCCCAGTTTGCGATCGACGGTAGCCATTCGGGAAAGTTCTGCCACGGCGCTGTTCACGGCGTCGAGCGCTCCCCCTTCGGAGGCAAGCGATGCATGGGCATCGTTAGCTGTGGCAACCAGTACCTCGGCATGTTCGGAGCGCGGCAGCAGTTCCTCGAGTTCCTCATACTCGCCCGGTTTGGGGTCGACCTCGCCGATGCGCTCGAGCGCAAAGCGCGCTTCCTCGACGCGACTCCCCCGCGCACGTGAGGCCTCCTCGACGCGACGGACCTCCTTGGCAGCCGCGCGCGAGGCTTTAAAGCAAGCACGGTAGTGCTCGAGCGCCTCGAGCGCAGAGCGTCCCGCCCAGGCATCGACCATCGCAACGTGATGCGCCGGATCGAGCAAGCGCTGGTGCTCGTGCTGGCCGCACAGATCCATCATCACGCCGACGCGCTCCGAAAGCTCGCGCACACTGGCAATGCGACCGTCAATCTTCACGCGGCTGCGGCCCTCGGCAGAAAGGCTGCGCTGTACGGTGAACCCCTCCGTGTCGTGCGGTCCGTCGAAGAGTCGCGCCTCGACGCTCGCCAGTGCCTCGCCCTCGCGCACCGTCGACGAATCCGCACGCTCGCCCAAAATTAGCTTGAGGGCCGAGAGCAGCGCGGTCTTGCCGGCGCCAGTCTCGCCAGTCAGGACAGTCAGGCCGGCACTCGGCACCAGCGTCGCCTCGCGAATGAGTGCAATGTTATAAACCTGCAGCTCATCGATCATGACGGACTCCGTAGAATACGCGGCTCACCGAGTTATAGAAGCTCTCGGGGCCGTAATCCAGCAGCAACACATCTCCGGGCCCGCGGCGCACCGCCACGCTCTCAACGGTGCCATCGCAGGTAATAAACTGTCCATCGATAGCGATCGCCGGAACGCTCGGGCGATCATCGGACATAAAGATTTCGACGACATCACTCGGCGAGGTCAAAAAGGCACGAGCCTGAATGGTGTGCGGCGCAATGGGTACGCAGACCATGCCCGTATAGTCGGGGCTCACGATGGGGCCACCGGCACTGAGCGCGTAACCCGTAGAACCAGTCGCCGTGGACACGACCACGCCGTCGCCACGCAGACGGTCGATATGATGGCCGGACACCGTGATGTCGAACTCGACCATATCGGACAGCGGACCGCGGGTAAGCGCCATGTCGTTGAGGGCGAAGGTGCGCACGACATCCTTCGTACCGTCTTCGCGCACGGACACGATATCCGCGGCGATGGTGGCGCGACGGCTCACGTGCAGCTCACCGGACAGGGCGTCGCTCACGACCTGCAGGATGTCGCGCTCCTCGGGGCTCGCAGCAGTTAGAAAGCCCAGGTGACCATAGGAAAGACCGAGGATAGGAATCTCACGATGGTTGAGGATGCGGGCAGCGCGCAGCAACGTACCGTCGCCGCCGAGCGTAATGACCAGATCGGAGCCGTCAATATCAGGCGTGCTCTGAATCTTGGATCGCTGGTCGGCAGCCCATGCGACCTCATAGCCCTGGCGAGTCAGCCAAAGCTCGAGCATCAGGCCGCTCTCGACCGCCTCTTGCTTGTAGTAATTGGGAACCAGAAAGACCTTCATAGCGTTGCAGCTTTCTCGCTCATAACCGATACCTGGGATTGCAGCTCGTCTTGCGAGCGATCGCCGGGGTCAAATCTCGTGCCGTACAGGAAAAACTCAACGTTGCCCTTGGCACCATGAATGGGCGACACGCACACATCGACCGGGAACAGGCCCTTGGCAGCAAAGAGTTCAACCGCCGCCACGAGTGTATCGCGGCGCACGGCGGGATCGGTCACAATGCCGCCCTCGCCCACCAGCGCCGCCGGAGCCTCAAACTGCGGCTTTACGAGCGTGCAGAATGCACCCGTAGGCGCCAGGCACGCCAGTACCGCATCGATAATGTTCGCGATGCTGGTAAACGAGACATCACACACAGCCAGGTCGATAGTGCCGGCATAGCCAAGCTCAGGCAGCTGCGTCACGTTTGTGCGCTCATGCAGCGTCACGCGATCGTCCTGGCGCAACGACCAATCGAACTGGGCGCGACCCACGTCCACCGAGACAACGGTCGCAGCTCCGCGCTTGAGCAGACAATCGGTAAAGCCGCCGGTAGAGCAGCCCACATCCAGACAGGCAAGGCCCGTCGGATTGATGCCAAACGCATCAAGCGCGCCTTCGAGCTTAAGACCGCCGCGGCCAACATAGGGAATGCGCCCCTTCACATGCAGCGGCAGCCCCGGGATCACCTTAAGGCCCGGCGAAGTCAAGCGCTCACCGCCACTCGAGACCAAGCCGGCCATAAGAGTGCGAAGGGCATCCGCGCGATCGGCGCAGATGCCCTGTGAAATCAGTTCGTCATCAAGACGCACGCGTTTCATGAATGCCATCAACCATTCGTATCCGGAGATGCGGCCTAGCTATCCTGGGATTCGTTTGCCGCATCCTCATCGTATTCCTGCTCGAGCTTGTCGGCCTCACGCGGCGTCAACTCAAACTTGTCGACCATATCGACCGCGCGGGAGCCCAGCTCAATCGCTTCGTCAAACAAATCGAGCGAACGCTCCAAGGAGGTATCCTTGGAGCGAACGGTAGCGATGATCTGATCCAGACGGTCCGAAATCTCATCAAAGTTACGGACAGAACCCTCTGGCATGGCTACTCCTCGACGGAGTCGGCCTCGACGGCCTCAGCAGCGTCCGCATCCTCGGCCAACACACCAGCCTCAGCCTGGGCAACCGCAACCTTAGCGGCAGCCTCGGCAGCCTGTGCCTCCTCGCGAGCGCGATCCTCGGCCAGCAGCTCCTGGTATAGGTCCTCGCCCGGCAGCTCCTCGCTGCGAGCGATCTTGCCCAGCACGCCGTTGACGAACGACGCGGACTGGTCGGTGCCATAGGCCTTGGCAAGCTCGACGGCCTCGTTGATCACGATGGCGTCCGAGACCTCCTCGTCGGTGAGGAAACGCATCTCGTAAACGGCGATACGCAGCAGATTGCGGTCGGCACCGGGCATGCGCATAAGATCCCAGTTCTTGGCAACGGAGCGCAGAGCGCAGTCGATGCGGTCGATATGCTCGTAGGCACCGCGGCACAGCTCCAGCGCATAGGGGTCGAGGGGACCCTTCGAGATCAGGAAATCACCCTCGAGGACGCGCTCGAGCGGGCTGTCCGTGGCCTCGGCCTGGAACAGCAGCTGCAGCGCCTGACTGCGGGCAAGCGTACGCCCGCGATAAACCTTAAGGCTCAAAGGTTACTCCTTGGGGAAAACGAGACCGTCGATGCAAACGTCAACACGCTCAACCTCAACGCCAACCTGGGCATCGATGGCAGCGACCACGGCAGCGCGAACGGCCTCGGCGAGTTTCTTGAACGGATAGCCAAAGAACACCACGACACGCACGGTGAGTGCGAGCTTGTCGCCAACGACCTCGGCCTCGACAGCCGGCTCGGAAGCCGGGGCCTTGGACGAGAGCATCATGGAGACAAGGTTGGTGGCAAGGTCCTTGACGCCAACGGAGGCGATGCCCTCGACATCCGACACGGCGCGCGAGACGATGGCGGTCAAAACATCGGGCGAAATGCCGATGCCGTCAATCTTGATTTCCTGGGGCATGAGTCCTCCTAGAAGAGTTGGTTGCTAGACGCGGGAGACGAACTTGCCGTCGCGGGTGTCAACCTTGATGACCTCGCCCTCGTTGAGGTACATGGGGACCTGGATGACAGCGCCGGTGTCGATCGTGGCCGGCTTGGTGGAACCCTGGACGGTATCGCCCTTAAAGCCCGGGTCGGTCTGGACGATGGTGGTCTCGATGAACATCGGCGGGGTCACGCCCATGAGCTCATCGTCGGCGAAGAGCAGCTGGCAGATGTCGTTCTCGCGCAGCCACTTGGAGTTCTCGCCCACCATGTCCTCGGGAACGGGAACCTGCTCATAGGACTCGTTGTCCATGAAGATGTAGTCGGTGCCATCGTTGTAGAGGTACTGGAACTCACGGGTGGTGAGCATGACGCTCTCGAACTTGGTGCCGGCGTTGCAGGTGTTCTCGACGACGCGGCCGCTCTTGATGTCGCGGGTCTTGTAGCGCACAAACGCGCCGCCCTTGCCCGGCTTGACATGCTGGAACTCGACGATGGTGTAGACCTTGTCCTTGATACGGAGACCGAGGCCGTTCTTGAAGTCGGCGGTAGAAATGGTAGGCATAGCGACCTTTCTTGTTATGGGCAGAACGCACAAGCGTCCAAATTACATACGACAGAAATTATACACTTGCAGACGGCGCCTGCGGCGAGCGCATAAAAAGAGAACGCGGGGCGTCCGAATCGATTCGGACGCCCCGCCCCAAAAATCTATCGAAATGGGCTAGCAATCGATGACGTGCAGGTCGTGCGGGGTCTTGGTGAAAGGCTCGTAGCCGTTCTCGGTGACCACGCCGTAATCCTCCAGGCGCACGCCGCCCACGCCGGGCAGGTAAACGCCGGGCTCCATGGTGACAACCGAGCCGATCGCGATGGTGTTCTTGCTGCGGTTGAAGTTGGGCAGCTCGTGGATGTCGATACCGACGCCGTGGCCCAGGCCATGATTGTAGTAATCGCCATAGCCGGCATCGCCGATGATCTTCTTGGAAAGCTTGAAGATGTCGTTACCCTCAACGCCCGGATGGATGGCGGCGACGCACTCCTCGTGCGTGCGGCGCACGAGCGCGTACAGGTCGAGCTGCTCCTGCGTGGGCTCGCCCATCACGACGGTGCGCGTCATGTCGGAGCGGTAATCGCAGTAGCCCGCGCCGTAATCCATGAGAACGAAATCGCCCTTCTCGATCACGCGATCGCTCGGCACGGCATGCGGGTTGGCGGTGTTGGGACCGCTCGCCACGATGGAGCCGAAGGCAAGGCTGTCGGCGCCGTTGGCGAACATAAAGTTCTCGAGCTCGTTGCGAACCTGCTTCTCGGTCATACCGGGCTTAATAAAGCCGAGCATATGCTGGAAAGCGGCATCGGTGATCGACTGCGCATGGCGCATAAGCTCAATCTCCTCGGCATCCTTGATGGCGCGCATCTTGCGGATGTCGTCGTGCATCAGCGGTAGGATGCAGGCGACGGAACGGTCCTCCAGGCCGCGCTGAATACCCTGGTAGAAGTTAATCTGCATATCGTCCTCGACAGCACAGACACGGCACTTGTTAGCCGCAATCTTGCCGGCGACCCAGCCGGGGATGGTACCCTCGTCCATGTCGTAAACCCAGGGGCTGCCGGCGGGCGTGTTCTCCTCAAAGCTGTTGAGGTAGCGCGAGTCGGTATGGAACAGGCACTGGTCGGCCGTAATAAACGCCGCGTGCGGGAATTCAAAGGTGTAATCGAAAACGCCCTTCACGCCCGTAAGCCAACGAAGATTGGCCTCGTCGCGCACCACGATGGCGTCGTAGCCACGCTCGGCCATCAGGGCACGGACACGCTCGATACGACCGGCAGGACCGGCAGCAAACTCAGACATGCAGATTCCTTTCTTGTTGTCTCTATATAGACGGGACGGGTCTCAACCGAACGACGGAATCGCATGCGATCCGCAACCGATTGGAAACCCGCCCCTCAACATGATACGAAAGAGGATGGAAGTCAATAAATCTTAGAGAAGTTCTTTACGAGAAGCCAAGTAGGCGTGAGCATGGCGCTTAAGAACCTCGTCCTCAACGTTCGTTAGGCGAATGGCGCCGAGTGCCGCGGGCAGCGGCAACATGCTGCGGTTCGAGCGTGCAAACTGCTGCTTGCGGAACTCCTCGATATATGCGGCAGACTCCAGATCGAAGGCAAGTTCCTCGATACCAAAGTCCTCCAAGCAGTCATCGACCTCAAAGACGTAATCGATATCGAAATCGCAGGCATCATGTGCAAGGCGTGCCTCAAAGCGAATGCCCTCGGACAACAGCTGGTAGGCAGGGGCCTGCGAAGCGGCATCGCCCAAGCAGGCGCGCAGGGTACGCTCCCCCGTCTTGCCAAAATCGAGCGCATGGCGAGCGCTCGGGTTCGTGGCCATCAGTACGTCCTTGCGGGCAGTCTGAGACCATTGAACGGCATTGACGAGCGCGACCTCCTCGCCCGCGAGAATCTCGGGGACGGTCTCAGTAAACTGATTCCAACGGGACTTACTGCTCGAAAGCATGGTGCCAACAAGTACCACATAGCCGAGCTTGAGGTCCTCGGGGTCCGCCTCGCGAACAAGGTCGAGGTCACACACGACCAAGCCCGGTTCGGGACGGAACGCGATAGCGGGAAGCGCATTCGACGACGAGGCAATGAGCGGCTTCATGGTCGTCGCGACCGTGAGCATGGCGTCAAAGGTCGTCGGCAGCAGCGCGCACTCGGTTCGGCCACACCACTGGTTGGCGCACCAGCTAACAACCGAGCAGGTTGCGGCATCGCCAACGGCGACAACCAGATCGTCGCAGGTAATGCCGTTGGCAGACAAGGCGCCAAAGATAGCATCGGCATCGGCCAGCGTGGCACCAGCAGGCGAAACCTCAAGGGAGAACTGCGACACGGCAAAACCGGCGTCGACCAGCGCATGCTCGACGACCTCATCAAAACGTTCTGACGAGGCGGAGTTCCAAACCACCATCGCGCGCTTAGGCTTGCCCACAGCCGAGGCAAACATACGCGACAGCTCATCGAACGCGCCCAATCCGACACGGACATCGACGCTGCGGTTTTGGAAATTGATCAGTTGGCGGCGAATCATAGCAGTCCACGCTCCAAAAGCATCTCGGCACAAAGGTAGGAAACGTCCTCGAAGGACTTGTTGCGAATATCAAGGGTAATATCGGCGGCCTGGCGATACAGCGGACGGCGATGCTCAAACAAGCGCGCGGCATGCTCGGGCGAGCGGAAATCGGGGCGCGTGTCGGACCGACGAATCTGGCGAATCGAATCCTCAAAGTCGCCCTCGAGGTACACGCACGTACCCATTTCGTGCATCAGCTCAATATTCACCGGCGTCTCGACGATACCGCCCCCGCACGAAACCAACAGACTGCGCTCGCTTTGGAGCGAACGGAGCGCCGAGGTCTCGAGCTCGCGAAAACGATCCTCACCCTCGGTCTCAAAAATCTCGGTTACCGACTTGCCGCAACGGCGGACGACTAGGCGGTCGGTATCGATAAAACGCCGCTTGAACATAGTGCCGACGTTGCGCGCGAGCGTCGATTTGCCCGCGCCCAAAAAGCCGATAAAGAAGATATGGTCGCAGCCGTGTTTGGTGTGCTGGGACATGACGAGACCTATTCCTCGCAGGGAAGGTCGCGCAGGGCCCGGCGCTCAAAGATACGGAAGATCTGCGTATACCACAGGTCCTGCGTGGCCTGCGGCTTTACCAGGATGGTATCGACGCCGGCGAAGTTGCCGCTCCACACGTCCGTGTAGAGCTGATCACCGATCAGCACCGCCTCGTCGGCCGTGGCGCCGAGGCGCTTAAGACCCGCCTTGAGGGCAAACGGCGCCGGCTTCATGGCATGGCTGATGGCCTCGAGTCCCAGCTCGCGTGCTGATGCCATGACCTGGTCGCGATGCCAGTTGTTGGACACCATGCACAGCTTAAAGCCTTTGGCGCGGGCGGTATCGAGCCAAGCGGAAACCGCAGCGGGAACCTGCTCGGTGTCACGCGGCACCAGGGTGTTATCGCGATCGAGCAGAATGGCGCGTTTGCCGTCGGCCCAAAGGGTATCAAGGTCGATGCGATCGACCGAGGCAACGTAACGTTTGGGGCTAAAAATCCTCATGCTAATTCCAAGACTGTTGATGCTCTTCGTAGGTTTGCGAGAAGTACTCCTCGTCCTGCGTAATGTAGAAATACAGGTCATCGGAGTCGGTCGGCTCAAGCGTGGCCTTGAGTGCCTCGAGCGACGGAGAGCAGATGGGCGTGGGTGGCAGACCCTCATGCCTATAGGTGTTATACGGACTATCGCTCTGCAGGTCGTCGGCGGTAACCTCGCCACCGGTGACATACATCATGGTCGCATCGCTGTTGAGATAGCGCAGACCATCGAGCTTGCCGGCAAGACGGTTGTAGAAGACCGAGGCCACGTGCGCGCGCTGGTCGGCGTTGAGGCCCTCGCGCTCAACGATAGAGGCCAAGTTGACGATGTCGTAGTCGGACATCTCCACACCGTAGCGTTCCTTGATCTTGGCTTCGCAGCTCGCAAAGTCAAGCGACTTGTACTCGGTCTTAAACTGATCGAGCATAGCGCGAATCACGTCATCGACCGTCGGCGAATCGCCCAACGAATAAGTCTTGGGGAACAAGAAACCCTCAAGCGAGTCGTTGGCGGCGCCCTTAAGGAAGCTATAGTCGTCCACGTAGTTGGAGGCCTTAGCCTGGTTGAGGAAGTCTTCCTTAGAGATGCCATCGTAGGCCTGGGCCACACGATCGGCGACTTGATCGACCGTCAGGCCCTCAGGGATTGTTAGCGCATTGGAGCCCGCGTTGGGACCTTCCATGAGCTGCTGAACAACCTTGGTCGCGTCCATGAGTGTGGTGAACAAATAGGTACCAGGCTTGAGCGACATATCGGCGTTGAGCTTTTTCACCGCCGCATAGTAATCCTTGGGATTCTCGACGATATGGTTCTCGGAGAGAATCGAGGCGATCGTATCGCCCGAAGCACCGTCGGGAATGGTTACCGTAACCTGCTGACCAGCCGTGACCTTCGTGTCCTCACCGGCAAAGAAGCCCTTGACGGCCGGCACGACAAAGAAAACGATCGCGACAAGCGCAAGCACCGCCACCACAACGCCGATGATCATGGGAACCGGAGAGCTCTTCTTTTGAGCACCGCGACGAGTATGCGTGTTGTAGCTCGAGCGGGTCGCCGGAGCAACGCCATGCGAACCGCGGGCGTGATGAGAATGCGATTGGGGGGCCTGCGTTCGCTGGGTAGGTGCCTGCTGCTTAAAGCGGGTACCGCCTGCAGGCTGGGCCGTACGAGCAGTGGGCTGCTGAGCCGCGTGAGAAGCCGGATGCTGAACCGAACGAGCAGAAGGCTGCTGACCCGTCCGTTGAACAGGTTGGGCCGAACGAGAGAAGGACTGCACCGGGCGCGCGGCAGGCTGAGCTGCGCGCTGCGTCGGCTGTGCCGGACGCTGGCCAGGCTGGGCAGGGCGCGACGCCGGCTGACGTGTACGATTCGGCTGGCGCGGATCGGAAGCACTAGGCATGCGAAACCTCCTCGTTTTTACGATCGAGCCACGTCTGCAAAAAAAGGCTGGCGGCAATCATGTCGATCTTGCCCCTCATCTGCTTTTCGTTGAGGCCCTGCTCGCGCAGGATACGCTTGGCCTCTTGCGAGGACAGACGCTCGTCCTCAAACTCCAGCGGAAGATCGAGCTCGTCGGCAATCTTTTGCGCCACGGCGGCAACGCGCTCGGCTTGGGGGCCGGGCTCACCGCCCATGGTCAGGGGACGTCCGCTTACCAGGATGTCGGGCTCATAGTCTTCGACCAGGTAGCGGAACGTCTTGGCCATACCGGTGACCTCGGCGGCCGGGAGCACCTTGACGGGCATCGCCATCTTGCCATCACGGCTCGAGACGGCGATGCCAATCCTGGTCTCCCCTATGTCCAGCGCAAGCGCGACCACAGTGACTTCTTAGATTCTTAGGCGCCGAGCGCGGTCTTGGCGGCCGCGAGGGCATCGGCGATGCCGGCAGCATTCTTGCCACCGGCCTGGGCCATGTTGGGACGGCCACCACCGCGACCGTCGACCAGACCCGCGATCTGCTTGATCACATTACCGGCGTGGAACCCGGCCTTCACGGCGTCATCGGAGCCGGCAGCGAGCAGGGCCGGAGTGCCCTTCTCAGTCACGCTGGCGACGACACAAGCGACAGGGCCGGCGACCTTCTGGTGCACGGTATCCCATACGTTGCGCAGGTCGGCAGCCTCAAGGCCCTGGAGCTCAGCAACGACGAGCTTGTAGCCACCGAGCTCGACAGCACCCTCGATGGAGCTGGAAATGGCGTCGGAGGAACCACCGGTCAGAGCCTTTTTGAGCTTGTTGGACGTCTCGCGCAGCTCGACCTGCAGGTTCTCCACACGGGCGGGAACCTCGTCGACGCGGCACTTGAGCGCAGCAGCGGCGGCGTCAACGAGTGCCAGGCGGTCGGCCATATAGTCGAGAGCACCCTTAGAGGTCACGGCCTCGATACGGCGGACGTTCGAGCCCGTAGAGGACTCGGAAATAATCTTGAACAGGCCGATCTCGGCGGTGTTGGCAGCGTGCGTGCCACCGCAGAGCTCGCGAGAGAACGGCTGGTCCTCGGCGCCCACGGAGACGACGCGGACGACATCGCCGTACTTCTCTCCAAACAGAGCAACAGCGCCGGCAGCCTTAGCCTCGTCGATGCCCATAACACGGGTCACGACCGGCTTGGAGGCGAAGATCTGCTGGTTGACCAAGTCCTCGACAGCCTTGAGCTGCTCGGAGGAAAGGGCCTCGAAGTGCGTAAAGTCAAAGCGCAGGTGCTCGGGCGTCACCAGCGAGCCGGCCTGGGAGACGTGCTCGCCCAGGACCTGCTTAAGGGCAGCGTCGAGCAGGTGCGTGGCGGTGTGGTTGCGGCGCAGGAAGCCACGGCGCTCGGCGTCGAGAGCGGCGGTCACAGCGGCACCGACAGTCAGCGTGCCATCGGCAACGTGCGCGACGTGGGCATACAGGCCGTTGTGGTTCTTGGTGTCGGCAACGGTCAGAACAACGCCCTCGGCGGAAAGCTTGCCGGCATCGCCCTGCTGACCACCCATCTCGGCATAGAACGGGGTGCGGTCGAGCACGACCTCGACATCCTCGCCCGCGGCTGCGGACTCGACGGACTCGCCGTTGCGCACGATGGCGACAACCTTGGCGCCCTCGATCACATCGTTGTCATAGCCGTCGAACTCGGTCGCTGCGACCTTGTCGGAAAGCTCGACCCACACGTCGTTGAAGCTACCCCAGGCGTCGCCCTTGGCGTTAGCGCGGGCGCGGGCCTTCTGGTCCTCCATGCAGGCAGTGAAGCCGTCCATGTCGACGTCGTGGCCAGCGGTGCCGGCGATCTCGACGGTCAGATCGATGGGGAAACCAAAGGTGTCGTGCAGCTTAAAGGCGACATCGCCCGGAAGCACAGCGCCCTCGGCAAGCGCTGCCAGGGCCTCGTCCAGGTACACGCGGCCGTTGTCGAGCGTCGTGGAGAAGCGCTCCTCCTCGGAGGCAACGATACCCTTGACGAGCGCGACGTTCTTGAGCAACTCGGGATAGGCCTCGCCCATTTGAGCGTTGACCTCGTCGATGAACTTGGTCAGGAAGGCGCCCTCGATGCCCAGCAGGCGACCGTGGAACACGGCACGGCGGAGCAGACGGCGAAGGACGTACTCGCGACCCTCGTTGCCGGGAAGGATGCCGTCCGAGATCATAAAGTCGACAGCACGGGAGTGGTCGGCGATGATGCGCAGGGAGCGGCTGGCGCCGGAGTAGTCATCGGCGTCATAGGTCTTGCCGCTAATCTCCTCACCGAGTTTGATGAGGTGCTGCATCAGATCGCCGTCGTAATTGGCGGTCTTGTGCTGCATGATGGCAGCCATGCGCTCCAGGCCCATGCCCGTATCGAGGTTGCGGTGCGGCAGCTCCGGCATGGAGCCGTCCTCCTGGCGGTCGTACTGGGTAAACACGAGGTTCCAGAACTCAAGGAAGCGGTCGCAGTCGCAGCCGGGCTTGCAGTCGGGGCTGCCGCAACCGACCTCCTCGCCCATGTCAAAGTAGATCTCGGAGCACGGACCGCAGGGGCCGGTGGGGCCAGCGGCCCAGAAGTTGTCGTCCTCGCCCAAGCGGGAGATGTGGTCCTCGGCAACGCCCAGGGAGCGCCACACGTCATGGGTCTCATCGTCCTCGGTAAAGACGGTAAAGTACAGGCGGTCGAGCGGCAGCTTGAACTCCTTGGTGATGAGCTCAAAGGCCCAGGCGCAAGCCTGCTCCTTGGAGACGCCGCCAAAAGAGAAATCGCCGAGCATCTCGAAGAACGACAGGTGACGGCCGTCCTCGCCGATGCAGTCGATGTCGTTGGTGCGGACGCACTTCTGGCAGGAGATCGCGCCAATCTCCTTCATGGTCTTCTTGCCCTGGTAGTACTCCTTAAACTGGTTCATGCCGGCGTTGGCAAGCAGCAGTGAAGGATCGTCGGGGACGAGGGACGAAGAAGGATAGAGCTTAAGACCGCGCTCCTCAAAGAAGTTGAGGAACTTGGAGCGGATCTCGGCCGTAGTCATTGACGGGTAGTCAGCACTCATAGAGGGAATCTCCTCGGTTTCACATCGAAACAGTTCAAACGTAACGATATTACCATCCCGCCGCGCAAGTGCAAAAAAGAGGGTCGCCAAACAGCGACCCTCCAGCGAAAGTGCACGTTATTTAGTACTGCGCGATCCTTTGAAAAAGGACTGCTGTATAATTGCATATAAGATTCACCCGGAAGGAGCGATCGATGAAAAGCAAACGATTTGTCCTGAATGCACTTCTGGTTGTAGCACTTTTAGCGCTCTTGGCCTTCTCATGCTGGTACGCAAACCAACCATCATTTGGATACGTATTGTATACAGTAATGTCCGGCGATAAGGCTTATTACACTCTACGCGCAATTGACGTTCTCTTTTTCTATGTAGCCGGCCCCTTATCAATCGCTTTGGTCGCGTTTCTTGTCATTTACAACTTCAAGAAACGTTAATAGAACCTATTTAGAATCCGAATCGTCCATGGAGCCGTCGATGCCGGTTTTGGTGTCGTCGTTCATTGAAATCGTCGTCTTTGGCGAAGGGATTCTTGAAAAAGCCTGTCGCGTCGGGCTGAAGGCCCGAGAGCTTCATCCAGGGATTATCGAGCTCGGGTTTGGGCATGGCCTGGGCCTCGGGCGCAGTCTCGTTACCGATGAGCTCGGACTCATAGATGAAGGTGTCGTCGCCGAGCGCGTCGTAGGCGGCGACCGGGTTGCCATCGGCATCGCGGTACGGCGTGCCCTTAAACACGGCTCCGTCATAGGCCACAAGCTGACGGCCGGTCTCATTCTCGAAGTAGTACACGAAGATGCCCTTGAGGGCCGCACAAAGCGGGATGGCAATAATCATGCCGATGGGCCCCATGAGTGCCGAACCAATAACGAGAGCCGTAAGGCTCATAATGGGATGCACCTGCACTGAGCTCTGCATGACCTTAGGCGAAATCACATTGTCGGTGACGTTTTGCGCGACCATCGTCACGATGAGCGTCCATAACGCCAACATGGGGCTGAACATAAAGCCGAGTACCGTGGCGATTGCCGCGCTCACCCAGGGACCGACGACCGGAACCAAGTGCATGATGCCAGTGAAGATAGCCATGAGCGCCGCATACGGATGGCCGATAATCAGGAAGCCGATAAAGGCGAGGAAACCACCGCAGATGGACGTCACGACCATACCGCGCATGTAGCCGCCGACAGAGCGAGAAAGGATGGCGACCATAAAGCGGTACGAGGTCTCCTTCTCCTGACCGATGATGGTGCAAATCTCGTGATGCATGCGAGGGTAGTCGCAGGCCATCCAGTAGGCAAGCACCAGACCAAGGAAGATCACGAACAACTGCGAGGCCGTATTGGTGATGAGCGGGAACACACCGCGGCCAAGCTCGGCAGCAATCTGAGACACATACTTCGATGCCACGGTAACCAGCGACGAAAGATTATCGTCCAAATACTCCTTGAGCGGCGTGTTATTGAGCGTCTTGGCATGCGAGATCATCTCGTTGAGATCGCCACCCGCAACACGAAGCTGCTCGGGCAGGCGGCTCAGGACTTCCATGATCTGACCAAAGAGAATCGGCGACAAGATGCAAACGACACCGACGAGCACGGCAACAACAACAATAAGCGCGATAAGCGAACCGATGCCGCGATTCACGCCATGGTGCTCGAGCCAGTTGGTGATCGGGGACATCACAAAGGCAATGATGGAACCAACAGCGAGAAACTCGATAACCGGCGCCAGGATGCCCATAAGGTTAAAGATGACAGCGGCGATGACAATGCAGCCGACAACAGCCCAAATGCGCAGCGTCAGAATGCGGGTGTCGCGCAGCACGCGATCGGTTTGTTGGGGGTGCTCACTCATGAACGAATCATCACTCCGTCGGGGTCGATCTTGTCCTGAATCTTCTTAAGCGTGCGGCGCAGCAGACGCGAAACCTGCACCTGAGAAATACCCAGCTTCTTGGCGATCTCGATCTGGGTCATGCCCTTCAGAAAGCGCAGCTCGATCACCTCGCGCTCGCGCGGCGAGAAATCACGGATGGCTTCCTCGATCACTAGGCGGTCATCAGTAAAGTCGAGCTCGTTGTCGTCGTCGGCGTAACGGTCGAGAATCGAAGGGGCATCGTCGGAATCGGACGCACCAGGAGCCTCGATGGGCACCGAGGTATAGGCCGAAGACGATTCCATAGCCTCGAGGACCTCATCGACAGTCACATCTAGATACTCAGCGATCTCCTCAACCTTGGGCGAACGCTGCAGCTCGTTGGTAAGTTTGTCAGTAGCCTGGTTGACCTTGGCCGAGAGCTCCTGCAGACGACGCGGTACGCGCACACTCCAGCCCTTGTCGCGAAAATGCCGTTTGATCTCGCCCAGGATAGTGGGTGTCGCAAACGTCGTGAACTCGAGTCCGCGCTCGGGATCAAAACGGTCGATAGCCTTGAGCAAGCCCAGATAGCCGACCTGCATGAGGTCGTCGAGCGGCTCGCCGCGATTCTTAAATTTGTTGGCAAGAAACCTTACCAGGTTCATATGGGACATGACGAGCTGCTCACGGGCGTCCGGATCACCGGTCTCCTTGTAACGACAAAACAGCTCGCGGGTTTTCTCCTTGTCCCAAGCGGTCTTGCCGCTCCGGGAACGTTCGGTCATATTAGATATCCGCCTTGAGGTCGAGGGAAAGCGTCAGGGGCGCCGTAGTCTTTTCGTAGGAGTCGCACACGCTCGCGAGGATGAGCTCGGCATACACCGCAGCCTGGTCGTCTTCATCGACCGTAGCCTGGTCGCCAAAGGTAATAGTCATGCCAACGTGGGTCTCATCGACATCGAATTTGATGGTGATGTCATCGCAGTCGACCGCGGTGCAACCAAAGATGAAAGCCTCCTCAGCAGCCATGCGGATGTCCTCGATGCGATCGACAGACATAGAGCACAGGGCACCAACGTTGGCTGCCGTCATGCGCACAAGGCGAGCGAGACGCGGGTCACCGGCAACGGTCAGCGTGATAGGGCAGGTTGCTTCGCTACTCATCGCAGGACTCCTCAGAGGTCTCGGCGGGCGTATAGGTGTAATACTGAGCCGGCTTGGATACAGACTTCTGACCATCATCGTCGCCCGCGGCGGCCTCGTCCTCGCCAATTAGGACGCGCTCGGTAGGCTGCTCGGCCTCCGCAGCGGCAGCGGCGAGCTTGCGATCGGCGTCGGCTGCAGGAGCCTTCACCTTATTGAAGAGCTTCTGCACAGCACCGGCGGCAGAGTCGGTCACGCTCGACACAGCATTGCTGGCCTCGGCCATGCTGCCCGTAACCTCGGAAATGTCGCGAACCACGGCTTCGACCTCTACGAGATTGGAGGTAAGGGCATCAACTGCCGTCTTGCTCGACTTAAGCAGCGGCTCCATCTGGGCAAGCGCCGGCGTAAGCTCATCGACAGCGCCATCGAGCTTTGCCACCACAGGCTGAGCCTCGGCGATGGTGTTGTTGAGGTCGTTCACGGTCTTATCGAGCGAGTCGACAACATTGCGGGTCTTGCGCAGGGTAAGCGCGAGCTCAGCGATGGCCCACACGCCGGCAACGGCGAGCAGCAGCAGGGCGATTTGAATGGGACTCATACAAGCCTCCCGGAAGAATCGAAATACAGACGCTTTTCATGGTACCCCAAAGGGGACCGAACATGCCAAGAGCAGCAACGTGGGACAAAATTATCAGCAGCTACCTCGGTGCATTCCCGCTGCGGTCTCGTTCGCTTTGCTCTACGCGCCACTCTTCCCAGCCGCGCCCGGCAGGCTGCCAAAATGCACCGCGTTCCAAGCCTTCGGGCAAATAGCGCTGATCGACCCAGCCTTCGGGATAATCATGTGGATACTTATACACACCGTATTCATCGCTGCCCGGGCGATGGCGATCGCGCAGATAACTCGGCACCTCGCGAAGCCCACTAGAATGGATATCGGCCAGCGCCGCATCGATCGAAGCCTCACACGCGTTGGATTTTGGCGCCAAGCACACATAGAGTGCAGCCTGAGCCAGGTTAATGCGGCACTCGGGATAGCCAATGACCTCGGCAGACTTAAACGCGGCATGCGCCACCAAAAGCGCCTGCGGGTCGGCGTTGCCAACATCCTCAGAAGCGTGAATCATAATGCGGCGAGCGATAAACTTAGGATCCTCCCCAGCATCGATCATGCGCGCGAGCCAATAGATCGTGGCATCGGGGTCACTACCGCGCATGGACTTGATGAACGCACTGATGATGTCGTAGTGCATGTCGCCGTTTTTGTCATACGTAAAGCCGCGACGCGGGTTGGCAATCTTCACGTCATCCACGGTGATGGGATAGCGCTCCCCCGCCGCAGGCGCTGGCGTTCCCTCGGTATCGGGACGCGTGACGGCAATCTCGCTCGCAAGCTCGAGCGTCGTGAGCGCCGAGCGAGCGTCACCCGCTGCCAGCGTGCAAATGGTCTTGACCGTATCCTCATCGGCCGAGAACTTTCCGTTCAAGCCCTGTGGTGCCTCGAGCGCACGCTCAATAAGCGTGGCGATATCCTCATCCTTCAGATGTTCAAGCTCCACCACGCGCCCGCGCGACAACAGTGCCGAGTTGACCTCAAAGTACGGGTTCTCTGTCGTAGCGCCAATCATAATGACGGTACGGTTCTCAACTGCATGCAGCAGGGCATCCTGCTGCGACTTAGAGAAGCGGTGAATCTCATCGATGAATAGAATGGTGCGGCGGTCGTACGTATTCAGGCGCGTCTTGGCCTCATCAATCACACGACGCAGGTCCTTCACGGTACCCGTGACGGCGCTGACCTCAACAAACTCGCTCTTGGTATGGTTGGCGATAATGTGGGCCAGCGTCGTCTTGCCCGTACCGGCAGGCCCGTACAGAATCACGCTCGAAAGCACGTCGTGCTCGATCGCGGCACGCAGCCATGAACCCTTACCGACGGCCTTTTGCTGGCCCACGTACTCGTCGAGCGAATTGGGGCGCATGCGCACCGCAAGCGGCGCATTCTGAAAGGAACGCTCGCGCGTCGAAGCAGAAAAAAGGTCGTCCATAGCCATCCCGTGTATCAATCAAAAACGTTTTCCACTAACAGTATACCGAATTAATACGAACTACCGTTCGTTAATATAGGTACGGTGCGGAAACTCCAGACCAGGGAACAGCTTGCTCGTCAGCTCGCAGAAATAACCGTCCGTCATGCTCGCGATATAATCCACCACGGCTTGATCCTTGTCGTCCTGCCAGGCATAGGTGCGATCATAGTAGGAAAGCTGCTGCTCAATGCGCGAAATATGGTGCTTAAAGATGTAAGAGGACTCGTCGCCACTGTTAAGATCCCGCAGGCAACGGTCGTAGAGCTTTACGAACGCCTCGCGCAGCTCCGCCTCGGAATCGCCTTCGATACCGCCCTTGCTATAGATCTTCTCGTAGTTCTCGCGCTTGGCTCGGCGAATTTCCTCAAACAGGTCCTCGCTCATCCCGATGCGCGGCTTACCATAGCTGTGCTCAACGATATCGATGGAGGCATGCGTGAGGATCCAACTGTTGTAGGCACCGCCCCGGCCATCATCAAAAGCGTCGGGCGAAAGCAGGCCCGCCGCGATCGCATCCTGACGGTCACGACCGACGTAGGCAAGAATATCCGAGATGCGAACGACGCAGCCCTCGAGCGTCATGGGACGCAGATGCTCAATTGCGCTATAGCCCGTGGCAATGCAATCCTCAACCGTCTGGTCAAACTGGTCAAAGGAGCCCATGTCCGAGAGCTCAAACACACGTTGCTCGTACTCGCCGTTATGGCATAGCACGCCGTCGAGCGTCTGGAGCGACACGTTGCGGCCGTACAGTGCGTCGAGCACGCGGACCGACTGCACGTTATGGAAAAAATAACGCCCCGTACGCTCATGATAGATATCGTTGAGGAAGCGCTCGCCGGCATGGCCGAAAGGCGTGTGTCCCAAGTCGTGACCCAGGCCAATCGCCTCGATCAGATCGCAATTGAGCCCCAGGGCGCGACCGATATCGCGCGCAATGCGGGAGACGAGCTGCACGTGCAAACCGCGGCGTGACAGATCGTCATTGCTACGGAAGCTAAAGACCTGCGTTTTGCCTGCATAACGGGTGTACGCCGGAAGATGAAGTATCTTTTCAGTATCGCGCATAAACGCCGGACGCATAAGCGTGCCTTTGTCGGCGGCGCGATCAATACGACGAATGACCTGATCGTCGTTGCAACGATACGGGTTGACATAGCCCGAAGCACGATCGGCGGCAATGCGCTCGACAAGCTCGGGCGACAACGCCGAGGGAATACGGTCCATGCGCGCCTTAATGACGGCCGTTTCTTGATTAGTTGCCATGGCATGCTCCTTAAGAAGGATGCGCAATCGGTTACAAAGTGCAGCCCACGACCTCGATTATGGCAAAAATCGGCACTAAAAACGGGAGCAATGGCAGGGAGCGCGATTTTGTGAAGAGGCAGGAGAGGGCCAGGGCCAGGAGTGCGACGGCAAATGCCACGATGCCACCCATAGGGTCGAGCGTGCAAAGCGCGAAGAGCGCCTTGGCATCCCCCATGCCGATGCCCGGCGCGTGGCGAAGGCGCCGCCAGAGCGACTCAGTGAGCACAAGGGCAAGGTAGACGATGACCGCAAGACCGGCGTGGTCAAGCGCTGTGTTCAAACCGAGGTCGAGCCAAACGCCCGCCAACGCCGCCACGGCACATGCGCCGGCAAGCCCATTGGGAAACCGTCGCTCTAGGGCATCAATTGCCACGCCGGCAAAGATGCAAATCCAAAACGGGATATAGACCATCGGACTCCTCCTCGAGCTGCATCGCAAAAGCAAAAACCACCACAAAGGTGCCTGTCCCCTTTGCGGTGGTTTTGGTGGTGGTTATTTGGCGCCTTGCATGACCTCGTCAAGGGTAACGTTGACGGCGTGCTGGGTAGGAACCCAGTCGACCTTCAGGAACAGCGCGGCCACCGTGATGGGGATATAGCTGAACATAAAGATCGGGAAGGTAAACAGGTTAGTCACCAGACGCCACTTTTGCGCGCAGTGAATGTGCTTGTACTCAAAGATAGTCGTGAGCAGCGCCAGGATAAAGAAGGTCTGATACATCATGGCGAAGGTCATAATGAGCGAAGCGGCGCACGCCTGCATCTCGACTTCGGTAGCCAAGAAACCATGCGAAAGGCCACCCACAATCAAGAACGTCGCATTAGCGAGCATCGAGATCAGCGATAGCAGCATACCCGGGGCGATCGTCATGAACATGTCGTAGGCGGCAAAGCGATGATAGCGGAACGTCGACTTGACCAGATGCTTACCGTAGGTAAAGAACACCTGGTAAAAGCCCTTGGTCCAGCGCATACGCTGCTTCCAGGATGCCTTGAACGTCACGGGTTGCTCGTCAAAGAACTCCGCCGGCGCATAGCCAATGCGAATACCGTGAATAGCGCAGAACGTAGTGAACTGAATGTCCTCGGTCAGCGTGTGGAACTGCCAACCGTGCATGCCCTCGATAACGCTTGACGAGATAAGGTAACCCGAACCCGAAACAGCGCAGGACGTCTTGCAGATATTACGCGCGTTGTTGAGGAAGCGCGCCTCGCGTAGATACCACGTGGCATTAGCTGCCGAGATCCACGAGCTGCCGAAGTTCTTGGAATTGCGATAGCTCGTGACCACATGGAAGCCCTGGTCAAAGGCATCATTCATCTTGGAAACGTAATCGCGGGAGATAACGTTATCGGCATCGAAGATAAAGTAGCCCTCAAACGTGTCGGGATACTCGTTGAGAATGCGGTCGAAGCCAAAGTCCATGACCCAGCTCTTGCCCTTGCGGGCCAGGTCATTGCGCTCGTAAACAATGGCACCGGCCTCGCGCGCGAGCTGCGCCGTGTTGTCGGTGCAGGCATCGGCGACCACGAAAACCTCGATGAGCTCGGACGGATAATCCTGGTCCTTGATGGAGCGAACAAGGTTGGCGATCACGGCCTCCTCATTATGCGCCGCAATAAAAAAGGCATAGCGATGGAGTTTTTTGGCCTTGGGAGGCGCGACCTCGCCACGAAGAGCGCCAATGACAAAGAAGACCACCTGGTACAGAAAGCAGACCGTGAGCAGCGTGACGACAATCTGGTTGAAGATCACGATGGGTGTGTTGGTTTGTAAAAAGGCGAGCATGCAGGCTCCCAGCAACGCGTAACGTAAACAATCGTATATCTTACCGCAGGCTTACCGAGTTCAAGAAACCACCTAATACTGGCTAGGCTTCGAGAAGACCGAGCTGCGGAACGATTTCATCTCCAACGGCCGTGCGACCGAGCGAGCGCGGAGCCAGATCGTCGAGAACCGCAGCGAGATCCCACGGCAACTCGTCGCGGCACTCAATGCGCTCCCCCGTCACGGGATGGTCGAACGCCACGCGCCAGGAATGAAGGAACTGCCTGGTCAGGCCCTGGTCGGCGCGCGCATCGCACTTGCCGTAGAGTGGATCGCCCACGCAGGCGTGGTTGATATGACGCATATGCACGCGAATCTGGTGCGTGCGACCGGTAAACAGATGGCACTCAACGAGCGTATAGCCGTCGTCAAAACGCATGGAATCGAAGCGCTCGAGGACCTTAAAGGTCGTAATGGCCTGGCGGGCGAAAGGATCGTCAGAAACCGCCATCTTGACACGGTCGCGCGTCGATCGGGCAATACCGGTATTGATGGTGCCCTCGTCCATGGCGATGTGCCCGTGGACAAGCGTGATATAGCGGCGGTCGAGCGTACGCGTGCGAATGAGATTTTGAAGCGCGCGCTGGGTGTCGTCGTCTTTTGCCGCGAGCATAAGGCCCGAGGTATCGCGATCCAGGCGATGCACGATGCCGGGGCGGTCCTCACCCTGCACGGTACCAAGATGATCGATACCGCAGTGGTAGACCAAGGCGTTCGCAAGCGTGCCGCTCTCGTGGCCGTGGGCGGGATGGCACACCAGCCCGCGCTGCTTGGAGAGCACAATGAGATAGTCGTCCTCATAGCGAATGTCGAGCGGGATGGCCTCGGGAATCACATCGGTGGGATCGTGCGGCTCGGGCAGGTCGACCGAGATGCGGTCACCGGCGCGTACGGCATACTTTTTTGACAGACAGGTCTCGCCGTTCACGATTACGGCGCCGCCCTCGATCAAATGCGCGCAGGCAGAGCGCGTGGGGCAGCCGTCGTTGGCACCCAGAAAGCCGTCGAGACGCTGGCCAGAGCAATCGTCGGCAACAAGAATATGGATGTCGGCCATTAACGCTCATTCCTTTCGCGAATCTTGCGGGCACGCTCCCCACGCTGCTTGGCTTTGCGCTTAGCGCGGGCCTCATCACGGGCATTGAGCTCAGCAGTCGCATCGACCTCGCGAGCGGCGGGACTCAAGAAAATGTAACCGATAAGCGCCAGCACAACACCGACCGTAATGCCGATATCGGCCACATTGAAGACGGGAAAGTCGATGAAGGTGGTGGCAATAAAATCGGTCACGAAGCCAAAGGCCAAACGATCGATAGCGTTGCCGATAGCACCGCCCGCAACCATCGCCATGCCCACAACCTCAAGATGGGCGAGATGAGGTGCACGAACGAGGTACACGGCAATAGCGACAATGACCGCCAGCGCCAGCACGGCAAACGCGATGCCATGCCCCTCGCCCATGCTAAAGGCAGCGCCGATATTGCGGACAAACAGGAAGTCGATCACGCCGGGGATGACGGTCACATGCAGTGCATCGCCCACGGCACGAACCGCAAGCTTGGTCAACTGGTCAACAAGCAGCACAACCAGCGCCACCCCACCAGCAACACCCAACCGCCAACCCAAAGGCGGCGTCATATCCCCAGTACGACCCAAATCAATCCCCTGCCCTCAGAACAATCGGATTCCGTTGAACGCAATTAACCATCTTATATTGCCATACGCAGAGCGCACGACATATCCACCAACGCAAGCGAAATAACCAGCACAAAACGAAAGCGACATTCCGAAAAACAGAATGCCGCTTAAATATGACACAGGTAGTCGTTGGGGACGTTCTTGTTTGACTAGTCGTTTAAGAACGTCCCCAACGACTAGGTCCATAGAAACGCCGCATTACCGTCATCAACAGCGAAAACGTCCCTAAGCGAGCAAGGTGACGTGAAAGAGGAGGGAAGCGTACTTTGGTACGCGACCGACGATTGAACGTCAGATTGCCGCTTAGGAGCGTTTGCAGCGTCGGTAGGTTACGGCGTTCTACGAACGCCGTAACCTACAGCGCGTCAGCGCAGCGCTTGCAGATATGTGCGTGACCGTTGTACTCGCCGACGGTGGTGCGGTAATTCCAGCAACGGTCGCAGCACTCGCCCTCGGCAGCCTCGATGGCAACGGAGAGCTCCTCGCCCTGGGTCAGCTCAACATCGGAAACGATGTAGAACTCGGCCAGGTCGACCGCCTTGTCGCCGGTCAGCAGCGCGTACATCTCGGCGGGAACGACCGCCTTGACGCGGACCTGCTGGCTCTTAGTGAAGGTGCCGACGGAGCGGGCATCCTCAAGGGCCTTGGTCACGGCGCTACGGAGCTCGAGTGAAGCCTCGAGCACGCCCTCGAACTCATTGGCCTCGTCGACCGTGATAGGCGACTTATACCAATCGAGCAGCGCGGCGTACTTCTGGTGGTCGACGCAGCCGGCAGGCGCGTAGGCCATGGCCTCGTCGACGGTGTAGGACAAAATCGGCTGCAGATCGCGCATGAGCATCGAGAAGAGCTCGGCCAGCACGGTCTGGGCGCTGCGGCGCTCGAGCGAGCCAGGCTTGTCGCAGTACAGGCGGTCCTTCAGGGCGTCGAGGTACACGTTGGAAAGCTCGGTAACCACGAAGTCATAAAGCGCACGGTAAGCGCGCGGGAACTCGTAGCAAGAGTAAGCGTCGTCGACCTCGGCCTGAACCTGGGTCAGACGGGCAACCATGAGCTTGTCGAGCGGCAGCAGGTCGGCAAAGGCGACACCGTCGGTCTCAGGCTCAAACTGGCCCTCGAGCTCGGAAAGCAGGAAGCGCAGCGTGTTGCGGAAACGACGGTAGGCATCGGACGTACGGGCAAGAATCTCGTGGTCGATGGACACGTCGGAGCTGGTGTCAACGGAAGCAACCCACAGGCGGATGATGTCGGCGCCCATCTCGTCACAGACCTTATTGGGGTCGATGACGTTGCCGAGCGACTTGGACATCTTGCGGCCCTGGCCGTCGAGCGTGAAGCCCTGCGAGACGACCGCCTTGTAGGGAGCATGGCCGTTGGCGCCCACCGAAGTGAGCAGCGAGCTCTGGAACCAACCGCGATGCTGGTCGGAGCCCTCGAGGTACACATCCGCCGGATACTCCAGCTCGGGACGGTACTCGCAGACGGCCTTCCAGGAGACGCCGGAATCCCACCACACGTCGAGGATGTCCTTATCGGCCGTGAGGTGATGGCCGCCGCACTTGGGGCAGACGCAGGCCTCGCCCAGGTAGCTCTCGGGAGCGTCGGTGAACCAGGCGTCGGAGCCCTTCTCGTGGAAGAGCTTGATGACGGCGTCGAGCGTAGCGTCGTTCATGACCTTCTCGCCGCAGTCGGCACAGGTGTAGCTGGGGATAGGCACGCCCCAGTTGCGCTGACGGCTGATGCACCAGTCGGGACGCTGCTCAACCATGGCGCCGATGCGGTTGGCGGCGTGAGCCGGATACCACTTGACGTTCTCGCGAACCTCCTTACCAGCCTGCTCGCGCAAACCAGTCTTGTCCATCGAGACAAACCACTGGTCGGTAGCACGGAAGAGCACCGGGTGCTTGCAGCGCCAGCAGTGCGGATAGCTGTGCGTGATCTTCTTCTCGAGGACCAGGGTGCCGCGCTCGCGCAGGAACTCGATGATGTGCGGGTTGGCCTCGTCGGTATCCATGCCGCTGAAGGGGCCGCCGGTGCCAAACTCCTCGCCGGTGTAGAACTTGCCGTCGTCATCGACCGGCATGCAAATGTCGGTGATGCCCTCCTTGAGGCAGGCGAAGTAGTCGTCGACGCCGTGACCGGGCGAGTTGTGGACGATACCGGTACCGTCATCGACACCGACGTAATCGGCCAACAGCGCAACGCCCTCGACACCGTCAAAGATCGGCTGCTTATAGTGAATGTGATGGAAGGTCTCGGCGGGAACCACATAGGGCTTGCCGTCGACCACAACCGGGGTGTACTCCCAGCCAAACTCCTCGCAGCACTTGGGAGCTAGGTCCTCGAGCATGACCTCGGCGCGGCCGTCGTGCTCAACGGCGACGTAGGCGGCACCGGGCTTGAGAGAAACTGCCTGGTCGGAGGGGATGGTCCACGGCGTGGTCGTCCAGATGATAAAGTCAACCGGGCCGTCGAAGTTCTCGAGGCCGGCGGGCTTGGAGGTCATCTCAAAGCGCACGAAGATGGACGGGCTCGTCTCGTCGGAGTACTCAATCTCGGCCTCAGCAAGTGCGGTATGGCAGTGCTTGCACCAGTGGACGGGCTTGTGACCGCGATAGATCATGCCCTTGTCGAACATGGCCTTGAAAACATCGATGTCGGCGGCGTCATGCTGGTGATAGAGCGTCAGATAGGGGTTGTCCCAATCGCCGAGCACGCCCAGGCGACGGAAGCCGGCCTTCTGCAGCTCGATGTTCTCGACAGCGAACTTATTGCAAAGCTCACGGATCTTAGCCGTGGAGGTCTGGTTGAACTTCTCGGTGCCGAGCTTCTCCTCGACCTTATGCTCGATCGGCTGGCCATGGCAGTCCCAACCGGGAACATAGGGAACCTCATAGCCCTGCATCATCCAGTAACGGTTGATCATGTCCTTGGAGATCTTGTTCATGGCATGGCCGATGTGAATCGGGCCGTTGGCGTACGGAGGACCGTCGTGCAGCACGAACTTCTTGTGACCCTCGTTCTTCTTCAGAACCTGCTCGTAGACCTTGTTGTCCTGCCAGTCCTTGAGTCGCTTGGGCTCGGACTTGGAAAGACCGGCACGCATGGGAAAACCGGTCTTGGGCAGATTCATCGTCTGCTTGTACTCGTTTGCCACGGTACCCCTTTCATGTCATGGGCGCACACGCCCGTTGGGCACCAAAAAAGCGCCCGTCCCTACAAGCTGGGACGAAGCGCCACAAAACGGGCTATACGCCCGTAAAAGCTCTTCGTTTAACCACCCAGCTTAGATGCCCTCGCCCGCGTATTCGCGCGCTCGCATCCGTTACTCGGCTGGCCTGTATCGACGACCATCTCGGCGATATCTACTAAGACGTGCCTGCGCGGCACGTCCGTTGGGACCGCAGCTCCGGGGTGATTTTCATCGGTCGCATGCACGGGTTCTCAGCGCTCCCCGCTCTCTGTGGCATGCGGACGGCCGACTACTCGTCCCCATCAACGCTTATGCGGAGTATGCTAGCACGTTCCGCGCCGGCGAAAAACCCTCAACACTGGTTTCATACGTAAGAAATTTCTCGTGGTCGTTAGCCTTCTCTAGGAGCAAAATACCTGAAAGCACTTTAACTAACGAAAGAAGGCTGCCATGCGCACAATCGGAATGAGCGACTACACCGTCGGCGAGGATTGCTTTACCGAGCTGCCCGCCGCACTGGCGGAGTACGGCGCGAAGAAAGTCGCCATCATTGGTGGCAAGCGAGCCCTAGCTGCGGCGCTGCCGGGCATCGAGGCGGCGCTTGAAGGTACCGACGTCGAGATTCTGGAGACGCGCGTCTACGGCACCAACAGTACGCGCGCCAATATCGCCAAGGTCGTGAACTCCCCCGCTTGCCAGCAGGCAGACGTGCTTATCGCCTGTGGCGGCGGCAAGGCACTCGACACCGTCAAGACAGCGGCAATCGAGCTCAAGAAGATTGTCTTTACGGTGCCGACGATTTGCTCTAACTGTTCCGCCGCGACCGCCATTGCCGTCGTCTACAACGACGATGGATCGCTCGAGGGCTATTCGTACCCCAACCGACCGGCGCACATCTTCATCAATCCCAAGATCATCGCCGAGGCTCCGGCGGAGTACTTCTGGGCCGGCGTGGGCGACGCCCTGTCCAAGCAGCCCGAAGTCGAGTACGCCACGAGCGCCGGCGACCTGGAGCACACCGCCGGCCTTGGCCTGGCTCTTGCCCACACCTGTTCCGAGCCGCTGTTTACCTACGGTGTTCAGGGTCTTGAGGACGTTCGTCAGAATCTGTCGAGCGAGGCCGTCAAGCAGATCGCGCTCGACATCGTGGTCAACACGGGCTATGTCTCGAACCTGACCAACCAGAACGATTACTACTACAACTCGAGCGTGGCGCACGCGTTCTACAACGCCGCCTGCAGCATTCCGCGTGAGGGCACCTACCTGCACGGCGAAGTCGTAAGCCTGGGCGTGCTGGTGTTGTTCGCCTACACGGGCGACACCGAGAACCTTAAGCGCTATGCTGACTTCAACAAGCAGATGGGGCTGCCCGTAACGCTTGAGCAGGTCGGGCTTTCCGAGACCGATATCCCTGCCCTGTGCGAGCACGCGCACGCCACCAACGAGTGGAAGCAAGGCAACCCGGAGCCCTTCACCGACGAAAAATTCGCCGCCGCCATCAAGGCCGCCAACGCCTACGGCCACACGCTCTAGACCCAGGCCAAAACCACCACAAGGGAGCAGCACCTTTGTGGTGGTTTTTTATTGCTCCAGCATGCTGGGGTCGAACTCGCTAGCCGGGATCACGCGATAACCGTGGCGGAGCAGTAAATCAACGAAGACGCCGTTGCCCGCCGTAAGGGTGCCGCTGAATGTTCCGTCGTAGATGCGACCCGCGCCGCACGAGGGACTACGGTCCTGCAGGATGCACGCGGCGATCTCTTCCGGCCCGCCCGCCTGCTCGCACATATCGAGCGCTCGTTGGGCACCCAGGCGAAATTCGCGATCGACCGATATGCCCTCGCAGGTACGAACCTCTCCGTTCACAATCTCGGACGGCTTGCGCGGCGTGGGCAGGCCCCCAAAGACCTCAGGGCACACCAAGAGGACCTCGGTCCCTGTACGCTCGCAGGCCTCGACCAACTCGCGATGGTAGTTGTCGAGCCCGTTATACTTGCAGCTCTCGCCCATCAAGCAGGCGCTCACCACGATCTTCATTTCCATCCCTCTCAAGCAAAACGCCCCATTTGAGAAAGCTGCTCAAATGGGGCGTCGGCGTTTACTGGCTCGGCCGCGGCTTTACTGCTGCTTGGGCATCAGCGGATTCTCGCGCGTGAGGAGGTTCATGAACTCCTCGCCCGTGATGGTCTCCTTCTTATACAGATAACGAGCCAGCTCGTGGAGCTTAAACTTGTTCTCCTTCAGAATCTGCAAAGCGCGGTCGTGCGCATCCTCGATCAGCTTGGCGACAATCGCGTCCACGCGCTCGGCCGTACCAGGGGCGCAGGTGAGCGACGTGTCCTGATTGAGATACGCGTTCTGCACGGTACCGAGCGCCATCATGCCAAACTCGTCGGACATACCAAAGCGCGTCACCATATTACGGGCGAGCTTGGTGGCCTGCTCGATGTCGTTGGCGGCGCCGGTCGTCATCTCTCCAAAGATGAGCTCCTCGGCTGCGCGGCCACCGCAATAGACAGCGAGCTTGTCCAAGACCTCCTGGCGCGTCGTCAGGAAGCGCTCGTCCTCCTCGACCTGCATGGTATAACCAAGAGCACCGCTCGTGCGCGGCACGATGGTGATCTTCGTGACCGGCGCAGAGCCCTTCTGGCGAGCGGCAACGATGGCATGGCCGATCTCGTGATAAGAAACGACCTGCTTCTCGTGGTCGGACAGCACCGTGGACTTACGCTGTTGGCCGGCAATGACGACCTCCACCGACTCCTCGAAGTCGTCCTGGGTTGCACGCTTGCGACCCTCGCGAACGGCGCGCAGGGCGCCCTCGTTGATGATATTGGCCAGGTCGGCGCCCGAGGCACCGGGCGTGGCGCGGGCAATCGCGGTCAGGTCGATCGGCGGCTCGGTCTTCACGCTCTTGGCATGCAGCTCGAGGATGTTCTTGCGGCCGGTCAGATCGGGCAGCTCGACGGGGATGCGGCGGTCAAAACGACCGGGGCGCAGTAGAGCGGGATCGAGACTGTCGGGGCGGTTGGTTGCGGCAAGGACAACGATACCCTTATGGTTATCGAAGCCATCCATCTCGGTCAGCAACTGATTGAGCGTCTGCTCGCGCTCGTCGTTGCCGCTAAAGCCGCCGCCATCGCGCTTCTTACCGATGGTATCGATCTCATCGATAAAGACGATACACGGTGCCTTTTCCTTGGCCTGCTTAAACAGGTCACGAACCTTAGCAGCGCCGCGACCGACAAACATCTCAACGAACTCAGAGCCCGAAATGCTAAAGAACGGAACACCGGCCTCGCCGGCAACAGCCTTGGCAAGCAGGGTCTTACCGGTACCCGGAGGGCCAACAAGGAGAGCACCACGCGGCAGCTTGGCGCCGATCTCCTCGTAGCGCTGCGGCTTCTCCAGAAAGTCGACGACCTCCTTGAGAGACTCCTTGGCCTCTTCCTGACCGGCGACGTCCTTAAAGGTCACGCCCACGTCCTTGGAGGCGATCACGCGCGCGCCGGACTTACCCAGTCCGCCGCCGCCAAAACCGCCGCCGCCAAAGTTCATCGACGGGCCGTCATCGCCCATAGCCTTCTTCATGCGGCGGTTGAGCCACCAACCGATGAGGAAGAAAATCGCCATGGGAAGAATGAGTGTGAGCAGGTAGTAGGTCATCAAACCCGAGTTTTTATCGGGAACGACCGACTCCAGCGAAGCGCCAGACTCAAGCACGCGATCGGTAAAGCCCGCGTCATTCGGCACACCGGTCGTCTTGTAGGCGATGTTCTCGTCCTCGCCCTTCTTGGTGTAATAAATCGAGTAATCGTCCGTGTTGTACTCGACCTTGTCGACGCTCTTCTTATCGAGCGCTTTGACAAACGTCGAGTAATCGGTCTTCGTAATCTGCTGCGTGTGACCGATGTTGGGGAACAGAACGGTCGAGAGCACGAGGTAGACGACGAAGGCGATGAGCACGTAGAGAATCATATTCCGTCTACGTTTGTTGTCATCCATCTCCATCTGCTTGAACTCCATCTACTGGGGTTGATAATGCTTTCTAGAATACCCAACCCGGACGGCGATAAACCGACGCCGGGCACGAAAGGACAGAGATGGCATCACTGTAAGTCGGCAAGGTTCAAATCTATACAGGCGACGGCAAGGGCAAGACGACGGCTGCGCTGGGGCTCGCGCTGCGCGCGACGGGCTACGGGCTCGACGTTCTTAGGCTGCAGTTTGCCAAGAAACTGCACTGCGCCGAACACGATGCCGCGCCGCGCCTGGGGCTGCGCATCGTACAAGCTGACCGCGACACGCCCGAGGCTTGCGCCGCACAGATCATGGAGCTCGCATGCGAGCAGATATCACAGGTCGACGTTCTGATTTTGGACGAACTCGGCGAGGCCATGCGCCGCGGCTTCGTGACACGCGAGGATGTCGAAGCGCTGATCGCGATAAAGCCCGCCACCACGGAACTCGTGCTCACCGGCCGCGGGCTGCTGCCGTTGGCCGACCTCGCGGACTTAGTCACCGAAATACGTCCCATCAAACACTACTTCGACGAAGGCCTCCTAGCCCGCCAAGGCATCGAATACTAATTGATTCGTTTTCCGCCAACACCTACAGCTCATAAGGAAGTTGCGGTGGAATAGTACTTGTTTGACGGTCCGCAAGGGCTTTTCAGGAACTATTTCACCGCAACTTATCAGGGGTATCTGACGGATGAGCTAGGCGGTGGCGCGACCTAGCCAGTTGCCGCTGTGGTGGTAGATGGTGAACATGGTTGCGGTGATGAGCCAGGTTACGGGGTAAACCAGCAGTAGATGCTCGAGCGACGGATCGAAGGGCATGATCGCAAACACCCAGATCACCCTCAAGACAACGGTGCCAAAGATGGTGAGCATCATAGGCTGCAAACTCACGCCGGCGCCGCGGATGGAACCCGAGGCGTTCTCGATAATCGAGAAAATCGCATAGAACGGCGCAATGAAATGGAGGATAGTCGTGGTGTACGCCGAAATCGAAGCATCGTCGACAAACAAACGCGACAGCGGGCCCGAGAACACCAGCAGCACGGCAGACAGGCCACCAATGAGCATAAACGACAGCACGAGCGACGTATGGTAGCCCTTGCGCATACGCTCGTAGTTGCGCGCGCCAAAGTTCTGCGCCGAGAACGTAGTGATCGATACGCCGAGCGCCTCGGTCACCATCCAGATAATGCCATCCAGGCGCCCAGATAGACCCCAAGCAGTCGTGACATCGGCGCCAAACGAATTAACCGACACCTGGATCAGCACGTTCGAGATCGAATAGGCAGCCGATTGAAAACCGAGTGGCAGACCACACGAGATCATACTCTTGCAAATACCGCGATCGATACCGAGCTTAGACAGCGAAAGACGCCATGCACCCGGAGCGCGCATCATGCGCAACACGATCATCGTTGCATTGGAGCAAATGGTCAGCGCCACCGCGATGCCGCAGCCCAGCGCCTCCATATGCAACACAGCGACAAAAATGATATCCAGCACCACGTTAACCAGGCAGCCAGAGGCAATGATCACGGCGGGGCCGCGCGTGTCGCCCACGGCACGCAGCAGTGCGGTTCCCATATTAAGCAGCAGTGCCGCAACCATCGCGGCAAAATAACAGCGAGCATAGGCCACGCCCTCGGCCAATAGTTCATGCGGCGTGTTCATAAGCACCAGCATGGGCTCAACGAACACTATGCCAAGAATCGAGAAAGCGATACCGCCCACCAGCGCGAGCGTCATGGCTGTATGGACCGAACGACTCAGTCGCTCATCATCGTGCTGACCAAAATACTGACCGGTAATGACCGCGCAGCCGGCGCCGGCGCCAACGCAAAAGCCAATGCAGAGCTCGGTGAGCACCATCGTAGCTTGAATGCCACCTAGCGCGAGCTTGCCGCCAAACTGACCGACGATATAGGTACCGATAAGCGTGTAGGCCTGCTGAAAAAACGAACTAAAAAAGATGGGAACGCACAGCGAAAGCAGCTGCTGCCAAATAACACCCTGCGTTACATCGATAGCCGTAGATTTCTTAGCCACACGCCCTCCCCAAAAGCGTACGTCAACCGACAAAACAGTAATTAAAGACCTAAGCTAATAGCAGCTTAGCACCGACCGACGTCGACCGAAACACCCCGAGTCAGAGCCCGGTGCAAACTATCTGCCTAGTGATACAGCCCCGGCTGGTAGTGATACTCGTTGCTCACGTGCGGGCACAGCTGCCAAAAGGCGACGGCACTCGCCGCGGCCACGTTGAGCGAATCGACCCCGTGCGCCATCGGAATGCGCACGGCTCGGTCGCAGCCCGCGATAGTCTTGGCGCCCAGGCCGGCACCCTCGGTGCCCATAAAGATCGCCAGGCGATCAACCTCCTGCAGCGCAGGATCGTCCAGCGAAACGGAGTCGTCCGTCAGCGCCATCGCAGCGCACGAAAAACCGGCTTCGTGCAGTGCCGCCAGGCCATCGTGCGGCCACACACGAGCCTCGCTGCCAATACGCGTCCACGGCACCTGAAACACCGTGCCCATGCTCACGCGGGCCGAGCGACGGTACAGCGGGTCGCAGCACGTCGGACTGACCAAAATACCGTCGACATTGAGCGCGGCGGCCGAGCGGAAAATCGCACCCACGTTCGTGTGGTCGACAATACCCTCGAGCACGCACACGCGCACCGGGCGCTCCCCCGCCGCCTCGACGACGCCACCCAAGAACTCATCAACCGGAATCTGCCGCGGGCGACGAAACGCCGCGAGCGCACCGCGCGTCACGTTAAAGCCCGTCAGCTGCTCCATGAGTTCCATGGAAGCCACGAACACAGGAACCGGACCTGCACCCTCGCGCACAACCAGGCGCTCAAACAGCGGCATCATCTGGTCGAGCCAGCGTTCGCCCAAAAGAAAGCTCACCGGCTCGTATCCGGCACGCACCGCGCGCTCAATAACCTTGGCACTCTCGGCGATAAAGATGCCCTTTTGCGGCTCTAGCACGCAGCGCAGCTCACGCTCGGTCAGTCGCACGTAGGCATCGAGCCGCTCGTCCTCGAGCGAATCAATTCGCAGAACCTCAACGGCATCAGTCATAGCAGCCTGCCCGCACCCTTCTTTACAGCACATCTATACCAAACGAGGCGACGCTAAGCGCCGCCCCATACATTCAATCAACCCGATAATACCGTTCACGCCAGGCGATTTACGCCTCAACGCGACGATACGTCACGAACTCATAATCGACACCCTCGTCGCCCTCGCCCGAGGCAATCGTGGCAACACCGCCACGCCACGCAATCTCCCACGCGGGATCGGCGTCCAAGTCGGGAAAGTACGTGTCCACGACATGCACGCAGTGGTTATGCGTGACCTCGGCCTCGACGCAATACGGCAAAAACTGCCGATACACATCGCCGCCACCGATCACCCATGCAACAGGCTCATAGGCAACCGCGGCGAGCGCTTCGTCAATGCTATGCACCACGTCGACGCCCTCGGGCGCAAAATCCTCGTCGCGCGTGAGTACGATATTGCGGCGGTTCTTGAGCGGACGCCCACCGGGAAAACTCAACAGGGTCTTGCGCCCCATAATAACCGGGCAACCTTTGGTGCACGCAACAAAATGGCGCATGTCGGCGCGATTGGACACCACCATGTCGCCCTCGCACCCAATGCCCCAATCCTCACACACGGCGACGATAGCAGAAAGCTTACACGTCATGAGCACCACCTACACCGCAATGGGAATGTTCTTGACCTGCGGGCCGTGCTCATAGCCCTCGACGATCAGGTCATCGGTCGTAAACGCATAGAAGTCATGCACATCGGGGTTGAGCGTTACCTTGGGTGCCGCAAACTGCGGACGCTCGATAAGCTCGCGGACGATATCGACATGACGATCATAGATATGGGCGTCGGCGATCACGTGCAGCAGCTCACCGGGAATCATATCGACCGACTGCGCGACCATCATCAGCAAAATGGCGTACTGGCACACGTTCCAGTTGTTCGCGGCCAAAATGTCCTGGCTGCGCTGGTTGAGAATCATGTTGAGCGTCGGCTTGTCGTCCTGAGGACGCTGCGTCACGTTATAGGTCACGCTATAGGCGCACGGATAAAGGTGCATCTCGGACAGATCGCTAAACACGTACGTATTGGTCATAATGCGGCGACTATACGGCGTGTGCTTAAGGTCGTACAGCACACGGTCCATCTGGTCGAAGTCGCCCTCGGCGTAATGGCTCTTCTGACCAATCTGATAGCCGTAGGCTTTACCGATGGAACCGGTCTCATCGGCCCACTCATCCCAGATATGGCTGTTGAGATCATGCACGTTATTGGACTTCTTTTGATAGATCCACAGAATCTCGTCCATGGCAGACTTAAGCGCCGTACGACGCAGGGTGAGCGCGGGGAACTCCTCGCGCAGATCATAGCGCGCCGTGACACCAAAGTTTTTAATGGTATAGGCAGGGGTGCCGTCCTCCCACACCGGACGGACCTTTTGGCCCTCGGTGGTGGTGCCATGATCCAAGATATCGCGGCACATGGTTACAAACTGCTGATCAGCTTTGCTCATTGACCCTCCTGTCAGTCGCCTATAAGCGAGATTTATTGTAGCCCAGGCGCGCGAGTGTCGAATTGGACACTTAGTCCGGCACACGCAATGCACGGCAGCGCGGCTCCGCAAGCGGCAACGAGGCATCTTAGCCTTTTTCTGACATATGCCAGAAATGCCTTGCGCCCAACGACTAACGCGTTATCCTATTGTTGACATATGTCAGATAAGGAGTGTGCATGGCAGGAAGACGCGAAAAACTGCGCCGCGTCGGGATCATCCCCGAATACCGCGGCTTCACCCCCGATGGCCTGGCCAGCGGTGATGCCATCGACATGACCGTCGACGAGCTTGAGGTGCTGCGCCTGTGCGACCTGGAAGGTCTCAACCAAGAGGCGGTCGCCCAGCAGATGGGCATCGCCCGTACAACGGTGGCGGCCATTTGCAGCCGCGCGCATCGCAAGGTGGCCGATGCGCTGGTCAACGGACGAGCGCTCGTCATCGAGGGCGGCAATATCGCGTACTCCCCCATCGCCTCGACGACGGCCGCATGGCCAGCAAAGGAGGTCGGCACCATGAGGGTGGCAACGACGTACGACAACGGCAACATCTTTATGCACTTTGGCCGCAGCGAGCAGTTCAAGATCTACGACATTCAGGACGGCAAGGTGCTCAACGAGCAGGTCGTGGGCACCGGCGGCACCGGCCACGGCGCCCTGGCGGGCCTGCTCGCCAACGGCGGCGTTGACACGCTCATCTGCGGCGGCATCGGCGGTGGCGCCATCAACGCGCTTGCCCAAGCCGGCATCACGGTATACGCAGGTGCCCAGGGCAGCTGCGACGCTTGCGTCGAAGCCCTTATTGCCGGCACGCTCGCACAGAACGGCGAGGCCACATGCGGCTGCCACGGCCATGACCACGGCCACGCCCACGAACACGGCGAGTCCTGCAGCTGCCACGACCATCACGAGCACGAGGGCCACGAGGGCTGTGGCTGCCACTAACGGCAAGCATCTCAACGTCAACACGCTTCCGCGCGTGCGACAACCTGCGAACGAACGGCGAAGGCCGCCTGGAATACGATCCAGGCGGCCTTCGCCATACACGACTCAATCAGTCGTTATTTCTTATTGCGCATCTGCGCTTCCATCTGGCGCAGCAGGTCCATATCGGACTTGGGGCCGCCCGTACCCAGGCCGCCCATGCCGCCCAGACCCATAGCGTCCAGGCCAGGGATATTGGGCATGCGCATCTTCTTGCCCTTCTTGCCCTTTTTGCCCTTCTTGCCGCCGGCCTGAGCCTGATTGGCCATCGTGCGCATGCGGCCCATCATCTTGTTCATCTCGCCCCACTGCTTCATAAGGCTATTGACCTCTGTGGGAGTCACGCCGGCGCCCTTGGCAATGCGGGCACGGCGCTGGCCGTTAATGATGGAAGGACGCAGACGCTCCTCCTTGGTCATCGACATGATGATGGCCTCGTTCTTGTCGAAGATGCCCTCGTCCAGGTTGCCGCCCATCTGGTTGAGCGCACGCTGGCCGCCGGGGAGCATGCCCAGGATGCCCTTCATGCCGCCCATCTTCTTGACGGCCTTCATCTGGTCGAGCATGTCATTCATGGTGAAGCCCTCGCGCAGCATGCGCTCGGCGGCCTCGAGCTGCTCGGCATCGGCGGCCTCCTGGGCCTTCTCGATAATGCCGACAACGTCGCCCATACCCAGAATGCGCTTGGCCATACGATCGGGGTAGAACGGCTCAAGCGAATCGGGTTTCTCGCCCATGCTCACGAACTTGATGGGCTTGCCGGTCACCTGGCGCACGGAAAGCGCGCCGCCGCCACGAGCGTCGCCATCGAGCTTGGAGATGATCACGCCGTCAAAGTCGGTGCGCTCGGCGAAGGTCGAGACGACGTTGACGATATCCTGGCCGGTCATGGCATCGACGACCATCAGCACCTGATCGGGCTTGACAGCCTTCTTGATATCCACGGCCTCCTGCATCATCTGCTCGTCGATCTGCAGACGACCGGCGGTATCGACGATGACCACATCGCGCAGGTGGTCGACGGCCTCCTGGATGGCACCCTTGGCAATGTCGACCGGGTGCGCGCCGTCACCGCGGAAGACTGGCACGCCGATCTCGCCACCGAGCGTGGCCAGCTGGTCGGCAGCGGCGGGACGATAGACGTCGCACGCGGCGAGCAGCGGCGAGCGGCCCTGCTTCTTGAGCAGGTAGGCCAGCTTTACGGCCGCCGTGGTCTTACCGGAGCCCTGCAGGCCCACGAGCATGATGACATTGGGAATGCGATTGCTAAAGACGAGCTTGCTCTCGGTTGAGCCAAGCATCTCGGTGAGCTCGTCGAGCACGATCTTGACGACGTTTTGCGCCGGCGACAGCGACTCCATGACCTCAGCGGTCATGCAGCGCTCCTTGGTCTTGGCGACGAACTCCTTGACGACCTTAAAGTTAACGTCGGCCTCGAGCAGTGCCATGCGAATATCGCGCATGGCCGAAGTAATATCGGCCTCGGTCAGCTTGCCCTTGCCGCGCAGGCGGTCAAATGTGTCGTTGAGGCGATCGCTCAGGGAATCAAACACTAGTCACTCCTTAATTGGACTCGCCCACCAGGGCGCGGCAGAAATCTTTGGCATTGAACTCCTGCAGGTCATCGACCTGCTCGCCCACGCCCACGCGCAGGATCGGGAGCTTGAGTTTCTCGGCCACGGCCATGGCGATACCGCCCTTAGCCGTGCCGTCGAGCTTAGTCATGATAATACCGTCCAGGCCCAGCGCCTCGTTAAACTCGAGCGCCTGGTTCAGACCGTTTTGACCCGTCGCGGCGTCGATCACAAGCACGACCGAAACCGGCATGGGACCGGCGGCCATATTGGCGGCGCGCTTACGGGTCACATTGACCACCTTGGCAAGCTCGCGCATGAGCTCAGGGCTCGTGTGCAGACGGCCGGCGGTATCGATGAGCACCAGGTCACTGCCGCGCTTATCGGCCTCGTCGAGCACGTCATAGCACACGCTCGCCGGATCGGAGCCGCGGTCACGCTTGATAACCGGTACGCCGGCACGCTGCCCCCACACATCGAGCTGCTCGATGGCGGCGGCGCGGAAGGTGTCGGCCGAACCGATCACCACGTTCTTGCCGCGGGCAGCCATGGCGCTCGCGATCTTACCGACCGTCGTGGTCTTGCCGGCACCGTTAATGCCCACAAACAGCACGCAGCTCGGCGTATCGGAAAACGGATCTCGCTCGATGGGCACAAAGTGCTGCTCAAGCTGCTCGGCCAGGGCACGGCGAAGCTGCGGAGCGGTCTTGAGGTTCTTCTTGGCCGCGGCATCGCGCAGGTCATCGGAGACCTTGATAGCGACCTCGGCGCCCATGTCACCCATGACGAGGGTGTCCTCCAGGTCCTCCCAAAAATCCTCGTCGACCTCGCCGCCAAAGTAGAAGACCTCGTTGAGGGCCTCGCGGCTGCGCTCAAGTCCGCGCGAGAGAGCATCGAAGAATCCCATTATGCATTCACGACCTTTCCGGTTTCGCGATCGAGTTTTTGCGAGACGACGCGACTGACGCCGTCGGCTTGCATCGAGACGCCGTAGAGGACGTCAGCGTCCTCCATAGTACGGCGTTGATGCGAGATAACCAAGAGCTGCGTATCGGAACGCAACACGTCGAGTGCGCCGATGAGCTTGGACAGGTTGGCGTCATCGAGTGCCGCCTCGACCTCGTCCAGCACATAGAACGGCACCGTGCGCGTGCGGTACACAGCAAAGAGCAGGGCGAGCGCCGTCAGGCTCTTCTCGCCGCCCGACATGAGCATCATCTTGGTGATGCGCTTGCCGCGCGGCTGCGCCACGACCTCGATACCCGTCTCGGCAGGATGCTCGGGATCGGTCATCTCCAGATGAGCCTGGCCGCCCGGGAAGAGCATAGCGAAGATCTCGCGGAAGTTCGCGTCGACCTTCTCAAACGTCACCAGGAAGGCCTTCCGCATCTTGCGATCAATGGCCACCGTGATCTTGGTGAGCGCCTTGCGCGCGCTCTCCAGATCGGCCAGCTGCTCCTCGATGTAGTCGGCACGGCGCTTGAGCTGCTCGTACTCCTCCATGGCAACTTGGTTAACGGGACCAAGGTTGTTGATCTGGCGCACAAGCTGGTTGAGTTCGCGCTCGGCGGCATCGCGGTCCGTGGGCGCCGGAAGCATGAGCGCTTCCTCGAGCACCGTCGTGCCATCGGCGGTAATGGCCTTGATGGCAGCCTCGACCTGCACCTCGAGCTTGCCACGCGCGACCTTGAACTCGTTTTGCGTGGCAGAGGCGGTATCGACTCGCTCCTTAGCGCGGGCAACCTCTGCCTTGGCATCCTCGATGGTCTTCTTGAGCGAAGCGGAGTCCGCCTCCTCCAGAGAGGCCTGGTCACGCAGGCGCGCTGCCCAATCCGACGCGCGTTCCAACAGGGCAGAATAGCGTTCGTGCATGGGGTCGACGCGCAGGCGCAGCAGCTCGAGCGAGCGCGAAGCCTGGCGTGTTCCGCGGATACGACGGTCGATGCCCTCAAGACGATGCTCAAGGTCGGGCACGCGGCCCTTCAGCGAACGCAGGCGCTCGCTCGTCTGAGCCAGGCGGACCTTGGCATCGGCGAGCTTACCGGCTGCCTCGGAGTCGTCACGACGCACGCGATCGAGCTCGTCGTTGGCTTCGGCAATCTGAAGAACCAGGTCGCTTGCCTGCGCACGGGCCTCGTCGCGCGAACGGGTGAGCTCGTCAACGCGCGGGCACGCAGCGCGAACAGCCTCGGCGGCCTGCTCGCGGCGCTTGGAGATGCGCACGCGCTCGACCTCGGCATTGTTGGCGCTTTGCTCCAGACGGCCGATCTCGGACAACAGGGAGCGGCGCTCGCCTTCAAGACGGGCGATCTCGCCGGCGGCATCGCCCTCAGCGGCACGCGCCTCTTCGACGGCCGCATTGGCCTCGACGACCTGATCCGACACATGCTCAAACACGGCAGCCAGATCGGGCTCAAGCCCCTCCAGCTCGCGAATGCGACGCTTACGCTCCAGAGCACCCGAGGCCTCGCCAGCATCGAGGCCCACGCGCACCAGGCCGCCACAGCTTACGCGGGCGCCATCGGGAGTCACATAGGTCACACCGTCAACGACCGGCGCCAACAGCGCGGCAGCCAAGTCATCGACCACGTAATAGCCGCCGAGCAGCGCCTCGACGACGGGTCCGTAGCCTGCGCGCACGGACAGACGATCAACCAGGCGGATACCGGCAGCGCCCTCAGCGGCGGTAGAGCCGCTCACGTCGCGCGCCACCAGCAGTGCTTCGCCCGAGGCCTTCTTTTGGTCCAGAGCCGCACGACCGGCACGCTCAAGCGCGGACGTATCGTCGAACAGAAGCGCATCGATATCGCCGGCGAGCAATTGCTCAACCAGGCCCTCAAGCTCGCGCGGGGCTTCGAGCACATCGCCCAGGCGACCCGTTACGTCATCGCCCAGCGCACCCACCAGACGGCTCACGAGCGGCGAGCTGTCGGCCATGCGCGCATCAAGCTTCTTTTGGCTGGCAAGCTCCGAGCGCACCTCGGATAACTTGTTGCGCGCCTCGCTCTCACGATTACGCAAGTCCTTCAGGGCCGCACGGGCGACCTCGGTGGCCTCACGCGCATCGACCTGAGCCTGGCGCGCCTCCTCAAGAGCGCCCTCAAGCTCCTCGGCGCGGTCGCGACGGGTCTCGAGCGAGGCCGTGACCTCCTCGAGCTGTTCATCGATCTGCTCCAGGCGCGAGGCATACATGTTGTCCTCGACCTCGGCATTGGAAAGCGAATCCTTCACCTTGGCGAGCTCGAGCGCAGCATTATCGGCAACGCGCTGCACATCGCGCTGCTCGCGCGTAAGCTGCGAAATCTGATTGTCGAGCGCAACGCGCCGCTCGTGGAGCTCGGCGGCGGCAGGACCAGCGGCGTCAACGTCCTCCTGGACCTGCATATGCGCGCCGGTCACTTCCTCGAGCTGAGCACGTGCGTCCTCGAGCTCCTCGACCACACGACGACGCTGATGCTCGGAGCTCGAAATCTGCCCGCGCATGTCGGACAGGCGCGACACCATGTTATGGCCCTTTTCCTCGAGCAGACGCATGTCTGAGTTAATGCGACCGACCACATCTTGCATATGGCGGCGTTGCTCGCCCAGATCGCCCACAAACAGGCCTTTTTCCTCGAGCATAACTTGGAGCTTCTCGAGCTCGCGCTCCTTTTCGCCCAAGCGGTACTGCGCAAGCTCAAGTTCGGCGGCGCCCTCCTTAGAGCGGCTCTCCAGGTCGTTCCACTGCGACTGCAGCGAACGAAGCTCATCGACAGCCAGCATCTGCGTAAGCTCGTTCGCGCGCGAGGACAGCTCTTTGTACTTGCGCGCGCGATCGACCTGACGCTCCAGCGGTCGCAGCTGACGGGCGATTTCCTTATTGATGTCGCGGGCACGCATCAGGTGCTCGTCCATCGACTTAATCTTTTTGAGCGCTCGCTCCTTGCGGCGCTTGTGCTTGGAAATGCCGGCGGCCTCCTCGATGAGGGCGCGACGCTCCTCGGGGCGGCTCTGCAAAATGGCGTCGAGCTTGCCCTGGCTGATGATGGAATGCGTATCCTTGCCCAGGCCCGAATCGTGCAGGATGTCCTGAATGTCCATCAGGCGGCACGGACTCGAGTTGATGAGGTACTCGCTTTCGCCCGAGCGATACATGCGACGGGTGATGGCGACCTCGTCAAAGTCGACGGGCAACATATGGTCCGAGTTATCGAGCACCAGCGTGACCTCGGCGACACCCACCGGCTTGCGCGCCGACGAGCCCGAGAAGATGACATCCTCCATGGCCTGGCCGCGCAGCTGCTTGGCGCTCTGCTCGCCCAGGACCCACAGAATCGAGTCAGAGATGTTCGATTTTCCCGAGCCGTTTGGACCGACGATGACGGTCAGGCCCGGCTCAAACGTCATATGGGCGCGGTCGGCAAACGACTTGAACCCCTTGAGCGTAAGGGACTTGAGATACACGGTTCCTCGCTTACACGTGCTTCTTGTTCAGAATCACGCCGTTGGTGGTGTAACCCATGCGGTCGAGCGCTTCAAGCGCGGCAGCTCCCTCGGCTTCCTTCTTTGAGGAGCCGGAGCCGCGACCCTGGCGAATACCATCGATCAAAACCACAGCGGTAAAGGTGGGCGCATGCGCCGGGCCCTCGGAGCCAACGAGCTTGTACGCCGGGGGCTCGTGACCGTCGGCTTGCACGCACTCCTGCAAAAACGACTTGGGGTTCGCAGGATGCTCGGCACGCTCGGAAGCCAAATGCGGCTTAAGCGTACGGTGAATGAACTCCGCCGCAACGTCCCAGCCGGCATCCAGGTACAGCGCGCCCACGAGCGACTCATAGACGTTCTCGAGGGCCGAATGCAGGCCGCGCGCACCGGTACCGGTCTCGGAGGCACCAAAGATAATGATGTCGTCGATGCCCAACTCGTGAGAAACCTCGGATAGCGTGGCGCCCGAGACGAGCGACACCTTCAAGCGAGTGAGCTTGCCCTCGTCAAACTCGGGATAGGACTCAAACAGGGAGCGTGCGACCACAGCGCCCAAAATGGAATCGCCCAAGAACTCAAGGCGCTCATAGCTGGCAGAAACCGGCTGGCCCTCGACTGCCGAGGGATGCGTAAGGGCCGCGCGCAGCAGCACCTTATTGTTGAACTCGTGGCCCAGGATTTCCTGGGCGCGCGTAAGTCGTTCGGATAAAGCCAAGACTTAGGCCTCCTTGGCAGCTTCGATAGCGTCGACGGCGTCGGCGACAGAGTTGAGCGAGAGCAGGGTCTCGTCATCGATCTCGAGGTTGAACTCGTCCTCGATAGCCGTAACCAGCTGCAGGCGCTCGAGCGAGTTGGCATCGAGGTCGTCAAAGGTGGTCTCCTCGCTAATTTCGGCAACATCGACGCCCAGAACGTCAGCAGCGACCTCGGCGATCTTGTCGAAGATTTCGGAGCGGTCCATAGCGCTTCCTCTCATAGTACATGAATACCAAAAGAATGGTACCGCCCGGGCGGTACCAAGACACGGTTCTGATTCTACCCCACGACGTGCGCCGCGAAGCACATAACAGCGCTCTAACTCGCTCTTACAAAACGATACTGTCCATAGAGTTGGCGACATTCTCGACCAGCCCGGCGCGCACGGCTTCGGCCGCCGCGAGCGTACCGTTTTTGACAGCCTCGACCGAGGTGGCGCCATGGCCGATCAGGACCACGCCGCGCAGGCCCAGAAGAATCGCGCCGCCCTTGGCGTCGCCAGAGAGCTTGGCCTTAATCTCGCGCATCTGCTTTTTGATGAGCAGCGCGGCGATCTTGGTGCCGAGCGAGGCCATAAAGGCGCCCTTGAGCTCCTGCAGCAAAAACTTGGCAGCGCCCTCGGTAGCTTTGAGAGCGATATTACCCGACATGCCATCGGCAACGACGACATCGAAGTTACCTGAGGTGAGGTCGGTGCCCTCGCAGTTACCAACAAAGCCGGGAACGGCGGCCTTCATAGCAGGGAAACAGGCCTTGGTAAAGTTGGAGCCCTTCTCATCCTCGGTGCCATTGGCAAGCAGGCCCACGCGAGGATGCTCGATGCCCAGGACGACGCGGGCATAGGCGCTACCCATCTGGGCAAAACGCACCATGTCATCGACCTCCACATCGGGGTTGGCACCCATGTCGCACAGCACCGTCAGACCGCCGGCGCGATTGGGCAACGCATTGGTGAGGCACGGACGCACCGGCTGCTTCTTGCCTTCGGCCTGATACCTAAACGGCGTCACATAGGCGGTGGCGGCGGCGGTCATGGCACCGGTGGAGCCGGCGGAGAAGAACGCATCCGCGTTGCCCTTCTTAATGGCGCGGCAAGAAAGCACGATCGACGACTTACGCTTGGTCATCACGGCGCGAATGGAATCGTCATCCATGGCGATAACGTCAGGCGCCTCAAGGGCCTCAACACGTGCATGGGAAGCTGCAAAGGGATTGACGATTTCGGCGGGACCAGCTGCCAAGACCTCGATATCGGGATCGGCGGCAAGTGCAGCCTCAATACCGTCGAGGACAACCTGCGGCTTCTCGTCTCCACCCACAACGTCTACACAAACGCGAACGTTACTCATATACATGCTCCTTATACAAAAATGGCCGACTCAATGAGCCGGCCATTGTGGTTCCAGTTGGAACGGCATCGTATCCAGAGTATACCGTTACTCGGTAACGATAACCTCGCGGTCCTTGTAGAAACCGCAGCTAGGGCACACGTGGTGCGGGAGCTTGACAGCACCGCAACGGGGGCACGTGGACTGAGCCGCAGCCGAGATCTTCATGTTGGCGGAACGGCGGGTGTGAGTGCGGATACGACCCTGCTTTTGTTTAGGTACGGGCATAGTGACCTTCCTTATGAACTATCCAGTGTGGCGATTACGCGCAAGTAGCGATACTACCACAGTTTTACTCGTCAAGCTTGAGATTCTTCAATGCTGCAAATGGATTTTCCGTGGCTTCGGCCCATTCGGCCTCGGCTTGGGCAGCACAATCGCATTGCTCCACGTTGAGATTGGCGCCGCAAACGGGACAAAGACCGCGGCAATCGGGCTTGCAGAGCACAACAAACGGCGTGTCCATGACAACGGCGTCGTTGATGGGCTCGCCCAGATCGACGACGCGATCCTCGCCCAGGAGCTCATAGCCGTCTTCGTAGGCCTCGGGGTCCTCGGGCTCATGGAAGAGATAGAACTCCTCGATCTCGCCGGCAATGTCAAACGAGGCAGGCTCCAGGCAACGGTCGCACTCGCCGGTGGCGTGCGCGCGAACCATGCCGGTAAGCAGAACACCGGTGCCGGCATTGGTAAAGACCACGTCATAGTCGATACCGTCCTGCAGCTGGTACTCTTTCTCGCCCACCGTGTAGGCAGCGACATCGACCTTACCGGTCAGCGGATACGAGTCTCCGGGAAACTCGAGCTGCTCGGAAAGATCGACGGTAACGCTCGGGAACTCAGCCATTACCACTGACCATTCTGCTGGGGGGCGCCCTCATTGAGCTGCTGGCGGCAACGGGTGACGGTGCCGGTCAGACTCTTGAGGTTCTCCTCCAGGTGCGTAAAGACCTGCTCGGCGTAATCCTCGGCAGCATAGCGCGTCTCGCGCTCATACTGCTGGGCACGGTCGCGGATATCGTCGGCCTGCTGCTGCGCAAGGCGAACAATTTCCTGCTCACCGGCAATAGTGAGGGCCTGCTGCTGAGCGTCGGCGATGATGGAATCGGCCTGAGCGGCGGCGGAAGCCATAAGCTCCTCGCGCTCTTTGAGGATACGGCGGGACTTCTGCCATTCCTCGGGATAGCTCATGCGGATCTCATCGAGGATGTTAAAGAAGACGTCGGCATCGATGACCTTCATCTGGGCGTTCTTGCCGAACGGCGTCTTAGCCTCTTGGATGAGCCCCTCGAGCTCGTCGACAAGGCTCACGATCCTGTCGCCAGGAAAATTCTCGCCCGGCATCCGGTCTCCTTTCATAGGTAACATATCATCGTGCTAGTTTACCACATGCCACCTGGCAATAAAAAACGTCACGAAAAGCGATGTTTAAGCGCCTCGACCACATTAGCCGGCACAAACGTCGAAACATCACTACCGAGCGAGGCGATCTGGCGTACAACCGAGCTCGAGATGTAGCCATACTGCGGAGCACTCATGACAAAGATGGACTCCAGCTCGTTATCCAAGCGGTAGTTGAGGTCGGCTTGCTGCAGCTCATACTCAAAGTCGGTCATGGCGCGTAGGCCCTTGACCACGGCACCGGCACCCTGCTCGCGAGCAAAGTCGACGAGCAGTCCGGTAAAGGGCAGGACCTCGACGCCATCGATATCACCGAGTGCCTCACGGGCCAGCGCCACGCGTTCATCGAGCGTAAACGTGGTGCCCACGCCGTTTTTGCCCTGCGACTCGGCAACGGCCACGATCACACTGGGAAAAATGCGGCGGGCGCGGCGGATGACGTCGATATGGCCAAACGTGATGGGATCGAAGGTACCCGGAACGATGACGCGGTTAATGGTGTCACTCATGGGCATCCTCCTGAAACGTCGTGCCGTCGCTGTCATCGGCATCGGTGGCGATGTCGTCATCCTCGCCCTCGCCGACCCAACGGAGCAGATCGACCGAGGTGATGCCATAGCGTTTCTCACGCACGGTTACAAAGCCGGCAGGATGTGCACCCGCGTCGGCGGCAGCATGCTCAAACAGAGCATAGGCGCCCGGGGTGAGCAGACCCTGCTGGGCCAGGTTCTGCAGCAGCTCATCGACCGGCTTGGCACCAAAAGCATAGGGCGGGTCGAGCAAGACCAGATCGAAGGGGCCGCCCGGCACGCGGCCGCGCGAAGCGCTCGCAAGGACATCGCCCGTCACCACACGCCAACGCGCGCGATCGCGACAGAGCGACTCGATATTCTTGGTTATGAGCCTCGCGGCATTGCGATCGATCTCGAACGTCGTGAGCGAACGGGCGCCCCGCGAGAGCATCTCGATGCCTAGGGCACCGGAGCCGCCAAAGGCATCCAGTACGCGAACCTCGTCCAAATCAAAGCCGAAGGCCGATAGGACCATGGATGCACACGCCTCGCGCACGCGGTCGGTCGTCGGACGCGTAACATCGCGACCGCGCGGTTCTTCGATCTTGCGACCGCGCCATTCACCGCCGATGATTCTCATCCTCCGCTGACCTCCTTAAAAATATGTCGATATCGCTTGGCGACCGCATCGCGCAGGGGACGCGTCGCCACAGAGTCAAGATTACTAGCATACCGCAAGAGCTCGACCGCGTCCAAATGCGCCCACTCGATGAGCTCCTCATCGGCATCAAGGTCGACAAAACGCAGGGTCACGCCACCATGCTGACGGTAACCCAAGATTTCGCCCTCGTGGCGAAGTCGCAGGTCCATCTGTGCAAGCGTAAAGCCATCTGCGGTCTTCTCGAGCGACTGCAGGCGATCTTGTGCCGCCGATGTACCGCCGTTGCCCTTGGAGTGCGTCATGACCAGGCATGTGCCCGCCACGGTACCACGGCCCACACGTCCACGAAGCTGATGCAGGGCGGCCAAACCAAAGCGCTCACCGTTCTCGATGACCATCACGGTGGCATTGGGCACGTCGACGCCCACCTCGACCACGGTGGTCGAGACGAGCACGTCAATCTCGCCGCGTTTAAAGGCGTCGATCACGCGATCCTTCTCCCCCGCCCGCATGCGGCCGTGGAGGCGCTCGATAGTAAGCCCCGGCAACGCCAGGCGCAGCCGGTCGAGCTCGGTTGCCGTATCGTGCAGCGGCACGGGGACGGTCACGCGGCCCTCATCGTCGCGGGCGATACCGGGGACATCCTCAAGCTCATCGGCCGAGTCGCTCGGCTCCACAAGCGGGCAGATCACGTAAGCCTGCTGGCCCTTTTCATGCGCCTCGCGAATGGCGCCGTAGGCCAGGTCGCGGCTCGACTCGGTGAGCACACGCGTCGTAACGCCCGCCCCCGGAACAGGCCGATGGCGGATGATGCTCGTGTCAAGGTCGCCGTAGACCGAGAGCGCCAACGTGCGCGGAATCGGCGTCGCCGTCATAACGAGCAGGTCGGCACCCGGGCCCTTGGCACGCAGGGCATTGCGCTGGCCCACACCAAAGCGGTGCTGCTCGTCGATGACGACAAGCGACAGATGCTTAAACGTCACGTCATCCGAAAGGACCGCGTGGGTTCCAAAGAGGACATCGAGCTCGCCCGATTTCAGCTGCGCATGGATCTGCTCGCGCTCGGCTGCCGGCGTGGCACCCGTCAGGAGCGCCCAGGACATGCCGGCCTGCGAGAGCAAGGGGCCGGTCTTATCGGCATATTGGCGCGCCAGCACACCCGTTGGCGCCATAACGCAGGACTGGGTGCCGCTATCGGCCGCAACGGCCAGCGCGCAGGCGGCGACGGCGGTCTTGCCGGTTCCGACGTCGCCCAGCAGCAGGCGGTTCATAACGCGCCCGCCATCGCACATGTCGTGCAGGATGTCTTGGAACGCGGCCTCTTGCTCGTCGCTCAGCGAAAACGGGAGGGCCTGCTTAAGCGCGGCCAGATGCTCGCCCGCGGTGTGGGCGTAGGGAACGACGCCGACCATGCCACCGTCGTTGCGCAGACGCAGCGCCAGCTGAAGGTAGAGGCACTCCTCGTAGGCAAGCCGTGCGCGCGCGATATCGCGCTCGGCCATGCTCGATGGAAAGTGAATTGAGCGCAGCGCACGAGCATTGCTCATCAGCTGGCGCTTGACGCGTAAGCGTGCGGGAATCGGGTCGAAGGGATTGCCGACAACCTCGAGCGCGCCGCTTACGATGCGGCGCATCCACGCCTGGCTCACGCCATCGCTCACATAATGGACCGGCAGTATGGTGCCCGCGGCACGCCCATCCTCGAGCTTTTCGAAATGCGGCGAGGCCATCTGCTTAAAGCCGTAGGCAAACTCGACCTTACCCATCACGGCCAGACGGTCACCCCGCTTAAGCTGCTGGGCAATCCAGGGCTGGCGGAAAAAGGCGACCTGCAGCACACCCGTGTCATCCACGAGCGATACCTCGGTCACCTGCATGCGCGGACGAGGCTGCTTTTGAACAATGCGGTCGACCGTGGCAACGATGGTGCACACGGTCCCGATGGGCGCCATCTCGATGGACCATGAGCGGGTAAAGTCCAGATATCGATGCGGGATATGGAGAAGGAGGTCCCCCACCGTCCGGATTCCCAGACGGCGAAGGGCCTCCTCACGTTTACCCGAAACATATTTGAGTCGCGCGATATCCTCGCCGAGCGCATTGCTCTGGGCAAAGCGCTCCGAGACGCGCGGCACGGAGCATAGCTCGGACATGCTCAGATGCCTACTCGATCGAGAAGATCACGGGATAGAGCGGCTGCTCGCCACGATGGGCATCAATCTCCAAGTCGGGCTGAGCCTCCTCGATGGCGTCGACGATCTCCTGGAAGGCCTCGTCGGACAGCTCCTCGCCGGCCAGAATCGTCAGCGCGTCGCCTTCCTCTTCCTCCTGCATACGGTTGATGCAGTCGAGGGTGACCTGTTTCACATCGGAGCCGACCACGTCGATGGAACCGGCGATGATGCCCATGACGTCACCGGAGTGAATCGGAGAGCCGTCCGAGGCGCTGGAATCGCGCACGGCGCGGGTGACCTCGCCATCGCGGACCTCGCTGATGGCGTCGACCATGGCGGCGACGGCGTCCTCGAGCTCGGAATCGGGCAGGACGGCGAACAGCGCGGAGAACGCCTGGGGAACGGTCTTGGTGGGAACGACGGCGACCTTCTTATCGGTGCAGGCAGAGGCAGCGGCCTCGGCAGCCATGCGGATGTTGCCGTTGTTGGGCAGGATGATGACCGAGGTCGCGTTGACCTGGTCGACGGCGCCCAGCAGATCGGCGGTCGAGGGGTTCATGGTCTGGCCACCCGAGACGATCACGTCAACGCCGAGGGACTTGAGGATGTCGGCCTCGCCCGAACCGGCGGCAACGGCGACAAAGCCCAGCGCCTTGGCGGGCTCGGCGGCCTTTTCCTGATCCTCGTGGATCTTGGCGGTACGGTCGTGGGCCTCCATCTCCATGTTGTGGATAAAGACCTCATAGATCTGACCGAGCTGCAGCATGTGCTCGAGCACCAGGTTGGGGGTGTTGGAGTGCACATGGATCTTGTAGTCGGGATAGGCGCCCACGAGAAGCTCGCAGTCGCCCATGGAACCCAGGAACTTAAGGCACTCGTCCTCGTCAAACGGGGCGTCGGCCTTAAACAGGAACTCGTTGCAGTAGCAGAACTCCGAGCCCTCCCAATCGTCGTTGGCCTCGATCTCAACGCGACCAAGGGCCGCGTCGCGGGCAGAGACAGCGGAATCAAACGTGGCGGAGAAATCCTCGACAACGGTGCTGCGGCCAAGTGCTGCAGCCACAAAGTTCTCCAGGAAGATGGCAAAGCCAAAGGCGCCAGAGTCGACCACGCCGTTCTCCTTCAGAACGGGCAGCAGGTCGGGCGTGCGGGCGACGGACTGGTAGGCCTCGACGACGATAGCATCGAGCGCGTCCTCGGCCGAGAACTTCTTCTTTTCGCACTCGTCGGCCTTGGTCGAAACATCTCGCAGGACCGTGAGGATCGTGCCTTCGATGGGCTTGCGGACGGCCTGGAAGGCGACCTTGACGGCGCGACGGAAGGCGAAGGCGATGTTGGCGGACGTGATGGGCTCATCGGCAGAAACGAGACCCTCGGCAACACCGCGCAGGATCTGCGAGGTGATGACGCCGGAGTTGCCGCGGGCACCCATCAGGGAGCCGTGCGTGATGGCGCCTGCGATGGCCTCCATGTCGGCATCGGCGGGAAGGGCGGAAAGCTCCTTGGTCACCGAGGCGAGCGTGAGCGACATGTTGGTACCGGTGTCGCCGTCGGGCACGGGGAAGACGTTGAGCTTGTTGATCTCCTCGGCCTTGTCGGAAACGGCAGCCGCAGCGATCGGAAAACAGGTGCGAATGGTCTTTGCAATCATGGGTATTTGAATCTCCGTTTTCGGATGCTAGTTCAGACGGCTCTTGAGCGCGTCGATGTGGATGCCGATCTTAAGGCTGGCGGGATCGATCTGGGCGATCTCCTGCAGGGTGAAGGCAACGGAGCTCGAAAGATTGTGGCAGACGGACTTCATGTTGACGCCGTTCTCGAGCACGACGTGAAGATCGACCGTAAGGCCGTTCTCGTCGGCGGAGACAAGCACGCCCTTGCGGAGGCGCTGACCGGCAAGCAGGCGCACGCTCTCGGCGCCCTGGAGCTGTTCGGCCATACCGACGACGCCATAGCACGTCATCGCGGCATAACCGGCAATATCGGCAATAACGTCGTTCGAGACGCTCAGGCTGCCGTTAATGGTCTCAGACACAAGAATCTCCTTATCTGGTGCTCGCGGCACCATGTCGTGGGAGCAATCATTGCAATATTCTACAACGAGCGCGCCGTGTTGAGGTGGTGGGTCGCGGGATTACATCCTCGACACGAAATGTTGATATGGTAACGTTCGCGAACGGCGACCGCGACATGAAAAAACCCGCCGCATAAGCGACGGGTTTTACAACCTGGCTCCCCGGGTAGGACTCGAACCTACAACAGCGCGGTTAACAGCCGCGTGCTCTACCATTGAGCTACCGAGGAATTTAAAGCCCAACGGAAAGGGCTGATAAATTCTGGCTCCCCGGGTAGGACTCGAACCTACAACAGCGCGGTTAACAGCCGCGTGCTCTACCATTGAGCTACCGAGGAATAGGTGCGTGCTCTCAAGCAACGAAGTTTATTATACGGACGAATCAGCTTAGGGCAAGAACTTTTTTGAGATTTTTTCCGACCTAGTCATTGGGGACGTCCCCAATGACCACATGAAAGCGCCCCCAAGCGGATGTGCTTGAGGGCGCTTCTTGCTTGACTAGCTTTCGATATAGTCTTTGAGCTTGCTGCTGCGGCTCGGGTGGCGGAGCTTGGCCAAGGTCTTGGACTCGATCTGACGGATGCGCTCACGCGTGACGCCAAACTCGCGGCCGACTTCCTCGAGCGTACGGGGATGTCCGTCAACAAGGCCAAAGCGCAGCTCGATAACCTTGCGCTCACGATCGGCAAGCGAGTCGAGCACCTGGGTGAGCTGCTCCTGCAGCATGGAGAAGCTGGCGGCATCGGGCGGAACGATAGCCTGGGAGTCCTCGATGAAGTCGCCCAGCTGGGAATCCTCTTCCTCGCCGATAGGGGTCTCGAGCGACACGGGCTCCTGCGAAATCTTCTGGATCTCGCGGACGCGGTCGGCACTCATGTCCATCTCGGCACCGATCTCCTCGGGGGTCGGATCGCGACCCAGGTCCTGGAGAAGCTGGCGCTGCACGCGAACGAGTTTGTTGATGGTCTCGACCATGTGCACGGGAATACGGATGGTACGGGCCTGGTCGGCGATAGCGCGCGTGATGGCCTGACGGATCCACCACGTGGCGTACGTGGAGAACTTAAAGCCCTTCTGGTAGTCGAACTTCTCGACGGCGCGGATCAGACCGAGGTTGCCCTCCTGGATCAGGTCCAAGAACAGCATGCCGCGACCGACGTAGCGCTTGGCGATGGAGACGACCAGACGCAGGTTGGCGCTGATGAGCGCCTGCTTGGCCTCGAGACCCACGTTCTCGATACGGGTCAGGCGACGTATCTCGGCGCGGGTAAGCTCGATCTCGCCCGCCTCGGCGGCCTCGAGCTTCTCGGTGGCATCGAGACCGGCCTCGATCTTCATGGCCAGATCGACCTCTTCGGAGGCGGTCAGCAGGTCGACCTTACCGATCTCCTTAAGGTACATACGAACCGGGTCACCGGTCAGCATCACCGTGGAGGCATCGATGCCGCGCACGCGCGAGCGCGAACGGGACGTACGCACGGTGCGCTTCTTCTTGCTCTTGGAAGAACCCATCTCGGCGTCGGCCTGACGGGCCATCTTAAGCTCGTGATCGTCGAGTGAACCGGAATCGTGCTCGTCGTCATCGAAATCATCGGTATCGCTATCGCTATCGTCATCTTCGACGCCCATGGGAGCGTCGTCGTTTCCGCTCGCGGAGATAATCTGGATGCCGCTGTTGCGCAGCGCGGAATACACCGCGTTGAGTTGCTCGTCAGATACATCGATATCCTTCAGGGCGACCTGAATCTCGTCCTCGGTTACCGAAGTCCTGTTTGAGCCGTTGCCCATGAGCTTTGCAACGTAGGATTCCAGCCCAGTACCCGTGCTCTCACTCTTATTTGGCACAGATTCTCCCTTCATAGTCCACAGGACTCATTACTTTAGCACACACTTACACGTCTATACCCAAAATTCAGACTGGATATAGGCGCAAATACGCTGGTTGACCACAACATCTAGGCCTGCTCGGCGCCCGCAGTCTCCAAACCGATCAAACGGAACGGATCCGCCACGCCGCCGATCGACTTTTGGAGCTCACGCTGGCGCTGAGAATCTTGCATCGCCTGCATCGTCAGCACACGGCGTGCCTCATCGTCGAGCGACCGGTCCTGGCGAAGCTTGGCCTGTGCGGCGCGCATGCGGCGCTTGATGGTGTAGAGCTCGAGGGTGTCGAGCATAAACACGATGTTCGTCTCGGTGGGGTGCTTACTCGTCGACGAAATGCGCCCGGCACTAACAAGCGACGCTGCCTCGGGACACACGGCGCGCGCCGCATC
>DXLX01000039.1 GCA_019414515.1 Collinsella sp.
ACACGCCGCGTCTGACCGGAGCCATTAACGATATGGCGGCTGAGTGCGAGCAGCGTGTCGAGGCCGGCGAGGGCGTGGCGCCCAAGGGGACCAAGCGCATCCTGTACACCGGCACGCCCATGGCCGTGCCCAACTGGAAGCTGTTCAACCTCATCGAGAAGGCCGGCGGCGTCGTGGTGGGCGAGGAGTCCTGCACGGGTTCGCGCTACTACAAGGATCTGGTCGACGAGTCCGGTGAGACGGTCGACGAGATGCTCGACGCCATCGCCGAGCGCTACTTTAAGATTAACTGCGCCGTCTTTACGCCCAACGATCAGCGTATGAAGGACATTGTCCAGATGGCCAAGGACTTGCATGCCGACGGCATCGTCGACGTGGCCCTGCAGTTCTGCACGCTCTACGAGATGGAGTCGTTTGCCGTGGAGAAGGCTGCCGAGGAGGCCGGCATTCCGTTTATGCACATCACGACCGACTACGCCGGCGAGGATGCAGGCCAACTGCAAACCAGGATTGAGGCTTTCTTGGAAACCATTTAGGGGTATCCGTCCCGGCGGCTTCCCCAGGCACCCGATCTTGCCGTTCAAACCATCGTTTGCGTACCAAAGTACGCGGCGCTTCTCTTTCACGGCAACCTCGGGCACCTGGGAAAGCCGTTTCCTTGGTTGGTCAAAAGGTTTGTTAAGGAGTTATATGTCGGAAAATATGGAGCAGCCGTTGCCATCCACGTTTGAGGAGTTCAACGAGCAGCGCAAGGCGGCGTTTATTCGTGTCAAGGATTACAAGCAGGCGGGCAATCGTCTGGTCGGCTTTTTGTGCAGCTATACGCCGCTCGAGATTATCGATGCCGCGGGGGCTGCGAGCGTGGCGCTGTGCGGCACGTCCGACGAGGTGATTCCCGAGGCCGAGAAGGTGCTGCCGGCAAACCTGTGCCCGCTCATCAAGTCTACGTACGGCTTTGCCTACTCGCAAAAGTGCCCGTTTACGTACTTTAGCGACATGATCATCGGTGAGACCACCTGCGACGGCAAGAAGAAGATGTACGAGCTACTCAACGAGCTCAAGCGCACGCACATTCTGCATCTTCCGCAAGGTCGCGATCGCGCCTACGAGCGTGAGGGCTGGTACGAGGAGTGCCGCCTGCTCAAGGAGGAGCTCGAGGGCTTCTACGGCATCACGATTACCGACGATGATCTGCGCGCTGCCGTCCGTCGTCGCAACCGCTTGCGTGCGGCCCAGCTCGACATGTTTGCGCTGCAGGCGAACCAGCCGGCGGCCATGAGCGGCGTCGACCTGATGAGCACCATGTTTGCCGGTACGTTTAGCTTTGATATCGAGGCCTATACGCAGCAGCTTGAGCAAAAGGTTGCCAAGCTGCGTGAGGCTTACGACGCGGGCGAGCGCCCGGTTGCGGCGGATGCCAAGCGCATTCTGATCACCGGCTGCCCCGTGGGCGGCGTGATTAACAAGATCGGTCGCACCATCGAGTCCAACGGCGGCGTGGTCGTGTGCATGGACGATTGCTCGGGAGAGCGCACGGCGGCCATGATGATCGATCCGGAGGCTCCCGACATCCTGCGCGCCATCGCCGACCGCTACCTGGACATCAGCTGCTCGGTCATGACGCCCAACGACGGCCGTATGGAAAATACGCTGGCCATGTGCGAGAAGTACCATGTCGATGGCGTGGTAGAGAGCGTGCTACAGGCCTGCCACACCTTCAACGTTGAGAGCGCGCGCATGCAGGAGGCCGTCGAGGGTGCGGGTATTCCGTATATGAAGATCGAGACCGACTACAGCAACGGTGACATGGGCCAGATCGAGACTCGCATCGCTGCCTTCATCGAAACCCTCTAGCTTCCTCAGGCACCGGATCTTGCCCCTCAAACCGTCGCTTGCGTACCAAAGTACGCTGCGCTCCTCTTTCGGGGCAACCTCCGGCACCTGAGAAACCTAGAGTTAAGGCGCCTGAACGCGCCGCTACCTTTGATGTTTAGATTGGGAGAGAGCCATGATAGGGATCGGGATCGATATCGGGTCTACGGCGGCTAAGGTTGCTGTGGTCGACGGGGAGGGTTCGGTGGCGTGGACGTGCGTGCAGCCAACCGGGTTCTCCTCGGTCGATGCTTCCGAGCGGCTTCGCGAGGCATTGGCAGCGGCCGGCTACGACGTGACGGGCGACGATGTTCGCGTGGTCGCGACTGGCTACGGCCGTGTCGCCGTGCCCTATGCGCACAAGGTCGTGACCGAGATCACCTGCCACGGCACCGGTGCCGTGCGCCTGTTTGGCGATCACGGCACGGTGATTGACGTGGGCGGCCAGGACACCAAGGTCATTCAGCTTAAAAGTGGCCGCGTGGCCAAGTTCGCCATGAACGACAAGTGCGCTGCCGGTACGGGGCGCTTTTTGGAGATCATGGCCGACCGTCTGGGTATTTCCCAACAGCAGATGGCCGACCTTGCGCGTTCCGGTGAGCCCACCAAGATCAGCAGCATGTGCACGGTGTTTGCCGAAAGCGAGGTCATCAGCCTGATCGGTCGCGGTGAGCCGCGCGAGAACATTGCACGTGGCGTGATCGACAGCGTGGTCTCGCGCGTGGCGACCATGGCCGGGCAGGCCGCGGGCGCCCCGTACTACCTGACCGGTGGCCTGTGCGAGAACGCCTTCGTGGTGGAGCGGTTGGGCGAGCTGCTGGGGTCGCCGGTGACCACCTCGCCCCAGGCTCGCTTTGCCGGAGCGATTGGCGCGGCGATTCGCGCACAGGCGCTCAATTAATGCATCCGCCGCAGGCTCGCATTCATGCGTATACTGGGAGAAAATGATTGACCGATGAGAGGAGGTATCGATGGCTGACGATCAGATTAGGCTCACGTCCATGACGGCCGCGAGCGGTTGAGCCGCTAAGTTGGCTCCCGGAGCCCTCGCCCAGGTCCTGGGCGATTTGCCCAATGTGCATAACGACAACTTGCTCGTGGGGTTCGATACCTCCGACGATGCGAGCGTCTTCCGCGTAGGGGAGAACCTGGGGCTCGTGCAGTCCATCGACTTCTTCCCACCGATGGTCGACGACCCGTTTCTGTTTGGCCAGATCGCCGCGGCAAACTCACTGTCGGACATCTACGCCATGGGCGGGCGGCCGAGCCATGCCATGAACTTGCTGTGCATCCCGAGCTGTCTGGGCGTTGAGGTTGCCGGTCAGATTCTGGCGGGCGGCGCCGACAAGTGCGTCGAGGCGGGTTGCTCCATCGCGGGCGGTCACACCATCAACGACGACGAGCCCAAGTACGGCCTGTCCGTGAGCGGGTTTGTCGCGCTCGACCGCATGCTCGCCAACAGCGGCGCGCGCGTGGGCGATGCGTTACTGCTGACCAAGGCGGTTGGCTCGGGCATCATCACCACGGCCATTAAGGGCGAGCTCATCGAGCAGGACGAGGCCGCAGCCATGTTTGACTCGATGCGCACCCTCAACGAGGCTCCGATTCGTCTGGCCGAGGGACTTGAGCTTCACGGCTGCACCGACATTACGGGCTTTGGTCTGATCGGGCACGCGTGCGAGATGGCCGAGGGCTCGGGCGTGCAAGTTGAGCTTGCGTCGGGGGCGGTGCCACTCTTTGACCAGGTGCTCGACATGGCGCGTTTGGGCATTATCCCCGCGGGCTCCTACCGCAACCAGGACTTCTTTGGCCCGCGCGTGACGGCCGACGAGGACCTTGAGCCGGGCATGCTCGACGCGCTGTACGACCCGCAGACGTCTGGTGGCCTGCTTATCGCGGCACCTGCTGCTGATGTGGATGAGCTTGCGAGCCGTCTACATGCCGAAGGACGTATCGCCGCCGTCGTCGGGCGCGTGTACGAGCCGGTACCAGGCGGTCCTGCCGTTCGCGTTGTGCATTAAGGAAAACCGTTTATGCGACCGCCTACTGTTCTGGGCGGTCCCTTTTGAAAGGAAAAACTATGTCTACCAAAATTGAAGTCAATGCCATGGGCGATGCCTGCCCGCTGCCCGTCGTCAAGACGCTCAAAGCCCTGAAGCAGCTCGATGGCGAGGGCACAGTCGTGACCTCGGTCGACAACGAGACCGCCGTCAAGAACATCTCCAAGATGGCGCAGGAGAAGGGCTGCACGGCCTCAGTCGAGAAGGTTTCTGACGCTGAGTGGCGCGTGACCGTCGCGACCGCCGGTGCCGTGGCCGTTGCGGACCCCGAGCAGGACGGCGCTGCTTTCTGCGACGCCAGCGCCGGCAAGGGCAAACTTGTCATTTCCGTCTATACCGATTGCATGGGCCGTGGCGACGACGAGCTGGGCCACAAGCTCATGAAGGCGTTTGTCTTTGCCGTGACGCAGCAGGAGGAGCTGCCCGCGACTATGCTTTTCTACAACGGCGGTGCCAAGCTCACCGTCGAGGGCTCGCCGGTGCTCGATGACCTGAAGGGCTTGGCGGAGCAGGGTGTCGAGATTCTCACCTGCGGTACCTGCCTCGACCACTATGGCATTAAAGACCAGCTCGCGGTGGGCGAGGTCACCAACATGTACGTGATCGTGGAGAAGATGGAGCAGGCCGCGCGCGTCGTGCGCCCGTAGCGTATTGGTTGGAGTTGCCATGAGGGAGAAGCGCCCGGCGCTTGTCATCACGTTTCCCACCACGGCGGCCGCCATGGGTTGCGAGTCCCTGTGCATCGAGCGCGGTCTTCCCGGGCGGACGATTCCCGTGCCCGGGGAGGTCGCTGCCGGCTGCGGTTTGGCGTGGAAGGCGTTGCCTGCCGATGAGGAGCTGCTGCGCGGCGAACTCGCCGCGGCGGGCGTTCCCACCGAGGGCTTTACGGTGATCGACATGTGGGAGGTCGTGCTATGATCTACCTGGATAACGCGGCGACGACCATGCACAAGCCGCAGGCGGTCATCGACGCCGTGACGCAAGCGATGTGCTCGCTCGGCAATGCTGGGCGCGGTGCCACCTCGGGTGCGCTCGATGCGGCACGTACCATCCACGGCTGCCGCGCCAAGCTTGCGCGCTTGCTGGGCTGCCCGCGTGCTGACCATGTTTGTTTTACGCCCAACTCCACCGCGGCGCTCAACACCGTTATCAATGGCGTGGTGCGCCCCGGCGACCGCGTGGTCACGACGGTGCTTGAGCACAACTCGGTGCTACGTCCGCTCAACCGCTTGGCGGCAGAGCAGGGCGTGACCGTTGAGCATGCGGGCTGCGACGCGAACGGTGTGCTCGACTACGACGAGCTCGAGCGGTTGGTCACGCCGGGCACGCGTGCCGTGGTGGTGACGCACGCCTCCAATGTGACCGGCAACGCGGTCGACATTGCGCGCGTGGCTGCCATCGCGCATGCGGCCGGCGCGCTGGTGATCGTCGACGCCTCGCAGTCTGCCGGCGCGATGCATATCGATATGCAGGCCATGGGGCTCGACATTGTGTGCTTTACCGGCCATAAGGGGCTCATGGGACCTCAAGGCACCGGCGGCCTGGCCGTGGCGGAGGGCATTGACGTGGCTCCGTGGGCCATGGGCGGCACGGGCGTGCACAGCTTCGATGCGCTGCAGCCGCTTGAGTGGCCCACGCGCCTTGAGGCGGGCACGCTCAACGGTCATGGCATCGCGGGGCTTTCCGCTGGTCTCGACTTTATCGAGGCCCAGGGTGGGGTCGAGGCGATTGCTGCCCACGAGCGTGCGCTCGCTGATCGCTTCCTTGCCGGTGTGCGCAAGATTCCGGGGATTAAGCTCTACGGTGCCTTTGACCAGCAGGCGCGCTCTGCGATTGTGTCGCTCAACGTAGCCGATATCGACTCTGCCGAGATTTCGGACGCGCTCATGCAAGGGTGGGGGATTGCGACGCGCCCCGGTGCCCATTGCGCTCCGCTCATGCACCGCGCGCTGGGGACCGAGCGCCAGGGCGTCGTCCGCTTCTCGTTTGGGTATTTCAACACGGACGAGGAAGTCGACACCGCGATTGACGCTTTGCGCGATTTAGCCTGCTAGAGCGTATATACTTGCGGGACGGGTCTTTTGCCCGTCCCGTTTTTGTTTCGACCCGAAAGGTGTGCATATGGCCTCATCCGCTCCGCGCGGTTTGCGCTCCGACCATGTCGTTACCGTCGGCATTGCGCTGTTCTCGATGCTCTTTGGCGCCGGCAACCTCATTATTCCGCCGCTGCTGGCGCTGCAGGCTGGTTCTGCCACGCCGGTCGCCATGCTCGGCTTTCTGATTGCCGCCATCGGCCTGCCCGTCATGGGTTTTATCGCCGTGGCACTTGCCGGAACGGCGCGCGAGCTTGCCGGCCGCGTGCATCCTAAGTTTGGCGAATTCTTCGTTGCGGCGGTCTACCTGGCCATCGGCCCGTGCCTGGCTATTCCGCGCACAAGCTCCACGGCCTTCGAGATGCTGGTGCCGCTGCTGCCCGAGGGCGTTTCGCTCGGCACGGCACGTCTGGCGTTTGCCATCGGGTTCTTCATCATCGCGTTTGCGCTCACGCTGCGCCCGGGTGTCATTACACGCGTACTCGGTCGCATTACGGGCCCCGCGCTCATTGCGCTCATCGTACTGGTCGTGGGTGCTGCCGTGATCTCGCCACTGGGACCGGCTGCCGTGCCTCAGGCTCCCTACGATGCAGGCGCCGCCGTGCAGGGCTTTCTGACTGGCTATCAGACCATGGACCTGCTCGCATCGCTCGCCTTTGGCATTATCATCGCCGAGACCATTCACGAACTGGGCGTTACCGATGACAAGCGCGTGGCCTTCGAGATTTCGCGCTCCGGCGTGATTGCCGGCGTGCTCATGGCCATCATCTATTGCGGCTTGGCCCTTGCCGGTATGCAGCTCGGCACCGTGATGCCCGACGCCACTAACGGCGCTGCAATCCTTGCTCGCTCGGCCTCCATGCACTTTGGCCTTGCCGGCACGGTTGTGGTATTTGCGATTTTCTTCCTCGCTTGCATGAACGTGTGCATCGGCCTCATTAGCTGCTGCGCGCGCTATTTCTGTGAGACGTACGTGGTTGAAGGGGGAGCGGAGGCCTCCGAGGAGGCCATGCGCCGCCCCTTCGCGATCTTCGCCTTTGTGTTCGCGGCGTTTTCGTGCGTGCTTTCCAACGTGGGCCTCGACGTGATCCTTATGTTCTCGGTGCCCATGCTCAACGCTTTGTATCCCGTTGCCATTGTGCTGGTGCTTATGGGCCTGGTGCACGGTTTTTGCGATGCGCACCCGCAAGTGTGGGTCTGGGTCGGCGGCGTGGTTGCCGTGCAGAGTGTGATCACTTCGGTCCGCGATGCGTTCTTTGCGGGCGCGTGGCTACCGTTTGATGTTCTTCCGCTGGCGGATATTGGTGCCGCGTGGGCGCCGGTTGCCGTGGCGGCGTTTGTGATCGGTCTGCTCCATAGTCGTTTTGTTGCACATTCGAGGAGCTAAGGCTTCAGTGCTTGCACAGGCGGGGAGTCTCCCCTATAATTTCCTTCGCTTTGGGACACGCAAGGTCTAGACCTTAGCTGCTCAACACCTTCGGGACGTGGCGCAGTTTGGTAGCGCGCCTGCTTTGGGAGCAGGATGTCGCAGGTTCAAATCCTGTCGTCCCGACCATATCTTGCGGGCGTAGTTCAATGGTAGAACCCCAGCCTTCCAAGCTGATGACGCGGGTTCGATTCCCGTCGCCCGCTCCACAAGATAGCTTAACGGCTCTGATTCCCTTTGGGATCAGAGCCGTTTTCGTAAACGTGCCGGGGACCCCACATCCCCACCTAAGTTGCGGTGAAATACGGACTGTTTTCGGCTTTTATGGCCCATGTAGTCCGTATTTCACCGCAACTATTTGTAAGGTTGGATTTTGATGCCGTTGGGAGGATCGTAGCGACCGTCTACCGAGAGTGGAAATATTTTTTGAAGCTCTGACCTGCGACGTCAAGCTTTTGGTCAGCTTTTGGCAAGGCCTGCGGACGGAAGCATGCGATAGCGTAATGGTATTCTCTCCGCCGTGATGGTTATGGGGTTGGCCATGCTCGATAAAGGCAAACATTTTCCGCAGTCCTATGCAAGGATGCTATTCTCGGCCGTTGGAATTCATCAAGATGGACAGCTGCTTATAACAATTGATCCTTGGGATGAACGCCGTGCGCGCGAGCTTATGCAGGAAGAGCTCATGCTTCGTCTTTACAACCATGTGTATGCGGATCCGGTCTATTGGAATAATCTTGGGGTTGAAGATCGTATCTTTCAGCTGGCATCCGCTATTGCGGTCGTTGAACCGGATGCTGTGTTTTGCGGAGCGACAGCAGCGTTGCTCTACGGCATCGGCTCGGCGTATACGCTTCTGGATAAAGTGCAAGTGCTGCTGCCACGGTCTACAAGGCGTGATACGTATGAGTTCGTTGAATACAAGCGCTGGCGCCCGGGCGAAGTGTGGCGGCTTGGTCTGTTTACACTGACGGATCCGTGTCGAACGGTTGTTGATATCGCGCGATCGAGCGCCTTTCGCTATGCGCTGGGTTATGTCGATGGCTTGGCCCGTGAGTACGATGTCGAACGCGAAGAGCTGCGAGCATATGCGCAGGCAAATTGTCGAGGGCTGCATGGCATCGCGCGTGCTTTTGACGTTTTTGAGTATATGGACGGCAGGTCAGACAATGGCGGCGAGTCTGAGGCGAGAGCGGCGATGATTCTCGCTGGGGTTGCCGCGCCCGAGCTTCAAGTTGAGATAACGCGACCGGGAAACGCTGGCTATTATCTAGCAGATTATGGCTGGCAGATGCCAGACGGCTCATGGACGCTGGCAGAGCTGCATGGGCTAGGCAAGTTTGAAGACGAGGCTCAAAATGATCCAGAGCGGGCGGCGGCAAAAACGTATCGAGCGGCCCTCACGCGCGACGCGAACCTTCGCGCCATGGGCCACAACGTCATTCATTTCAAGCTCTCGGACACCTACGACGTAGAATCGTTCGGTGCCATGATGCGCGGTTACGGCATTCCGACAATAAAACCCTACGCCGACTCCCGATAGCGAAATCGTTCGCGGTCCACCTTCAATAAGTTGCGGTGAAATACGGACTGTTGTGGCCTTTAAAGGCATCAGTCCGTATTTCACCGCAACTCAGGTGGGGATGGGGTTAGTGGCGACCGTGATGGCGGAGCTTGTCGATGGTGGAGTCGGTGCTTCGGCTGCGGGCTTCGGCGGCGCGGTCGCGAGCGTCGGCGGCGGTTTGGCGTTTACGGCGGTAATCGATCATGCCTTGGATGATGGGCTTGCCAAAGCTCACGACATCATCGTTGTAGATGGCGGTTCGGGCTGCGAGGAGGCAGTCGGTAAAGTCCATATGGGTCTTGCCGAAGAGTTTGACGGCAAGGGCGACAACGGTGGGCTCGTCGACCATGACGTCATCGAGCAGCCTTTTCATGGCCGCAGCAATTTCAACGCGGGGAACCTTATAGACGTCGCGCAGCGTGACCACGACGCGCGTGATGATTTCGGGGTAGACACGTGCGGTGCGCGTGGCGATGACCTTGGCGGCGCGCGGTGACAGGACCTCGTCGTCGTTAAGCAGGTAGCGAAGGATGACGGTCTCGTCGATGATGGTGCTACTCATGGATATCTACTTCCTCGGGACCCAAAACCGACTCGTCGCTTTCTGTGGCTAGGTATTCAATCCAGGCATTGCGCTCCTCGGAGCGGCGATTGGGGTCCCCGTATGCTTTGAGCAGTCCATAGGCGGCCGTGCCGTCCTTGGAGCGCACGGCGACCGGTTGAAATGGGAGCTTGCGCATCAAAATACTCTGCGCGACAAATAGACGGACAGCCTCGGCGAGCGATGTGCCCATGGCGTCGTAGAGACGCTCGGCATGCTGCTTGTCTTCCTCGCGAATGCGCACCTGCAGGATGGCTCGTTTTTGAGTCGATGACATCACTGGCCTCCCTTAATGAGCGTGCAATTTGAATAGTCAAATACAACATCGGCTAATAATAGCCAATCTTACAACCACTACTTTATTGCACTAGAGTAATTGAGTGTAAACGATATTACAAACGTACTACATCTTTCAGAAACGAGCGTGAAATCTCCCTTGGATGTACGCATGTAATACACTCACCTTTATAGCTTCTAGAGAATAATTCCAACCTGCCAAAACCCCTGCAATACACCCGTATTGCAGGGGTTATGCTCAAGTTTGCCCCCTGCAACTGCGTATATTCAACCTGTATACCGTTGGAGAAATTCTACCGAGTGTCTGTTTCGCCGCATGCATTCGATATGCCGACGCCAGGCCACGGGCGGCTTGGGGCAACGTCGACAGGGTCTCTCCGGCATGGGATTCAGGAGGGAGTGAACAACATGGGCAATAAACGAGTCGTGGCTGATTCTTCACGCTGCATTGGATGCCAAACCTGTATGGCGGCGTGCATCGAGGCACACGATATTCCCGGCAACATCGCCGCGCCGCGCCTGCGCGTGACGCGTACGTACGAGATCTCCGCACCGGTGGCTTGCCATCACTGCGAGGATGCCCCGTGCGCCAAGGCTTGTCCTACGGGCGCCTTGTTCTTTGATCCAAAGAACCATCGCATCGGCGTCAACGAGGACAACTGCATTGGCTGCAAGAGCTGCGTCATGGCATGCCCCTTTGGCGCCGTGAGCGTGGCGACCACGCAGGTCCCCGTCTTGATGGGTGACGTTCGCGTCGGTTCGCAGACTAAGAGCTTCGTGCTCAAGTGCGACCTGTGCGTGGACCGTCCCGGCGGTCCGGCGTGTGCCGAGGCATGCCCGACCAAGGGCCTCACCCTGGTAGACGAGGAGCGTCTGGCAGAACTGACTGCCGAGCGTGCCCGCGCCACCATCGAAAACGAGGCGTAAGCGTCGGGCGACAGGCCCAATGATTGTCAAATAAGTACCGAGCATTCGGTAGCAGAGAAAGGAAGGAGGGTGTCATGGAGAAGCATAAAGTGATCTGCCCGTACTGCGGCGCCGGTTGCCAGTTTAACCTCCTGGTCCAAAACGGCCAGGTCGTGGGCACCGAACCGCTCAACGGCATCACCAACCAGAGCGAGCTGTGCCTTAAGGGCATGAGCGGCTACGACTTCATCAACGACACCAAGATCTTGACTCCTCGCGTACTGCACCCGATGATCCGCCGCACTAAGGGCGCGGATCTTGAGCGCGTAAGCTGGGACGAGGCACTGGATTTCACCGCATCTAAGATGCAGGCCATAATTGACGAATATGGTCCTAACGCTGTCATGACCACCGGCTCTTCGCGAGGCGGCGGCAATGAGGCGAACTACGTCATGCAGAAGTTTACGCGTGCGTGCATCGGCACCCACAGCGTGGACAACTGCGCCCGTACTTGACACGGCCCTACTGTCCTCGGTCTGATGGACACGGTTGGTTCAGGTTGCATGTCATGCTCCATCCCCGGTATGGAGGATGCGGGCTGCATTTTCCTCTTCGGCTATAACCCTGCCGATTCGCACCCCATCGTCGCAAGGCGTATCGTGCGAGCCAAAGAAAAGGGTTGCAAGATCATCGTCGCCGATCCGCGCCATATCGAAACCGCGCGTATCGCCGATCTCTACCTTCCGATCAAGAACGGTTGCAACGTTGCGTTCCTCAACGCCTTTGCCAACTGCTTGGTCAACGATGGCCTCTACGACAAGGAATTCGTCGCCGAGCATACGAACGGCTTTGACGAGTGGTGGGAGACCATCAAGAACTACACTCCCGAATCCGTACAGGACATCACGGGTGTCGAGCCCGCGTTGATCCACCAAGCTGCCGAGATGTACGCCACGGCGAAGCCCTCTGCCATCATTGGCTGGGGCATGGGCGTATGCCAGCAGAAGCAGAACCTGAAGACGGTGCACACCATCGCCTCCATCGCCTGCGTTGCCGGCCAGATCGGCAAACCCAATTCCGGCCTCGCGCCCGTGCGTGGTCAGAACAACGTCCAGGGCTCCTGCGATATGGGCATGCTGCCCAACCTGTACCCTGGCTACCAGAAGGTCACCGACCCGGCTGTGCGTGCCAAGTTTGCCAAGGCTTGGGGCGTGCCCGAGGAAAAGCTCCCGCTCGAGGAGGGCTACAAGCTCACCGACCTGGGCCACCTGGTCGACGAGGGCAAGGTGCACTGCTTCTACAACTACGGCGAGGACCCGGTGCAGACCGAGCCCGATTCGGCCGGTATGCGCAAGACGCTCTCCGAGCTGGATCTGTTCATTTGCCAGGACATCTTTATGACGCAGACGACCATGCTCGCCGACGTCATCCTGCCTGCCACCTCTTGGGGCGAGCACGAGGGTGTCTTTACCGCATCCGACCGTAGCTTCCAGCACTTTGACGCGGCCGTTCCGCCCAAGGGCGAGTGCCGTCACGACTGGGAGATCTTCGCGGACCTGTCTACGCGTATGGGTTACCCCATGCACTACGACAACACCGAGCAGATCTGGAACGAGTGCATCAGCCTGTGCCCCAACTTTGTGGGCGCAACCTACGAGAAGATGGCTCCCGAGGGCGGTTACGCCCAGTGGCCGGTCAAGAGCACCGATGTGAACGACCACGGTACGCCCGACATGTTCGCTGGTGGCAAGTTCACCACCAAGGACGGCCGCGCCAACCTGATGGCGCACGACTGGGAGGCGCCCTCCGAGCTTCCCGACGATGAGTACCCGCTCATTCTGTGCACCGTTCGCGAGGTCGGTCACTACAGCTGCCGCTCGATGACTGGCAACTGCAAGACGCTGGCGCTGCTCGCCGACGAGCCCGGCTTTGTCCGCATGAATCCCGCGGACGCCCAGGCGCGCGGCATCAAGAACGGCGACATCGTCTCGATTCACAGCCGCCGTGGCCAGGTATACAGCCGCGCCGACGTGAGCGACCGCATCAACAAGGGCACGGTCTATATGACCTACCAGTGGTGGATCGGCAAGTGCAACGAGCTGACCATTCACAAGGTCGACCCGGTCTCGCATACGCCCGAGGACAAGTTCTCCGCCTGCCAGGTCGACGCTATCGCCGACCAGGTCTGGGCTGAGGGCGAGGTGGAGCGTCAGTACACCGAGCTCAAGCAGGCTCTGGTGGACGCCGCCGCTCCCCAGGACGTTGAGCCCGGCGCCGCCAAGTTCGATGACGAGACGCACGTGAACCAAATCGTGTAGTCCCGTTCTCGTTGGCTTTTTGGGCCGGGCGTCCCGTACGTTCGGGAGCCCGGCCCGTTATTTTGAAAGGAAGTGGGGATGAACCGCTTCATTGACATCAACCCGGAGAGGTGCATCGGCTGCGGAACATGCCAGTCCGCCTGTGCCGACGCCCACCGGATGCAGGGTCTTCAGGATACGCCGCGCTTGGCGCTCGTGAAGACCGGCGGTATTTCGGCCGCCCTTGCCTGCCACCATTGCGAGGGTGCCCCCTGCGCCGAGGTTTGCCCGGTGAATGCCATCGAGCACGATGGCGATCGCATCCACGTCAAGGAGCAGGAGTGCATCGGGTGCAGGCTGTGCGCCATCGCGTGCCCCTTCGGAGCCATCCATCCCGATGGCACGTCTATCGCCGGTGTCGCAGGCATGTGCGACCCGACGCCTTCGTATCCTAAGTCCCTGAGCAGCCTGCTTACGTGGGCTCCTGGTCAGTACACCTGCGCTGTCAAGTGCGACCTGTGCGCATTCGATCCGGACGGCCCGCATTGTGTGGCGGCGTGCCCTACCAAGGCGCTGACCGTCATGGGTGGCGCGGCCGATCGCGAGCTCGACGAGGCCAAGCGCCTGCGCTCGATCGAAAACGGTCCGGTCGTCGACGTTACCGCTGTGGCCCAGGGCCTGTCCGAGAAAGCAGAAGGGAGCGTAAACAATGGATAGCATGACGCTGTTTATCGCATCGCTTGCCGTCTCGTGCATCGGTGCGCTCGCCTCGGTTCTGCTGATCAAGGCCGATAACGTCGCCAAGACCGCCGGCTGCCTAATCGGCGCCGTCGCCGCGGTGCTTTCGTTTGTGGCCGGTATCCAGGCCGTGCTGGGCGATGTCACGTCGGTCGACACCATCGTGTTCTTCCCGTTTGCCCATTTCCAGCTGCTGCTCAACCAGCTGTCCGGCCTGTTCGTGGCGCTCATCTCGGTGCTCGCGTTTGCCGGCTCGATCTACGGTCTCAACTACTTTGATGAGTACCCGGGCAAAAAGGGCCGCGCCGGCTTCTTCTTTAACACCTTTGTGGCGTCCATGATGCTCGTCATCACCGCCGACAACGTGTTTTGGTTCCTGGTCGCCTTTGAGCTCATGTCGCTGACCTCGTACTTCCTGGTCGTGATCGAGGAGAACGAGAACTCCATCCATGGCGGTTGGCTCTACTTTGTGATCGCGCACGTGGGCTTTGTGCTCATCATGGCGAGCTTCCTCACCATGACCAACTTCGCCGGTGGCTCGTTTGCCTTTGCGGATTTCCGCGCTACGCAGTTTAGCCCCGCGGTCGCATCCGTGTGCTTTGTGCTCGCCTTCTTTGGCTTTGGCGCCAAGGCCGGTATCATCCCGCTGCACGGCTGGCTGCCCAAGGCGCATCCCGAGGCGCCGTCCAACGTGTCGGCCCTCATGTCCGGCGGCATGATCAAGATCGGTATCTTCGGCATCCTCAAGGTGGGCCTCGACCTGCTCTCCGCCTCGGGCGTTCAGGTCTGGTGGGGCCTTATGGTCATGGTCTTCGGTGCGATCTCGTCGGTCCTCGGCGTGGCCTTCGCCCTGCAGGAGCATGACATCAAGCGCCTGCTGGCCTATCACTCCGTCGAGAACATCGGCATCATTCTGCTCGGCGTCGGCGCCTCCATGGCCGCCATGGCGCTCAACTCTGTCGGCATCGCCGTCCTGGCTCTGATGGCCGCCCTCTACCACACGTTTAACCACGCGATGTTTAAGGGCGAGCTGTTCTTGGGCGCCGGTGCGCTGCTGTACTCCACGGGTACGCGCAATATGGAGAAGATGGGCGGTCTGTTCCGTCGTATGCCGGCTACGGCCATCTGCTTCCTTATTGGCGCGCTTGCCATCTCGGCCATCCCGCCCTTCAACGGCTTTGTGTCCGAGTGGTTTACCTACCAGTCGCTCTTTAACGCTGCCATGCAGGGCGACAAGGCCGTCATGATCGTGGCCGTGTTCGCTGCCGTCGCGCTTGCCATTACCGGCGCGCTGGCTGTCACATGCTTCGTCAAGGCCTATGGCGTCTCCTTTGCCTCCGCGCCCCGCTCCGAGGCCGCGGCCAATGCCAAGGAGGTTCCCGCCCCCATGGTGTTTGCGCAGGGCCTGCTCGCGGCCATCTGCGTCGTGCTGGGCATTGGCGCTCCCGTGATCGCGCCCGTGCTGGTCGATGTCGCTGCGTCCGTGCTGCATCCGTACGGTGGCGTGTTTGCCGCCGAGGGCATGGAGCTCATGAACCAGTACTCCGGCGCTGCCACCTCCACGCCCGCGATCGCTATTGCGCTCGTGGTGCTCGTCGGCCTTGCCTGCGGTTATCGCAAGCTCAAGACCGTCGGCAAGGTGCAGAAGTCCCAGCCGTGGGCATGCGGCTATGCTCCCAACGAGCATATGCCCGTCGTGGCCACGACCTTTGCCTCCGAGGTGTCCTGGTTTATGCAGCCGCTCTACACGCTGCGCGACCGCTGCACGGCCGTCTGCTGGTCCATCGCGCACTTCTTCCAGAAGCTCACCGGTGTGGCCGAGGCTGTGGAGCCCGTACCCGACAAGGTTCTCGTCGATGCCCCGCATAAGGGTGTCGAGAAGCTCGCCGACCTCGCGACTAAGCTCGAGGGCGGCAACTACAGCATCTATATCTGCTACATCGTCGCGGCACTCGTGGTGTTCCTCGTGCTCGCCGTGCAAATGGGTTAAGGAGGGGAGAGCATGAACAACATCGTACTTGCCGTTCTGCAGGGCGTGGTCGTTATGGCCGTCGCGCCGTTCTTCTCCGGTCTCGGCCGCGTGATCCGCGCCAAGATGCACAACCGTCGCGGCCCCAGCATCATGCAGGACTACCGCGACCTGGCCAAGCTCTTTGCGCGCCCCGAGTCCCAGAGCGAGGATGCGAGCTTTGCGCTGCGCATCATGCCGCCGCTGTTCTTCGCCGTCGCCTTTATGCTCGCGATGGGTCTGCCGCTCTTTACGGCACAAAGCCCCATCCCGGTCTTTGGTGACGCCATCACCATCATGTATAGCCTGGCGCTCGCCCGCTTCTTCTTCGCCCTCTGCGGTGTGGATTCGTCCAACGCCTACGCCGGTATCGGCGGCGTCCGCGAGCTGCTCATGAGCGTGCTCATCGAGCCGTCCATGCTGCTGGCGCTGTTTGCCGCCGCCCTGGTGTGCGGCTCCACCGACATCGCCACCATGGGCCAGCACATCATGACGGGCGCCATCGACGCGCCGGTCGCTGTGATCCTCGCCGGCATCGCCTTTGCGATTGCCTGCTACATGGAACTCGGCAAGCTGCCGTTTGATCAGGCCGAGGCCGAGCAGGAGCTCCAGGAAGGTCCGCTCGCTGAGCTTTCCGGCCCGTCGCTTGCGATGGCCAAGCTCGCCATGTCCATGAAGCAGGTCCTGGTCGTCGCCTGGTTCTGCGCGATCTTCGTCCCCTGGGGCGAGCCCGCGGCCGTGGGTATCGCGGCCGTTCTGGGCGCGGTCATCTTCCTTGTTAAGTGCCTGATCGACTTTGTCGTATGCGGCGTGATCGAGAACTCCTGCTCGCGCTCGCGTTTTAAGGTGCTTGGCAATCAGACCTGGGCCGTCGTGGGCATCGCCGTTCTGGCGTTTGTCTTCGTGGTCGTCGGCGTGTAGGAGAAGGGAGAAACAATGTCATTTGCAGTCAGTCTGTCCCTTCTCGGCTTGGTCGCTATCGCGGCCCCGATGGTGGCCTCGGTGCTCGTCGCCCTGTTCCCCCGTCCGTACGCCAAGTGGTTCAGCGTTTTGGGTGCCGCCGTCTCGACGGTCTGCACCATCGCCCTCGCCGCGAATTTCGCTGGCGCCGGCATGCCCGACACGCAGGTCCCCCTGATCTCGTTTGGGCAGACCCTCGTCATGGGATTCACCTTCGATCGCATGAGCACGCTGCTCGCGCCCGCCTTTGTGGGTATCGGCCTGCTTGTCGTGATCTATTCGATTCCCTATATGAGCGAGAATAACCGTGAGCATCCCGACGCACCGCGTCGTCGCTTCTACGCGTACCTCGCGACCTTCATCGGCGCCATGGCCGGTCTTGTGTACAGCTCGACCCTTTTGGGCCAGCTCGTGTTCTTTGAGATCACGGGTGCGTGCTCTTGGGGCCTCATTAGCTACTACATGACGCCTACGGCCAAGAAGGCCGGCATGAAGGCTCTGATCATTACGCATATCGGTGCGCTTGGCCTGTATCTGGGCGCCGCCATCGTGTTTGCCCATACCGGTACCTTCGCCATTACCGCGATTGCCGGCCTCGACGCCAAGCTCAAGGCTATCGTTCTTTTGCTCGTGCTGTTTGCGGCCTGGGCCAAGTCCGCACAGGTTCCCATGTACATGTGGCTGCCTTCGGCCATGGAGGCGCCGACGCCTGTTTCGGCCTACCTGCATGGCGCCTCGATGGTTAAGGTCGGCGTGTGCGTGTTCGCGCGTGCACTCGTCTCTGCCGGCGAGATCCCCGAGATCGTGGGTTGGGTCGCCATTATCGACGCCATGGTCACCATGCTCTTTGGCTTCCTTATGTACCTGCCGCAAAAGGACATGAAGCGTCTGCTGGCCTTTTCCACGATCGCCCAGCTCTCCTATGTGTTCTTTGGTCTGGGCCTTTCGGTCTTTGGCAGCCAGCTGGCCTTCGATGGCGCCGTCTGCCACATCTTTAACCACGCTTTCGCCAAGACGCTGTTCTTCCTGATCGCCGGTTCGTTCTCCTTTACGCTCGGCACGCGTATGCTGCCCAAGCTTCGCGGCATCGTAAAGAAGTACCCGATCTCGGGCGTGGGCTTCGGTGTCGCCGCGCTCGCTATTGCCGGCGTGCCGCCCATGAACACGTTCTTCTCGAAGTTCCAGATTATCGCCGGCGGCTTCTCTGTGGGTGCCGGCAACGTCGCGATCCTGGTGCTCGTGTGCATCATGGTCGCCGAGACCGTCGCCACCTTCGCCTGGTTCCTCAAGTGGATGGGCTATTGCCTGCCCGGCGAGCCGAGCGACGAGGTCGCTGCGGGAGCCCCGCTTCCCCGCGCGATGGCGTTCGTGTTCATCGTGCTCATCATCATGGTCATCGTCAGCGGCCCGCTTTCGGCCAGCTGGATCGGTTAGGAGGTAGAACGACATGGGTTATTCGATCGTCAACATCCTTGGCGGCCTTCTGATCGTCACGTCCACCATGGTGGTCGTCTCCAAGAACATCAAGCACGCCATTCGCTGGTATGCGGTGCAGTCGCTGGTGCTCGTGGGACTGCTCGCTACGCTCGGTGCTACTACCGGTGCGCAGGAGCTGCTTATGTGGGCCGGATCTGCCTTTATCACTAAGGTCGTCCTGGTCCCTTACATCCTCAACCGCGCATACAAGAAGATGGGCGAGCCGAGCGACGCATCGCTCAAGGCCGGCCTTAAGCCCGCGTGGGCCATCTGCATCATCGCCGTCGAGGTCGCGATCTGCTTTGCCGTTGTGACGCAGATCAGCCTGCCCACGGCCGAGGTCGCAACGCCTGCGCTCGCTATTAGCTTCGCTCACTTCTTCGTGGGCCTCACCTGCATCATCTCGCAGCGCAACATCATGAAGCAGATCTTTGGATACTGCCTTATGGAAAACGGCAGCCACGTGACGCTCGCGCTTTTGGCCCCCACCGCTCCCGAGATCATCGAGATCGGTATCGCCACCGACGCCATCTTTGCCGTCATCATCATGTCCATCGTCGTGCGTCGCATTTGGGACGACTCCCACTCGCTCGATGCGCGCGACCTGTCCGAGCTGAGGGGGTAGTCCATGGAAACGTTGATTCTCGCCCTGCTCGCGACTCCTTTGGTGTTCTCGCTGGTCATGGCGTTTTTGCCCAAGAACACGTCCTATAACGTGTTTGCCGGTCTCAACCTGGTCTCCGTCGCAGCCGTCCTGGTGCTGTCGATTATGACGGCCGGCGACGTCCTTATGAGCGGCGAAACCGCGAGCGCTCTTGGCCTGTGGTTCCACCTCGATTCGCTGGGCGCCATCTTTGTGCTGCTCATCGGCTTTATCGGTTTTCTTACGGGGCTGTTCTCGCTGCCCTATGTAAAGGCCGATATCGAGGAGGGCTCCATGCCCGCCGAGCGCGCCAAGCAGTATTTTGCGCTGTTTAGCCTGTTTGTGTTCACCATGCTGCTCGCGTGCCTGTCCAACAACATGATCCTCACGTGGGCCGCCGTGGAGGCAACCACGCTTTCCACTGTGTTCCTGGTGGGTATCTACAAGAACAAGACGGCCCTCGAGGCTTCTTGGAAGTATGCGATGGTCTGTACCGCCGGCGTGGCATTTGGCCTGTTCGGTACGCTGCTGATCTACGCCAACGCCGCCGACGTGATTCCCAACGCCCACGAGGCCGCATTCCTGTCGTGCGTGCTGCCGTATGCCGACCAGTTCGACCCGACGCTCATGCGCCTCGCCTTTGCGTTTATCGTGATCGGCTTTGGCACCAAGGCTGGCCTGTTCCCCATGCACACTTGGCTGCCCGATGCCCACTCTCAGGCTCCGAGTCCTGTCTCGGCCCTGCTCTCGGGTGTTCTGCTTAAGTGTGCCATGCTTGTGATCATGCGCTTCTACGGCTTTACCATCCAGGCCGTGGGTGCCGAGTATCCGCAACTTCTGCTGTTGATCGTCGGCACGCTGTCCATTTTGGTGGCGGCACTCTCGATGTTTCGCCAGGACGACCTCAAGCGCCGCTTTGCGTACTCGTCTGTGGAGAACGTGGGCGTTATCGCCCTGTGCCTGGGTATCGGTGGCCCGCTGGGTATCGCCGCGGCCCTGCTGCACTGCGTGTTCCACGGCTTTACCAAGACGCTTGCCTTCTGCGTGTCCGGCAACATCCAGCACGCCTTTGGCACGCGTAGCCTGGCCAAGATCCAGGGCGTCGTCGAGGTTGCGCCCGCAACCGCCGCGCTCGCCATCCTGGCGCTGCTCGGCCTTGCCGCCTTCCCGCCCTTTGGCATGTTCATCTCTGAGTTCCTGACTTTTGTCGCCGGTGTTACCGCCGGTCCCATGTGGCTGGTCGTCGTGGTCGCCCTCGGTCTTACCGTGGCCATCTCCGCGCTCACCCGTATCGCACTCAAGTCGGTATTCGGCCATGCGCCCCAGGGCATGGGCAAGCATGAGGCCCCGGCGCTCATGCTTATCCCCGAAATCATCCTGGCTGTCATGATCTTGTGGTTTGGCATTGCCACCCCGCTGCCCCTCGTGCACGGTGTGGAGACCGCTACCGGCATCGTGCTCGAGCAGAGCACCGAGGAACTTCACGCGACGCCGATGTACCGCGCTGTGTTCGGTACCGAGACCGCTCAGAGCGAGGTGGAGTAACGAATGATTGAAACTGAGAACAAGGTGTATGCCCGTCGCTGCGAGAGCCATGTCGAGGCCCTGCGCCGCGCCGTTCCGGGCTGCATCGAGAAGGTTGAGTGGCAGTGCGAGGACCAGCTGACGATCACCGTCAAGCAGGACAAGCTGCCCGAGGCCGTCCACTACCTGTACTACGAGCGCTACGGCTGGATTCCCGTGATTGTCGGCAACGACGAGCGCTCCCTGTGCGGCCGTTACGCCGTGTACTACGTCATCTCCATGGAGGGGGAGGACCCCGGCTGGGTTACCGTGCGTGCCGAGGTCGACCCCGCTAAGATGACGTTCCCGTCCGTGACGCCGTTCGTCCCCGCCTGCGTGTGGGGCGAGCGCGAGCTGCGCGATATGTTCGGCCTGATTCCCGAGGGTTTGCCCGACCGTCGCCGCCTGGTGCTTCCCGATGACTGGCCCAGTGGCCTGTACCCGCTGCGCAAGGACTCCATGGACTACCGCTTCCGTCCCGCTCCCGCGAGCGACATGGAAAACTATGAGTTCTTGGCCGACACCAAGGGCAAGGAGACCACGCTCGTCCCCATGGGCCCGCTGCACATTACCTCCGACGAGCCCGGCCACTTCCGCCTGTTTGTCGAGGGCGAGACGATCGTCGATGCCGACTACCGTCTGTTCTACGTGCACCGCGGCATGGAGAAGGTCGCCGAGACGCGCCTGAACTATGACGCCGTCACGTTCCTCGCCGACCGCATCTGCGGCATCTGCGGCTGCGCCCACTCGGTGGCCTATGCCGAGGCCGTCGAGCGCGCCCAGGGCATTCATGTCCCGCCGCGCGCCCAGTACATCCGCGCCATCATGCTCGAGGTTGAGCGCCTGCACTCGCATCTGCTCAACATTGGCCTGGCGTCGCACTACACGGGCTTCGACTCCGGCTTCCAGCAGTTCTTCCGCGTCCGCGAGAAGTCCATGGACCTGGCCGAGAAGCTCTCCGGTCACCGCAAGACCTACGGCCTCAACGTGATTGGCGGCGTGCGTCGCGACATTTTGGCTGAGCAGAAGCTCTCCACGCTCACGACCATCCACCAGCTGCGCTCCGAGGTTCAGGAGCTCGTCGACGTGCTGCTCTCCACGCCCAACTTTATTGAGCGTACGAGCGGTATCGGCATCTTGGACCGCAAGATTGCACGCGACTTCTCGCCGGTCGGCCCGCTCATGCGTGGCTCGGGCTATGCCCGCGACGTGCGCTTTGACCATCCCTTCGACGGCTACGCCGATCCGGACGTCCAAAAGATGCACGCCGCCACGGCCGACACCTGCGACGCCTTCGGCCGTACCGCCGTCCGCATCCAGGAGGTCTACGATTCGATCGACATGATCGAGACCATGCTCGAGAACTGCCCGTCGGGCCCCATCCTCACCACGGATTGGGAGTACACCCCGCACAAGTACGCCATCGGCGCCACCGAGGCGCCGCGCGGCGAGGACGTGCACTGGGCCATGCTCGGCAATAACCAGAAGTGCTACCGCTGGCGCGCCAAGGCCGCCACGTACAGCAACTGGCCGGTCCTGCGCTACATGTTCCGCGGCAACACCGTGGGCGACGCGGCGCTGATCGTCGGCTCGCTCGACCCGTGCTACTCCTGCACCGATCGCGTGACGGTGACCGATGTCGCCGCCAAGCGCGACCACGTGCTCGACAAGGAGCAGTTCGAGAACGTCTGGCGCGACAAGTCGCCGCTTGCGGGCGAGGGCACCTTGGCCGCTCCGCTCGATGAGGAGGCGCTCTAATATGCTGAAGCTTTGGAAGGTTAACGCCAAGGCCGGCGACGCGACGGTCAAGTACCCGTTTGCGCCGTTCCCCACCAATAAGGACATGCGCGGCAAGCCCGAGCACAATGCCGAGCTCTGCATCGCCTGCGGTGCCTGCGGCGTGGCGTGCCCGGCCGATGCCATTCGCATGGACACCGACCTTGCGGCCGATACCATTACCTGGTCGATCGACTACGGCCGCTGCATCTTTTGCGGCCGCTGCGAGGAAGCCTGCCCCATGGAGGCCATCAAGCTCACCGAGGAGTTTGAGCTTGCCGTCATGAGCAAGGACGACCTCACCAGCAAGAGCGTCTATACGCTCGAGCACTGCTCGCGCTGCGGCAAGCCGTTTGCCCCGCACAAGGAGATCGACTACGCAAAGCGCCTGCTGCAAAAGGCCGGCGGCATGGAGGCCGAGCAGGCTGCCCGTACCGTCGGTATGTGCCAGGAGTGCAAGCGCGAGCTCGACGCCCTGCGCGCCGCCTCGGCCGTAAAGACCGGCAACGCTGCCGGCATGGCTGCCAACGAGACGCTTGCGTCCGGTGAGCCCCAGGGCCCCGGCATGGAGTATCTGGGCGGCCACGGCGTGAACCCGGAGTATATCGACCGCGAGCTCAACCCCGATGCGCCCGAGATTCCCGCCGGTCCGGCGCCGGTCGAGGGCATCATCATGGATTTTGAAACGAAGGAGGAGTAACCATGGCCGAACCCACGCTTTTGCCTGAGCGGCTCCAGTACCGCCCGACCAAGATCGAGCTCGACGAGAGCATCGAGAAGGCCAAGGCGACCCTTCTTAAGAAGATCAAGCGCTCGGTGTACGTCTACCGTGTTGACTGCGGCGGCTGCAACGGCTGCGAGATCGAGATCTTCGGTTCCATCACGCCCGTCTTCGACGTCGAGCGCTTTGGCATCAAGGTCGTGCCCTCGCCCCGTCACGCCGATGTGCTGCTGTACACCGGCGCCGTAACGCGTGCCATGCGCATGCCGGCCCTGCGCGCCTTTGAGGCCGCACCCGATCCCAAGATCGTGGTGTCCTATGGCGCGTGCGGCTGCACCGGCGGCATCTTCTACGACAACTACTGCGTCTGGGGTGGCACGGACAAGATCTTGCCGGTCGATGTCTATATCCCCGGCTGCCCGCCCAGTCCCGCGCAGACCATCTACGGCTTTGCCATGGCACTTGGCCTGCTGGACCAAAAGCTCCATGCCGAGACCACGGTGGAGGCCGCCGACGAGCAGGCCGATATCCTGCACCCCGGCGTGCCGTACAAGCTGCGCGTTGCCATCGAGCGCGAGGCTCGCGCCATGAGCGGCTACCGTTACGGCCGCGACTTGGCCAACGAGTTTATGGATACGCTCGAGGGCGCGCCCAAGGGCGATATCCGCGGTGCCATGGCGCTGCTCATCGACAAGCAGGATGATCCTCGCCGCGTTGAGGTGTACTCGGCGTTACAGGATCTGGTACTGGCCGGAGGTCGCTAGATGGAGCTCACGGACCGCTCTGGTTACTTTGCGGGCCCCGGCATGCTCGGCGGCTCTTTTGGCGATGCCTCGCGCGCAAGCGACGAGGCCGCCGAGGGCGTCGCCGACCCCTGCCTGGGCCATACGCCCGACCAGGTGGTCTTCTATGAGCTCACGCGTAAGTTTGTGGAGACCGAGGAAGACGTTCCCCAGGAGGCCTGCGACGTGCTGTACTACACGCTCGCCGTGGGCCACCACACCGGCGTGCTCGACTGCTTTGAGCCGCGCCTGTCGGTGCCGGTGAACGTGTTCTATACGCTTATCGACGCGCTGCCGGAGGGGGAGGCCAAGACCAAGTTCGAGGCCATCCGCTCCTTTGGCGAGTGCCAGCTCGACAAGGCGGCGGTGCCGTCGCTGCTCGAGGCCTGTGACACGCTGCTCGACGATCGCGGTTTTCGCGGTTCGGCCAAGGCCGGCATCTCGGTGTTCGATGACGACTTTGGCCTGCATGCCCAGCAGGTTGCGTTCTTAATGAAGTTTCGCGATCTGGTTGAGCGCGTGCGCGATGTGTCGGGCGTGTATCTGACGGGGAGGTTGCAGTAATGGGTCGCGTTGTGGATGGCCGTGTGAACGACGCCCCGTTTGCGGGCATTGTGCTCACGGCGGGAAGCGTGCTGCGCGCCGACGATGCCGCTGGCCCCGTGCTCTCCAAAAAGATGGAGGACACGCCCATCGCCGGTTGGTACACCATCGACGGTGGTCAGACGCCCGAGGACGACATCATCGAGGTCAAGCGCGAGCGTCCGCCGCGCCTAGTGTTGGTCGATGCCGCCGACATGGCGCTGCCCGTCGGTGCCATCCGCCTGCTCGATAAGACCGACGTCGCGCGCAAGTCGATGTTCACCACGCATTCGCTTCCCTTGTCGATTCTGATCGAAGAGATTGAGCAATCGTGCGAAGATATCGTCTTCATAGGGATTCAGCCGGGCGACACGGAGTTCTACAACCCCATGTCCCCGGAAGTCTTTGACGCCGTCGACGCCGTGTACGACGCCGTGGCCGCCAACGACTTTTCCCACTTTGTCCGCTTGGGACAAGAGCAATAGGTGCGCTTGTCCCTGCTGATTAGGAAAGAAGTGATTGACATGGCAGATTCCAAGGCAGAATATCCCGCTCCCGATTGCCTGGCGCCCGCCGCGATCGAGGCCAAGACCGAGGTCGCCGGCGTGACCAAGGCCAACCTGCCGGTCGCAAAGGCCTTTCTGTTGGCAATGTTCGCCGGTGCGTTTATTGCCTTCGGTGGCCTGTTCTTTACCGTGTTCTTGAGCGACAGCACGCTGGGCTGGGGTGCCCAGCGCGTCGTGGGCGGTCTGTGCTTTTGCCTGGGCCTGGTGCTGGTACTGGTGTGCGGCGCCGAGCTGTTTACCGGTAATTCGCTTATGGTCTGCGCGCTCAAGAGCAAAAAGATCACCCTGGCTCAGATGCTCAAGGCATGGGTCGTCGTGTGGGTCGGCAATTTTGTCGGTGCCCTGTTCATCGTCTTTTTGGTGTATATGGCCGGCATTTACAAGCTCAACGGCGAGGCGGTCGCCAATTCCATGGTGAGCGTCGCCGCCGGCAAGGTGACGATCGACTGGGTGACGATCTTCTTCCGTGGCATCCTGTGCAACATCTTTGTGTGCCTGGCCGTGTGGATCGGTACCGCCGGCAAGACCGTGGTCGATAAGGTTGTGGGCATTCTGCTGCCCATCGCCGCTTTTGTGGCCTGCGGTTTTGAGCACTGCGTCGCCAACATGTACTTTTTGCCCATGGGTGCCGTGATGCACGCGTTCGGCTATGGTGCCGACGTCGCCGGCGCCGATGCACTCAACGCTGCGGGCATTGCGTTTAACTTGTCCGCTGCCACGCTGGGCAACATCGTGGGCGGCGCGGTTCTGATCGCGCTCGGCTACTGGTTTATCTACGCTAAGAAGTCCGAGGCGTAAGGTACCGTCTGTTTGACGTTGGGCCTCCCGCGGGGCGTTGCCGTGCGGGAGGCTATTTGGGTCTGGGGCTCGTTGTCGGGCTGTTGGCCTGTTGTGTTTGGCTGATGAAAGGGGTAATCGAGATGGCATCTGCTGTGAAGCGTGACGGTCGCGCCGTGGTGACCACATGCGGGGGATGCTATGCCGATTGCGCCTTTGCGGCACGCGTTGAGGACGGTCGTGTGGTGGCTGAGTTGCCGGTTGTGGGGCATCCGTGCGCGGCGCGTGCCCTGTGCGCCCGCGGGCGCCATCGCCTGGCAATGCCGTTTGACGAGCGCGACCGCATTGTGCACCCCATGCGACGCCGCCGGGATGGCTCGGGGTTCGATGCGATTACCTGGGACGAGGCGTTTGCTCAGATTGCCGAGCGCCTTTTGGGGATTGTTGACGGGCATGGTCCGCGCGCGCTGGGCATGACGCTCGGCGTTCCCTCGTTCGACCGCTACTGGGCGTATCGCTTTATGCATGCGTTGGGCTCGCCCAACGTGTACGGTGCCGATGGCGCCTGCGAGGTAAGCCGACTTACCGGTTGGGAGCACAGCCTGGGCTATAGCCCCGCCTCCGACCTGGCACATACCGACTGCATCATGTACCTGGGGCGTTCCATCGTCGATTCATCGACGATGGGGGCCGTCGATGCGCTCAACGATGCGCGCCGGCGCGGGGCGAAGATTATCGTGGTCGACCCCCGGCGCAGCGGCTCCGCCGCGCTTGCCGACCGCTGGCTGCGCGTGCGCCCGGGCTGCGATTTGGCACTACTGCTGGGCATCGCCCACGTGCTGATTGCCGAGGACTTGTACGACCACGAGTTCGTTGCCCGCTATACCACGGGTTTTGACGAGCTGGCGCAGGCGGCCCGTCCTTGGACGCCCGAGTGGGCCGAGTCGATGTGCGACGTGCCGGCCGCAGAGATTGTCGCCACGGCGCGCGATCTCGCTGCCGCCGCGCCTGCCGCTGTGGTGGATGCGGGCTTTCATGGTGGCATCGGTATCGCGTATGCCAATAGCACCCAGACCGCGCGCGCTATCTGCTTGGTCGATGTGCTGCTGGGCTGCATCGGGCATGCGGGCGGCGCGCTCAATCCGCCCACGCCGCTTGTGTTGGGCGACCTCGATCCCACGCGCTTTGCGACGCCGCCGGTGCCGCGTGGGCCCAAGCTGGGGTCCGAGCGCTATCCGCTCGTCGATCCCGAGCGCGGCCTGTGCACGACCATCGGTCAGTCGATTCTTGCCGGCGATTTGCGTGGGCTCATCGTCTATGCCAGTAACCCTGGTGCGGGCTATGGCAATGCACAGGCTTGGTTGAGTATTTTGCAGCGGCTCGACTTGCTTGTGACGATTGATATTCGCTGGTCCGAGACGGCACGTGCTTCTGACTTCGTGCTGCCCGACGTGACGTATCTGGAGGCCGACCGCGGCGTGGGAACGGTGGCGGGCGTCAACGATGCGCGCGTGTTCTACCGCAACGCCGTGCTGCCCGTGCAGCATGACGACACACGTCCCGGTCGGGAGATTTTTGCCGGTCTGGCGCAGGCGTGTGGCGCGGGCGAGTACTTCCAGTTTACGTCCGACGATCTAGCGGCTGCCCAGGTGGCGTCGTTTGGGATCAATCTGGACGAGCTCAAGGAGCGCGGCTGGGCCGACACGGGTGTTGCGTTGCCGTCGCGTACAGGCGAGCCGGTGATTCCCTTGGATGGCGGCAAAATTGCGCTGGCAAGCGACGTGTGGGAACGAGCCGGTCTGGGACGCGTGCCAGGCTGGATTGCGCCGATGGTGGAGCCCGGCCCGGGGATGTTTCGCCTCATTAGCGGCAACCGTCCCTTTGAGTCGCATACTTCGCGCAGGCTCGCGGCCCAAGGTGCCGCTGAGGCTGGATCGGACCTGGATGCCGTGCAGATGAATGCCGATGCCGCTGCGCACATGGGCATCGCCGATGGCGAGGTCGTCGAACTTGTGAGCGATTTGGGCCGCGACCGCGTGCGCGTGGAGACGACGCCGTATCTGCATCCGGCGTGCATCTTCACCTCGGCCGCCCCCGGCGGGCGTTCGTTTGGCGCCGATGCCGGTGGCGCTCAAGCCTTGGGCGTGGGCCCACTCGACCATACGCCGCTGCGCTGGGACCCGTTGACGGGTGCCGCGCTCACCCAGGAAAACGCCGTTCGCGTGGAAAAGATCGCGGCGCGCGAGGATAATAACGAGTAATTGACTCAGCTGATGCATTAGACTGATCCACGTTTCTTTTGAAAGGCCGTACATGAGCGATAGCCAGAACATGTCCGATGAGGTACGCGCCCGCCTGCGCGCCATTCCTTCCGTCAACGAGCTGCTTGCCGAGTGGCCGGTCGTGAAGGCGGCGGGGGAGACCTGCGACGCGGTGGTGCATGCCGCCGTGACGGCCGGGCTCGACGAGGAGCGCGCAGCCATTCGCGCCGGTGCTGCCCCGCGCTCTAAGCGCGACCTTGCCTCGGCCATCGAGTGGCGTGCGCACCGCTCCGCGTTGCCGAGCCTGCGCCCTGCCGTCAACGCCACGGGTGTGGTCATCCATACCAACTTGGGCCGCGCCCCGCTCGCGGAGTCGGCGGCAAAGGCCGTGGCCGAGGTCGCGCGCGGCTACAGCACGCTCGAGTACAGCGTCGACACCTGCTCGCGAGGGTCGCGCAAGGAGCATGCCGCGCAGCTCATCCGCTCACTCACCGGTGCCGAGGACGCGCTCGTGGTCAACAACAACGCCGCCGCGGTGCTGCTGGTGCTGGCGACCCATGCCGCGGGCAAAGAGGTTATCGTCAGCCGCGGCGAGCTTGTCGAGATCGGCGGCAGCTTCCGCATCCCCGATGTCATGGCGGCTTCGGGCGCCAAACTCGTCGAGGTCGGCGCCACCAACCGCACGCACCTGGCTGATTATGAGCAAGCCATCACGCCCGATACGGCGATGATCCTCAAGGTCCATCCTTCCAACTATCGCATCGAGGGCTTTCACGAGGAAGTGGGCTCTCGGGAGCTTGCCGCCCTGGCCCACAAGCATGGTCTGCTGTTCTACGAGGACCAGGGTTCGGGCGCGCTGTTGCCCGACGACATCTTGGTGCGCGGCGGCGAAGAAACCACGCCGGCTTCGGTTTCGGCAGGGCTCGATTTGGTGTCGTGCTCGGGCGATAAGCTGCTCGGTGCCGCACAGGCGGGCATTATCATGGGCCGTCGCGATCTGGTCCAGGCCTGCGGGTCGCATCCGCTTATGCGTGCCCTACGCCCGGGCAAGCTCGCACTGGCGGCGCTCGAGGCTACACTGCGCATCTACATGGACGGTGCCGACGTGGCCCATCGTGATATTCCGGTGCTCAGTATGCTTACGATGCCACAGGCCCATTTGGAACGACGTGCCCGCAAGCTGCGCGAGCTGATTGTGGCGGGTCTCGATAAGGCTGGCTGCCCGTGTGCCGTGCAGGTGGAAATCGTCGAGGAATCGTCGACCCCCGGTGGCGGCTCGCTGCCTACCGTGGAGCTGCCCACGATGTGCGTTGCCGTGCGTCTTGTTGACGAGCGCCTGACGGTCGACGCGCTCAAGCGCTCGCTTGTCCAGGACTTCGACACGCCGGTCGTCACGCGAACCTCGCACGATCGCATTTTGTTTGACGTCCGTACGCTTGTGGGCGACCGCGATATCGAGACGGCGGCGTCGACGCTCGTCGCGTGCGTTAAGAAGGCGGTTGCTCGATGAGTGAGGTTCAAACGCTGGTGGAGTGCCCCGTTATCGTTGGCACGGCGGGTCACGTTGACCACGGTAAGTCCGCACTGATCGAGGCGCTGACCGGCAAGAATCCCGACCGTCTGGAGGTTGAGCGTCGCCGGGGCATGACGGTGGAGCTGGGCTTTGGCGAACTGGCACTGCCGAGCGGCAAGATCGTTGGCCTTGTCGACGTGCCGGGCCACGCGCATTACCTGCGCGCTATGGTGCAGGGTGCGACAGGCATCGACGTTGCCGTGCTGGTGGTCTCTGCCGTTGAGGGCGTAATGCCGCAGACCCGCGAGCACGTGCATGTGCTGGAGCTGTTGGGCGTTACGCATATGGTGGTCGCGCTGACGATGTGCGACCTGGCCGACGCCGAGATGACCGAGCTTGCCGAGCTCGATGTCGATGACTTTTTGTCGGGCACCGTGTTTGCGGGCGCGCCGATCGTGCCCGTGTCGTCCAAGACGGGCGAGGGGATCGACGGGCTGCTTGCGGTGCTCGACGAGCAGGTGGGTGTTTGCTGGGGTGCCTGTCGCGACCGTGCCGAGCGGAGCGATGCCGCGCCTCGTCTGCCGATTGACCGCTGCTTTACGATCAAGGGCGTCGGCACTGTCGTGACGGGAACGCTGCATGATGCGCCGGTTGCGGTGGGCGACGAGCTGATGGCTTTGCCGTCGCGTACGGTCTGTCGCGTGCGCGGGATTCAGGTGCATGGCGATACGCCGCGCGCGCTGCCTGGTCAGCGTGTGGCGCTCAACCTAGTTGGTGACGGTGTCGCGGCGCTTGACCGTGGCGAGATGCTGGGCGTGGCGGACCGCTTTGGCCAGACGTTGCGCTTTATGATGACGTTCACCTACCTGGGCCGCGAGGGCACCAAGCCGCGCGTGCTCGAGTCGGGCGCGCGTGTGCATGTGATGGCCGGCACGGCCGAGGTCGTCGGCCGCATCATGCTTTTGGAGGGCGAGGCCCCCATGGCGGTGGGCGAGACCCGTACCGTGCAGGTGCGCCTGGAGGAGCCGCTGCCGCTGTGTGCCGGAGACCATGCCGTGGTGCTGTCGTATTCGCCCGTTATGCTCATCGGCGGCGGGCGCGTGCTGCTTTCGCGCTGCCGTCGCTCGCGCGAGCTTTCTGCCGGCGAGCGCGCACTGTTTGCGGCGCTTGAGTCCGGCGATATCGCGGGCGGTGTGGGTGCTTGGCTGGCGCTGCAGATGCTGCCGGTTACGGCGGTTGATGTTGCCGAGGCTTTGGATCTTGGCGTCGGCGAGGTCGATGCCGCACTGCGCGGGTTGGTGTCGCAGGGCTCCGTTCGCAAGCTTGCCGTGGGTGATGCGGCCCTCTTTGCGGACGCCGTGGTGCTCGACGCCGCGATGGATGCTCTGGCGGCGACCCTGTCAGCCATGCATGCGGCGTCTCCCAAGGAGACGGGCTTTACGCCCGGCGCCGTTGCCCATGCTGCGTGGCCTTCCGCTGATGAAGGCGTTGCCGCGGCTCTGATTGCCGAGGGCTGCTCGCGCGGCGTGTGTGCCTCCGAGGGCGCCGAGGTGTTCGACCCGCACTCCGCTGCCGCCGCGGCGCGTGTGGTGCGCGAGGCCTGCGAACGTATCGTTGCCTTGCTGGACGAAGCCGGCCTCGATGCACCGACATTGCCCGAGGTGGGCGAGCAGTTGCAGCTCGGCCGCGACACTATGACGCGCGCCCTGCGCGAGCTTTCGCTCAATCGCTCTATCGTTAAGGTCGAGCGCGACGTTGCCCTGTCCGCTGCCGCCGAGGCCCATGCACGTGAACTCGTCGCCGCCGCCATTGAGGCAGCCGGCGGCGCTGCCACCACGAGCGTGCTGCGCGAGGCCCTGGGCGTGTCGCGCAAACGCGCCATCAGCA